>JAPOKA010000002.1 GCA_029977865.1 bacterium
ATGCCGGTGAGAACCTTGGACCGAAGAACCAACTCATGAGCGCTTCCGCCGACCCACTCCGACCGTTGCCCGCTCGCGACTTCGGATTCTGGGAGGCACGCCACCTGCTCTTCCGCGCCGGCTTCGGCGGAACGCCCGAGCAGGTGCGGGCGATCGAAGGCCTCGGACTTGATGGCGCCGTCGACTATCTGGTCGAGTGGGACGAGATCCCCGAGGCGCCCGTCGAGGGCGACCTCTTCGATCGCGACATCATGCGGCCCCCGAGCGAGTCGGAGCGACGCGAGATCCAACGCGCCCGCCGCGACAACGATCAGGTCTATCTCGATCAGGTGCAGCAGGAACGGCAGGCCCGGCAGCGCGAGGACCGCCAACAGCTCGACGCGCTGCGGAAGTGGTGGATCACCCGCATGATCGAGACCGGCCGCCCGCTGCAGGAGCGGCTGACCCTCTTCTGGCACGGGCACTTCGCGACCGGCTACCGCGAGATCGAGGACAGCTGGCTGCTCTTCCAGCAGAACCAGTTCTTCCGCCGCCATGCCGCCGGCAGCTTCGCCACCCTCGCCCGCGGGATCGTGCGCGATCCCGCGATGCTCAAGTACCTCAACAACGATCGCAACGTCCGCCGCTCGCCCAACGAGAACCTCGCCCGCGAGCTCATGGAGCTCTTCACCCTCGGCGAGGGCAACGGCTACTCCGAGGAGGACATCAAGCAGGCGGCGCGAGCCCTCACCGGCTACGGCGTCGAGGACAACGAATTCCGCTTCGCGCGGCCGGCGCACGATCCCGCGGCGAAGACCATCCTCGGCCGCACCGGTCCCTTCGACGGCGAGAGCCTCGTCGAACTGCTGCTCGCTCAGCAGGTCTGCAGCGAGTTCATCGCCCTCAAGCTCTACCGCCACTTCGTCAACGACCTGCCCGGTCCGCCGTCGGCCGAAGCGAAGGCCGCGGTCCGCACCCTCGCCGCGTCACTGCGGCGCCACGACTACCAGTTGCGACCGGCACTCCGCGAACTCTTCTCCAGCCGGCATTTCTACGCCCCCGAGAACGCCAACGCGGTGGTCAAGGGTCCCTACGACTTGATGGTCAGTTCGATCCGCTCGCTGCAGCTGCCGGTGCGTCCGCTGAGCGTGCTGCTCTCGGCGGGCGATCTCATGGGGCAGTCGCTCTTCCAGCCTCCCACCGTCAAGGGCTGGCCGGGCGGTCGAACCTGGATCAACACCAGCACTCTCTTCGTGCGCCAGAATCTCCTGGTCTACCTCGTCACCGGCCGCGCCCCGACCGGACTCGGCGTGGCTGCCGACGGCGCCGACTACGACCCACGGGCGCTGACCGACGCACTCGCCGGGGTCGGCGGCACCAGCGACGAAGCCGCGGCGATCGCAGAGCGGCTGCTGCGATTCTGCCTCGGCGGCGAACCGCGGCCCGAGCGGATCGAGGCGGTGCGCGAACTCGTCGCCGCCACCGGCAACCGCATCGACCACGACCGTACCCTTGCCCTGCTCTGTCTCATCACCGCAATGCCCGAGTATCAACTCGCCTGATCGATCACGACGTTCGTCAGGAGGATCCCCACCATGGCCGGCCGCTTCGACCTCGACAGCACCCCTGACCTCACCCGAGATCCGCTGCCCTACTCCCGCCGCCGGTTCATCCGCCAAGGCGTGGCGCTCGCGTCGCTCTCGGCGACGGTGCCGTGGTTCGTGCAGCGTTCCGCCGGAGCCTCGATGCTGCCGGAAGGCTCCCTCGTCGCCGAACGGGCCGGGATCGACGAGGGCCGCGTGCTCGTGGTGGTGCAGCTCGGTGGCGGCAACGACGGGCTGAACACCGTGGTGCCTTACGGCGCCGACGCCTACTACCGAGCCCGACCGACCCTCGCCATCCCGCGGCCCGGTGCCAACGGAGGTGCGCTGGCTCTCGATGGCAGCGACGGTCTCGGCCTGCACCCCAACCTCGCGCCCCTCAAGGATCTCTTCGACGAGGGACGCCTCACCATCGTGCAGGGCGTCGGCTACCCCAACCCCAATCGCAGCCACTTCGCCTCGATGGACATCTGGCACAGCGCCTCGCCAGACGGACCCGGACGCGGCGGTTGGATCGGCCGCTACTTCGACAACACCTGTTCGGGACGGCCCGAGCCCGAGGCCGGCGTCGCGATCGGGCGCGAAGCGCCGCTGGCGATGATCGGCGACTCCACCAAGCCGATCACCTTCGAGAGCGAGGAGCTCTTCCGCTGGAGCGGCGAGGATCTTCACCCGCTGCTCGCAGCGAAGTACCAGGAAGTCGCACGCCGCGGCGAACTTGCGGGCGTTGACGAGGACTCGCAACTGGCCTTCCTGACCCGCACCTCGCTCGACGCGCAGGTGAGCAGCGATCGCATCCGCGCCGCCGTCGCCAAGGAACCGCTGGTTCGCTATCCGCAGGGGAATCTCGCACGGCAACTCCAGGTCGTCGCCGCGATGATCCGCGACGGCCTGCGCACCCGGGTGTACTACGTGACCCTCGGCGGCTTCGACACCCACGCGGGACAGGACCGCAATCACGGCAACCTGCTGCGGCAGGTCGCCGAGTCGCTGCGGGCATTCCAGTCCGATCTCGCTCGGCAAGGCAACGACGGACGCGTTGTGACCATGGTCTTCAGCGAGTTCGGTCGCCGCGTCAAGCAGAACGCCTCCGGCGGCACCGACCACGGCGCCGCCGCCCCGATGTTCCTGCTCGGGACCGGGCTGCGGCAGGGCGTGCTCGGCGACCATCCTTCGCTCGAGGACCTCGACGACGGCGATCTCAAGTACCGGGTCGACTTCCGTTCGATCTACGCAGGGCTGCTCGAGGACTGGCTGCAGGCTCCGGCCGCAGCGGTGGTGGGCGGTTCCTTCCGCAAGGCCCAACTGCTGCGAACCTGAACCGCCGACAGGGCGAACGGGCTAGCATCGCCCGCTGCACGACCTTGTCGAACGAACCGGAGTCCACCGCATGAACCGCCTTGTTCCGCTCGCCGTCACCCTCCTCGCCGCGCTTGCCGGATGTGAACGAGGCGAGGTCGCGAGCACCGCCCCCGCTGCACCGACCTACTCCGCCGAGGAGATCGCCAACGCCAGGACCGTGGCCTACCGGGTCGACGGCATGCACTGCGGCGGTTGCGCCGCCGGTGTTGAAGAAAAGCTCGCCGGGCTGAAGGGCGTGGTCGCCTGTTCGGTGGTCTTCGAGACCAGCACCGCCACCGTCTCGATCGTCGACGCGAGCGTGACTCCCGAGATCGAGTCTGCGATCACCGGGCTCGGATACACCGTGGCTCCCGTCGATGCAGCCGCGGAAGAGGCCGCTGCCGAGTCGGACGGCGACGGCGAACCGACGCCGGAAGCACCGGCAAGCGAAGCCGCCGCCACCTGAGGCTCACTTCGCCGCGACGATCGCGGCGCGGACCTCCGCCGCGACCTCGGCCAGCGATCCCCGCCGACGGGCTCCCGCGGCGGCGACATGCCCCCCGCCACCGAACTGCGCCGCGAGTCGATTGACGTCGATCGCAGCGCCGCCGCACTCGGCCTCTCCGGGCGGCAAGGCATCGGCGCCAGCCGATCGGAAGCTCATTCGTACGAGGCCCGCTTCCGGCTCGGAGAGCAGCACCGCGGCCACCACCCCGGCGACCGCAAGCGGTTCGTTCACCAGGCCTCCGGTGTCGGTGGAGACGCCGCCGGTCTCGCGGAAGTCCTCGGAGGAGAGGCACATCACCGCCATTCCCTTCGAGGCATCGCCGCGCCACGGCAGCACCTCGAGCGAACTCAGCGCGCGACCGAGCAGGGCGAGCCGCTGGGGACGGCCCTGCTGCTCGAGCATGGCGTAGAGGCGGTCCTTCTCGACCCCCGACCCGAGCAGGTCCGCAGCCAGCGCGAACTGCCGCGGGCCCGCCGAAGGGAATCGGAACCACCCGGTGTCGGTGGCGAGGCCGACGAAGATCGCCTCCCCCACGCTGCCGCGTCCCGCGGGTGCGAGGGAAACCTCGAACTCCTCGGCGAGCCCCGCGATGATCTCGGTGGTTGCCGCAGCGGAGGTGTCGACGAGGCGCACTGCCGCCAGCGATTCGTCGCCGCGGGCGTGATGGTCGATCCCGACGATGCGGTCCCGTCGAGCGGCGAGGGCTTCGGCAAGCGGCTCGACCTGTCCGAAGGTCCCGGTATCGACCACGAGGATGGTGTCGAACTCGTCGAGTTCGCCGGCATCGAACGGGGCCTTGGGATCAATGGTTCGAATCGGATCATCCGCACCCACCCCTCGTAGTGCAGACTCCACCGGACCGATCAGCCAGACCTCGACGTCAGCCCCGAATCGCGCGAGCAGGCGACGCATCGCGAGACACGAGCCGATCGCATCCCCATCTGGCTTGGCATGGGAGAGGGCGACCCCGCGGCGGCATTGCCGCAGCCGGGCTGCAAGGCCGCTTCGATCGGTGGTGGATCGGTACTCGCTCACGCAGCCTCCAGACTCGGTTCACGCTCGACCAGTTCCAGGATTCGATCGACTGCCGCGAGGTCTCGCTGCATTTGCTCGATGAGCGGCTCGACCGCCGGAAAGGCGAGTTGCCCGCGAATCCATCGTTCGACCTGCACCCGCAGCGGCCAGCCGTAGTGGTCGA
Source organism: bacterium (assembly GCA_029977865.1). GTDB lineage: Bacteria > Planctomycetota > Phycisphaerae > Phycisphaerales > SM1A02 > VGXO01. The sequence continues at coordinate 4,628 of JAPOKA010000002.1, forward strand.
GGGGCAGGTCGATGCCGAGCAGATGCACCTCGCACCGCGGCGGTGTGGGTTCGAAGGTGGGCTTGCAGCCGACGCTGATCGCAGCCCGACAACGACGACCGTCGGGCAGGAGGGCGTGGCCCGCGTAGACCCCGTCTCCGGGAAGCAGCAGTCGGCCGTGGTCGAGGTTCGCGGTCGGGCAGCCGAGCATTCGCCCCTGCCGATCACCGGGCACCACCAGGCCACCCAGTTCGTAGGGTCTCCCGAGGACCACCGATGCGTCGAACACCCGGCCAAGCCGGAGCAGGCGCCGAACGAGAGAACTCCGCGCAGCGACCCGCGGCCCGGATGGGAGCGAGACCTCGACTTCGGGCACGACCGCAGTGGTGAATCCGAGCGCCCGTCCCAGTTCGGTCAGGGTGGCGATATCGCCTCCCCGTCCCCTCCCAAAACGGAAGTCCGGTCCTTCGACCACCGCCTCGAAGGCGACCTGCTCACGGAGCCTCGCCACGAAAGCTGCCGGATCGAGCGCGAGCAGGCCGGGCGAGGTGGGCAGCGTCAGGACCTCGTCGGCACCGGACGCCCGCAGCCGCGCGGCCTTTTCCTGCCCTTCGCAGAGTCTGGGAAGGGATGTTCCCGGACGCAGCACCTCGGCGGGAAGCGGGTCGAAGGTGACCGCGACCACCTGGCCGCCGGGTCCGGCGGCATCGGCGACCTGCCTCGCTGCGGACAGAAGCGCCGCATGGCCTCGATGCACACCCTCGAAGTTGCCGATCGAAATCGTGATCATGGGTTTCCGCCCCGGCGGCGAATCGATCAGGATATCCAAGGTTCCCGATCGACCCGCCTCCTCCGAGCGGCTTCCATAGACCCCTTCGTCGCGTCGAACCGATCCCCGCACCAATGAGACCCATGTCCACGGTCCCCTCCACCTCCGACAGCGGCGCCCCCGCCAATCCCTCCGCGGTCATTGACGACCTCGTTCGCAGCTTTCGCGACACCGCCGAACAGGCGGTGCCGTGGTTCCTGCAGCAGATGCCGTCGATGTACTTCCAGGACACCGACGCGGCGACGCAGCTCTCGCACCTACGCGCCATCATCGCCGCTCGCGCCTCCGGTCGACCGCTCGAGCTCTCGCTGCGAAGCGAGGACGGCAACGAGTGGACCTTCCTGCGTCCCAAGAACTACCCCGGCGTGCTCGCCGAACTCGTCGGCTCGCTGCCGCTCGATCGATCGCTGCGGGCCGCGAAGATCCACACCACCCTCGACGGCGAACTGGTCCTCGACACCTTCGTGTTCGGCGACCGGGATCCCTTCGACCCTGCCGATCCCCGTCAGGCCGAGAAGCTGCGCGAGACCATCGAGTTCGCCCGCGCTCAGGACCCCTCCTGGTGCGAGGAGGACATCCGCGCCTACTTCAAGGGCTGCGCCGCCGAGTACGTGAGCACGCTCACGCCGCTGCGAATCTGCAAGCACCATGCGATGTTCATGAAGGTCTCGGGCCTCGACGGCGCCGAGGTCGAGCTCGAGCCCGAACTCGATCCCAACCTCACGCGGGTGAGCATCACCATCGCCAACGCTCGCACCCGCACCATGCTGGAGCGGACCGCGAGCCTGCTCGCCAGGCACCGGATCGGCATCGAGCGGGCCTATCTCGACATCGTGGCCGACCCGCCGTTCGGTTCGGTGACCTTCGTGGGCTACGTGCTTCAGGGCCCCGACGGCGGCCCCATCGATCCGGAGAGCGATCTCTGGCGACGGGTCAAGGCGGATCTGCTGCGGATCAAGTGGGTCGACTTCCGCTGCCTCGACATCGCCTCCCGCCACCCGGGCCTCGATGTGGCACGGGCCGAGATGCTGCTGGCCTTCTCGCAGCTCCTGCACCAGCTGCTCGTGGGCCAGAACCGCTTCGCGTACACCCGCGAGCGGATCCAGCAGGCCCTCGAGCAGAACTTCTCCACCACCATCGAGCTGATCGATCTGCTGGTGGCCCGCTTCGATCCCGCCGCGCCGATGGAGGAGTCGAAGTTCAACGCCGGGCTCGAGGCGCTGCGGCAGAAGATCGCCGACGGCATCAGCGTCGATCCCGATCGCTCGGTGATGCTGGAACTGGTTCGGGCCGCCGGCGCGGTGCTGCGGACCAACTTCTTCCTGCCTCGGCGATTCGGTCTCTCCATGCGACTCGATCCGCGGCTCCTGCAGACCGAAGACCGCCCCGATCTCCCGTACGGCGTCTTCTTCGTTCACGGTCGCGGCTGCGCGGGCTTCCACGTCCGCTTTCAGGACATCGCCCGCGGCGGCTTGCGGGTGATCCGGCCCGACAGCGAGGCGCAGCATGCGCGGGAAGCCGAGCGGCTCTACAACGAGGCGTACGGGCTCGCCTTCGCCCAGCAGCTCAAGAACAAGGACATCCCCGAAGGCGGCGCCAAGGCCGCGGTGCTGATCGAGTCGGGCGCCGAGATCACCCGCAGCGTCAAGTGCTTCGTCGATTCGCTGCTCGATCTCATCACTCCCGAACCGGAGACCCGCTCCCAGGTCGTCGATCGCCTCGGTCGCGAGGAGCTCGTCTACCTCGGGCCCGACGAGAACATCACCCCGCAGCACATCGAGTGGATCGTCGACCGATCGCGGTTCCGCGGCTATCCCATGCCCACCGCCTTCATGAGCAGCAAGCCCGGCGCAGGCATCAACCACAAGGTCTACGGGGTGACCAGCGAGGGCGTCAACGTCTTCCTCGAGGTCATGCTCGAGGCGATCGGCGTCGATCCCAAGGCCGCCCCGTTCTCGGTGAAGATCACCGGCGGGCCCGACGGCGACGTCGCCGGCAACATGATCAAGATCCTGCACCGCGACCACGGCACCAGCGCCCGCATCGTGGGCATCGCCGACGGCAGCGGCTGCGGAGAGGACCCCGACGGCCTCGACCATGCCGAGCTGCTGCGGCTGGTGGACCTGAGCCTGCCCATCGCCGAGTTCAACCGCGCCAAGCTCGGCCCTCGCGGCCGCGTCGCGAGCGTGCGCGAGCCCGACGGTGCCCAGCTCCGCAACACCATGCACAATCGGGTGCGGGCCGACGCCTTCGTGCCGGCGGGCGGACGGCCTGCCACGATCCATGAAGGCAACTGGCGGGAGTTCCTCTCCGCCGACGGCACCCCGTCGAGCCGCCTCATCGTCGAGGGCGCCAACCTCTTCCTGACCCCCGCCGCTCGCGAGCGGCTCTCCGAGCACGGCGTGCTGATCGTCAAGGACAGCTCCGCCAACAAGTGCGGCGTGATCACCTCGAGCTTCGAGATCTGCGCCTGCATGGTGCTCGACGAGAAGGAGTTCCTCGCCATCAAGAAGGAGTTCGTCGGGCAGGTGCTCGCGACCCTTCGCGAACTGGCGCGGGCCGAGGCCTTGCTGCTCATGCAGGAAGGTCGCCGCCGCACCGGCACCTCGCTGCCGATGATCAGCACCCGCCTGAGCCAGGTGGCCAATGCCGCCGCCGCCGCGATCGCCAGCGCGATCCCGTCGTGGCCGGAGGCCGATCGCGAACGGGCCAAGTCGCTCGTCGTCGACCACCTTCCGCCGATCCTGCGCCAGACCGCGGGCGATCGCATCTGGAAGCAGATGCCCGCGAGCTATCTCAACTGGATGCAGGCCAACCGCCTCGCCTCGCACATGCTCTACCGGGAGGGCATCGACTTCCTCGAGGATCTCAAGCCCAACGCGGTCGCAGAAGTCGCACGACGCTACCTCGCCAAGGACCTGCAGATGCGGGAACTCATCGCCAACGTCGAGCAAAGCGAACTGCCGAACCGAGAGCGCGTGGCGGAAGTGCTGCGGCGCAGCGGCACTCGCGGCGCCCTGCAGGATCTCTGAGACGAATCCGTCGCGACTGAACGGTGAACCAGGCCGCCGCCGAGACGCGGCGCATCGGAGCCCGATCGTGAACATGCCACCCCTCGTCGTCGGCCTCGCCCTTTCGGCGTCGGCCCTCGTGTCCCCCGCGCTCGCCGCCCAGGAGTCCTTCGACGTCGGCGATCCCGTGGTCGTCGAGTCGCGGATCGTGGCGGTCACCGTCTATCAGAGCGAAGCGGCGATCACGCGTCGCGTCGAACTCGACATTCCCGCCGGCCTCAGCGTGGTTCGATTCCTCGATGCTTCCGCGGCAAGCCTCGACCCCGACACCGTGCAGGCGAGGATCTCCGAGGGTGCGAAGGTGATCGAAGTGGTGGTGCGGGAGGTGCCGGTCGCAGACCCCGAGGCCAAGGGCCGCGCCGGCGAGCTCGACGCCCGCATCGAGGCGATCGCCCTCGAGATCGCCGCACTCGAAGACGACGTCAAGGTGCTCGAGGGCGAGTGGGTCTTCCTCGACGCCATCGCCGCGAAGGCCGGCGAGCGTGCCGCTGCCGCGGCGGGCGGCGAGGCCCTCGACCTCGACGAGGTCGCCGAACAGATCCAGTTTCTCGCCGAGCGCCGCACCTCGCTGCTGCTCCGCAAGCGTGAACTGGCCGCGGTGCTCGTCGAGCGACGCCGCGCCAAGTCGGTCCTCGAGCGCGAGCGGCAGGCGATCGGCAGCCGCGCGGGCTCGAGAATGGTGCAGGACGTGATGGTCGCCTCGCCCGAGGGCGGAACCGCGACGATCGATCTGCTCTACCGCGTCGGCAACGCCCGTTGGGAGCCGGCCTACCGCATTCGCACCGACGTGGTCGGGAGCCGCAGCGACATCGAGTACGACGCGCTGGTGACCCAGTCGACCGGCGAGGACTGGACGGAGGTGGCGCTGGAGCTCTCGACCGCCGATCCCTCGGCGCCGACCGCGCCGCCCTCGATTGATCCGGTCTACCTCGATGTCTTCGTCCCGATCCCCGCTCGCGGTCTGGTCGATGCCGAGAAGTCCACGAAGCTCGGCGTCGATCGGCTGGCGTTCGAGGCCGGACGTCCGATGGCTCCCGGCGGCTTCGGCGGCGGCGGTGGAGGTACCGGCGGGTTCCTGGGTGACGCCGACTTCGCGGCGGTGGCCTTCGACAGCGGGCTCGCCGTCGCCTACCGCCTTCCGCGCACGGTCTCGGTGCCAAGCGATGCCGAGCAGACGCAGCGGCTTCGCATCGACTCGATCGACGGCAAGCCCAAGCTGGTGTTCGTGAGCCGACCGATCACCGGCGCTCAGACCTCGCTGCGGGCAACCCTCGAGAACACCACCGACCTGGTCCTGCTTCCCGGCGACGCCTCGATCTTCGTGGCAGGAGACTACGTGGGTGAGACCAGCATTCCCGCGGTGGCCGGTCGGGGCCGCTTCGAGGTCTTCCTCGGACCGGAGCCTCGGCTCGAGATCGTGAAGCAGCCGACCATCCGCAACACCACCACGACCGGGCTCTTCGGGGGCGGTCGGCAGACCTCGCTCTCGAATCGCATCGATCTCGAGAATCGCCTGCCCCGGGCGGTGGTGGTCGAGTTGTGGGATCGCCGTCCCGTTTCGCGCAACGAGAAGATCACCGTCACCGTCGCAGACCTCAGCCGTCCGCTCGATGCCAACCCGGACTACCTCGAGGACGACGCGCCGCTTGGACTCTTGCGCTGGACCATCGCGCTCGGCGCGGCCGGCACGGTCGACGCCAAGGCCTCGGTGAGTTGGACCACCCGCATCGCCCACGCCGCCGACATCGAGATCACGCCGATTCCGGAGTGAACCGCGCTCGCCGAGCGTGCATCAGTGCCACCACGGCGTCGCCGGCGGATCGAACATCATCGCCTCCGAGAGAAACGCCACGGCGCGTTCGAGGCCTTCCTCGATCGACATCATGGCGTCTTCGTGCTCGATCGAGAGCACGTGGTCGTAGCCGCGCCGGCGAAGCTCGCTGACGAAGGGTCGCCAGAACTCGTGGCCGTGGCCCCAGCCGCAGGTGCGGAAGCTCCAGGAGCGATGCGCCAGATCGCCGTAGGGTCGCGCGTCGAGATAGCCGTTGAGCGGTCCCTCGATGCTGGAGAGTTCGGTGTCCTTGGCGTGGACATGGAAGAGCAGGCCAGCCTCCGCGATCGCCGCCACCGCCTTCACGGGGTCGATGCCCTGCCAGAAGAAGTGCGATGGATCGAAGTTGCAGCCGAGGACCGACCGCTTGGCCTTGATGCCCGAGGCCTTCATCGCCCGCTCGGCGAGACGGATGGTGGTGTCGGGGTTGTAGACGCAGAATCCCGGATGCGGCTCCCACGCGACCCGCACGCCATGCTGATGGGCCAGCTTCGCCTGCGTGGCCCAGTAGGGAACGAGCACCTTCTCCCATTGGTACTCGAGCACTTCAAGAAACTCGCCAGGCCATGGGCAGGTGACCCAGTTGGGCTGCTTGTCGCCCTTCGCGCCGCCGGGGCAGCCCGAGAAGGTGATCACGATGTCGGTGCCGAGCTTCGGGGCAAGCTTGACCGCGGTCTCGAACGCCGCGTGGTGCGGCTTCGCCTTCTTCGGGTCGGGATGCACGGGATTGCCGTGGCAGGAAATCGCCGAGAGCGAGAGCCCGTGGTCGGCGATCATCGCCTTGATCCGCTGCTGCTCCTTCGCGGAGGCGAGGACCTTGTCTGGCTCGAAGAAGGGCTTGCCCGGATAGGCGCCAACCGGCAACTCGATCGCATCGAGCCCGGAATCCACGCAAATGGCCAAGGCTTCCTCAAGGGAACGGCCGGCGAAGAGGGCGGCCATGACGCCGAGTTTCATGGGGGATCTCCTGGAGGCGAAGGTGCGGACGATACCAACGCCGCGGCGGCGATCCGACCGCTCGCGGGAGATCGCTCGTTGCAACCGAAGTCCTCAACGCCGACAATCCCAGCTTCGATGTTCGCTTCCGCTCCACGAATTCAGCGTCGAGTCGATGCTTGCGCAGCCCCCGCGGCGTGGCTGCTGCTCGCAGCGGCACTGCTCCCCGCGGTCGCAGTCGCGGTCGCCGACGACCCGCCTCCGGCGCCCGCAGCGACGGAGGAGCCCGTTCCCGCTTCATCCGATGCGGAGCCACCGGCGCCAACGGTCCCCCCGAGCGAGACCGGAGACGCCGCGGGCGAGCCCCCGCCGGCAGCGCCGGAGCCCGCCCCGCCTCCGCCGCCGCAACGCGTCCATCTCATCATCGACCGCAACACCGAGGTCGGCGGACGACTCGTGCGGGAGTCGCCGGACGAGATCGTCATCGAACGCAACGGCAAGGAAGAGGTCCACCCCAAGGCTCGCATCCTCACCATCGTGCCGCTGGTCGAGCCGGCTCCCGGCCAGCAAGGCACGGTGCGACTCCGCGACGGCACCACCTATCAGGGTGAGGTGCTTGCAGACGAGTACGCGGGCGTGCGCATGCGAATCGCGGGCATCGACAGCTGGTACCCGCGGGACTCGGTGCTGCAGGTGGTGCTGGAGGACTCCGACGCCGTCAAGTACGAGCGCTTCCGCGAAGCGATTCCGGCGGCGGATCACGTGCGGCGGCTCGCGATGTGTCGCTGGCTCTTCGAGCGGCGGATGTACACGGAGTGCCTGACCGAGCTCGACGCCCTCCTTGCGGACTTCGACATCGGCGATGCGCGGCGGCTGCGGCGGACCGTGCTTGCCCAAATCGCGCTCGAGCAGCCCTCCTCCGGCGAGAACGACGGCGGATTCGGTGAGACCGACCCCGATCCAGCCCGCGGCACCGTTCCATTGCGGGACCTCCTGCCACAGCGAATCCTGAGCGCCGATGACGTCAACCTCATTCGCGTCTTCGAGATCGACTTCCGCCGCCCGCCGAGGATCACCATCGAGCCGGAGACGATCCGCACGCTGATCGAGGAGTACGCGGCGCACCCCGCGGTGCCCGCCACCAGCGAGGGCCGGACTCGGATGTTCCGCGCCGATCCGGTCGACCTGGTCCGCCTGATGTTCGAACTCAAGGCCCGCGACCTCTATCCCCAGATCGAGGTCGAGAGCGAGCCCTACGCGCTGAACCTCTTTCGTCAACGCGTTCACGACGCCTGGCTCATCGGAAACTGCGCGACCAGCCGTTGCCACGGCGGACTCGAAGGCGGACGGTTCTTCCTGCACAACCGCAACAGCCGCGACGAGCGGGTCCGCTTCACCAATCTGCTGATCCTTCTGCAGTCCACCTGGCCCGAACGCCCGCTGGTCGACTTCGATCGCCCCCTCGACTCGCTGGTGATCCAGCACGCATTGCCGCGGACCCAGGCTCGGTTCCCGCATCCCGACGTGCCGGGCTGGAAGCCGGTCTTCACCAGCGCCAACCAGCGGCTGCTCGCCGACAGCCTGAGGTGGATCGAATCGATGTACCAGCCGCGACCGACCTACCCGGTCGACTACGAGCCCCCGCTGCTCCGGCCGGATCTCGAGGTTCCCTTCGAGGGGACCGTCCCGCCGGCCGGGCCGACCCGCTGAGGGCGCCGGCGCCCGCTGCTACACTCGGCGATTCGATTCCGAATCTGGACCAACTCCGGACCGAACGATGCTCCAACGCCGAATCCTTTCGCTGCTCGTCGCCGCCGCAAGCCTCGCCACCGCCTGCGAAGACGCCAAGGTTGCCGAAGCCAACCGAATCGGGAACGAGATCGCCGAGGCGCGACTCCAGTACGCGCAAAGCATGGTCTCGCGACCCTCCGCAGCGCTGCCGGCCGACGGAGCCGACGTCGTCGAGGAACTCGCCGAGTACGTCCGCCTCCGCACCAACGCATCGAACCAACTCGACGGCATCGCCGGTCGGATTGCGCCGCTGGCCAACAGCAGCGCCGCCGCCGCACTGATGCTGGCGGAGGTCCGCCTCGATCAGGGTCAGCTCGCGGCGGAGTCCATGCTCGCCGAGTCGCGGATGCTCGCCCTCCGTCGCGCAGCCTTGCTTGAACTGGCGGTTGCCGCCGCGGAAGTCGATGCGGCTGCCGCGCAGTTCTCGGGCATCTCCGCCGATCAATCGACCTCGTCGCTGGAGCAGACGGCGCGAGCCGCCCGCGCAGCTGCGAGCGGCCAACTCGCCGCCGAACTCACCTCGGCGCGGCGCAATGCCGAGAGCCACCAGAAGTCCCTTGACGAGTTCCGGGGCCGGGCGGATGCCCTGACCCTCGACGCCTCCAACCTGCTCCACGAAGCGGCCGCCTCCGACCCCGTTGCGGCAGCAGCGCTGATCGCGCAGTCGGCCCGCCTGCGACAGCAAGCCAATCGATATCTCGTCGACGCGGCCGAGAGCGACCGCGATCGGGCCGAGGCGCTCGCCGTCGCCGGTGACCTCGAGGCAGAGGTAGCCGCCGCGCAAGCCGCCGCCACTGGCGCCGATGCTGCCGCGGAGGCGGTCCGAGAGATCTCAAGCAGCCTCGATTCGGAGGCGGCCAAGCTTCGCCAGACCGCCGCGGACCTCCGCGCAAGGGTCGCCGAGGCTGCCGCCAGGTCGGTCGCAAGCGAGGATTCGACCTTCGCAGTCGCCCGTGCCGCCGCCACCAACGGTTTCTCTGCCGCCGCCGAGGCGGCTCGGCGAGCCGCCTCGGGCGGAAGCAACTCGCTGCAGGGCCCGTCGCAGTGGATCGGGTTTTCCGCCGACCAAGGCAAGGCGGCGGTGGCGCTCGCCGCGGCCGAGTGCCTTTCCGCAGAAGCTCATCTGCTGCAGTCGCTGATCAACCTCGACGGCGGCTCCGGCAACTCGCTCCGCACCGCCTTCGACACCACCGTCTCCGCCCGCGATGCCGCGGTTGCGGAGGCTCGTGATGGGTACTCCGCCGCCGCCGATGCGCTCGCGGCGCTTCCCTCCGATGGGTCCGGATCGCTTGCGGCGGTCCGCGCCGAACTCGATGCCGCCATCGCGGCGCTGGCCGGACGATCGCTCGATTCGAACGCAAGTGCCTCGGGACGAGGATCGTCGAGCGGCGGTGCGGCAGCGGCAGCCGGCGGTTCCGATGGACCCCCCTTCGCGAGTGCAGCAGCGCTGCTCGCCTATCTGCAAAGTGGTGGCGGCAATGACGGTGGCGTCGAGGCGCTCGAGCAGACCTTCCGCGCCACCTCGCCCACCGGTCGCCGCATGCTCAACGCCACCAAGGCGATGGCCACCGCCAGTGAGCCGGTTCGCGAGGCGATGCTTGAAGTCTTCGGCACGGGCGGCGGCGCGATCGGCGGCGCATCCCTGCCCGGGCTCGACTCTGCCTCCATCGTCTCCGATGACGGCGCCGAGGCGAGTGTCGACTACGGCGATGGGCAGATCACCTTCATCGCTGAGGACGGATTCTGGTACGTCGACTTCGACAGCATGCTGTCCGCGTCGGGCATCGACCCGTCGCAGGCGGGGCTGCAGGCGGGCATGGTCGAGGCCATGGCCAAGCAGGTTGGCCCTTTCTTCAACATGTTTGCAAGCCGAATCCGCGACGGCGAGTTCGCCAACGCCGACGCCGCGGGCATTGCCCTGATGCAGGAGATGGCGGCGATGGCGGCCGGAGCGGCAGGCGCCGGCAGCCGCTGATTCCCGCCTCGGATCCTCTCGCTTGAGTGCGCTGGGCTCCGGGTGAATCGGTGCACGCGACGAACTTCGCGGTTCGGGTGAGCGTCCGAGCAGTTCCTTGAGGGAACGATGCTTGCTCCGGAATGCAGGCCTCTTGGCAGCCTCCCCAACCACCGGCCTCCCACCCGCAGGGGACCCGCGGAGCCGAACCGATGAGTGAGCAACCAGGCCCGAGTCTCCCGAGCGGCGGCCAAACCAGTTCGGAGTTGACGCAGGTTCTCTCGGTGCTGCGAACGGCGAAGCTCATCGGGCTTCTGGTGGTCGGCCCGATTCTCGGAGCCGGCGGCGTGGTCTCGGGCTACGCCGTCGCTGCGATGGGCCGCGAATCCGGACTTGCCCTCGGCACCGTGGCCGGAATGCTTGCTGCCCATCCGTGGTGGGGGCTGCTGGCCGGGGCACCGGTCCTTGCCTGCGGCGTGATCGGCCTCAAAGACCGCCGGCGGGCCTGGCTCTGGGCCGCACTTGGGACGATTGCGACTGCGGCGGCGGTGCTTGCGTTGGGCGTGGTGGTGATGGGCACGCTCGCCGATGTCTACGGGTCGCTCGCTGGCTGAGCCAAGCGCTTGATCGAGTCGGCTGCGGTGCTGCGCACGAGGTGGTCCTCGTCGGGGTCGGCAGCGATTGCGGCGATCTTCGCCGCGAGTTCGCGGAGTTCATCGTCAGCGTGCCGCCCCGCGATCACCGCGTTGGTGGCGGCGATCACCGCGTTCCTTCGCATCGCAGGCAGCTTCGCCCGCTTCAAGGCGCTGGTGACGAATGCCTCGCGCCGCTCCTCCTCGCGCCAGCCGAGCAGTTCCAGCAGCGGAAAGCCCGCTCGCCGCGGCTCGAGCGCCGTCTCGCGCGGCCCTCGTCGCTGCCGCCGCGTCGGCTGGTTGTGCGGACAGACCTCCTGGCAGACGTCGCATCCGAAGACCCACTCGCCGATCCCCGTGTGCAGCGCTGGATCAATGCGGCCGCGATGCTCGATGGTGAGATAGCTGACGCAGCGCGATGCATCGATCGAGAATGGCGAGATCGCTTGGGTGGGACAGGCGTCGATGCAGCGGGTGCATCCGCCGCAGGGATCATCCTGTGAATCGGGCGGCGTGGGGGCGATCGATGCGGTGGTCAACACCTCGCCGAGCAGGGTCCAGCTTCCGAGTCCGCGGGAGATCGCGAGGGTGTGCTTGCCGATGCGGGCGAGCCCGCACTTCGCCGCCAGTTCGCGCTCGAGGACTGGTGCCGTGTCGACGCAGATGCGGAAGGCACTGCCGGGCAGCGACGGCGCCAGCGCCGCGACGAGTCGTTCAAGCCGGCGCCGGATGGTGCGGTGGTAGTCCTCGCCGCGGGCGTAGCGGGCGATCCGCCCCTGCGGCGGCGCCGCGGGATCGTCGCGATCGGGGCGGCCGTCGTGATAGCGGTCCGCCACCACGATGATCGAGCGTGCTCCTTCGAGCAGTCCGCGAGGATCGCAGCGGAGTTCGGTGTGCTCGGCGAGGTAGTGCATCTCGCCGTGGCGGCCGGCCTCGAGCCAGGCCTCGAGTTCGCCGCGACGGCCGCTCGGACCTGCCGCGCAGACGCCGACCGCCGCGAATCCGATCGCCTCCGCCGCCTCGAGCAGTCGTTGCCGGGCGGCGATGGGATCGAGCGAGGTCACGGTGAGAGTCCCGCCCACCGCGAGAGCCTCGCGGTGGGGAGATCGTCGGCGACCAGTCCCTCCTGCCCGAGGATCGCGCCGGCGGCGGCGTACCCGCTGCGAACAGCGCCTTCCATGGTCGCGGGCCACCCGGTGGCGCACCAGTCGCCGGCGAGGAACAGGTTGTCGATGCCGCCCGCGGCGCCGGCTCGGGCGGTCGGGCGCAGGCGATCGAATCCGGGGACCGCCGCGAAGGTCGCTCGCTTCTCCTTGACCGATCGCACCTCGACCGGATCGGGCACCCTGACCGAAGGGAAGGCCCAGCGCAGATCCTCGAGCACCCGGGCGGCAATGGCCGCTTCGTCGAGGGCCATCCAGCCCTGCGCCGCCGAGATGACCGCGTGCACATGGAAGCGGCCGGTCGCATCGACCCCCTTCATGAAGAGCCACTGCGTGGGGCGGCCGGGCAGCACCAGATGCGGGAGTTCGGTGAACTCCGAATCGAAAAAGAGATGGACGCCGAGGATGGGGCTGAACTCGATCTGCTCGAGCCTCGCCAAGCGTCGATCCGCGGCCCGCAGCGTCGACGAACAGAGCTTGGCCAGTCGATCCGGCGGCACCGCACTCACCACCGCCGCGGCTTCGACGACGCCCTCGTCGGTCACCACGCCGGTGACGCGGCGGCCGTCGAAGGCGAGCGCCTTGGCGCTCACCCCGGTGCGGATGGTTCCGCCGGCCTCTTCGATGCGGCGGCGGGCCGGGTCGTAGAGCGAGAGCAGGCTGCCCCGTGCGAGGCCCATCGCCGCTGCGAAGCGATGGGCGAGGAAGCCCTCCTGAATGACCTGGAGCGCGTGGCTGGCCGCCACCTCGTCGACCTCGAGGTTGCACGCGCTCACGATGACCGGACTCCAGAACTGCTCGACTTCCCGCGCGGTCTGACCGAGTTCGGACAGGACGTCGAGGAAGGTGCGATCCCCTTCTCGAACGCGCCAGCGGCGGCCCCGTGCCATCATGATCCGCAGCGCCTGCGCGATGCGAAGCTTCTCGGCCAGGCCGAGGCGCCGCTGGCGGAGGAACCCCGCGGCGAGATGCAGCGGTGCCGGAAGCCCGGCCATCGCAAGTCGATCCGGCGAGTGCGGCGGGTTCGCCCAGAAGAACTCGCGATGCCATTCGATCTCGTCGAGCACGCCGACCCGCTCATAGAAGTCGAGGAGATTCGTGCAGCATCCGAGCACCACATGCTGGCAGTTGTCGAGCACCCGGCCGCTGCGAGGATCCTCGAACGAGGTCGCTCGCCCGCCGAGGCGAGGTCTGGTCTCGATGACCTCGACGATTCGGCCGGACTCGGCAAGCCGCAGTCCCGCCGCGAGGCCGGCGAGCCCGCCCCCGACCACCACGATCGCGCCGCTCACGACGCGGTCGCCGGGGACTTCGCCCAGCGCCTGCCGAGCCGCTTGGCCTCGACGGCGATGCATACCTTGCGGAAGGTGCTCAAGCCCACCCGCCGCCGTGCCGCCACCAGCGCAGGGTCGTGCTCGATCCGCTCGAGGATGCCCGAGTAGATCCGGGTCATCGCCCACAGCGTGGGTCGCAGCTCGGGACGCAACCTCGAGTCGAGGCTCTCGCTCGCGCGGTAGTGCTCGCGGGCGCGCCGGGCCTGCGCGGTGATGAAAGCCGCGCAGCGCGCAGGCTCGCGCCAGGCCAGGATGTCCTCGATCGAGAGGCCCGCCGCCTGCAGTTCGTCCTGCGGCAGGTACACCCGACCGCGATCGTGGTCTTCGCGAAGGTCGCGAAGGATGTTGGTGAGTTGGAAGGCGATGCCGCGCGACTCCGCGAGCGCGAGGTCGGAGGGATCGTCGAGACCCCAGACCCGCACGCAGAGCACTCCCACCGTCGAGGCGACTCGCCGACAGAACTCGCGCAGCGCCGGCCAGTCCGGCAGCGATGCGAGGGCGAGGTCCTGCCGCTGGCCGGCCAGCATGTCGCGGAAGGGCTCCGCGGGAAGCCGCCAGCGGGCCGCCGCATCGACGAACGCCGGCCAGATCTGGTGCCCCTGCGGCGTCTCGCCGCCAAGCGCCTGCTCGGTCTGCAGGCCGAATCGCTCCAAGGCGGCCTCGCGGGTCGCGGTGTCGCCCGCGGTATCGGCGTCGACGAGGTCGTCCGCTTCGCGCATCCACGCATAGAGCGCGAAGAGTCCATCCCGCTCTGGAGCCGGGGTGAGGCGGAGGCCGTGATAGAAGTTCGCGGCCTCGCGTCGGGTGATGGCCTCGCACGCCGCGTAGCTGCGGCGGAGCTCGGATTCGGACGCAGGGCTCACCGCCGGCTGCTCCCGCCGCGTGCCATGCGGGCGCGAACCCAGGCCCGGGCGACCATGAACGCCTTGGAGGCGCGGCCGACTCGGGGCCGGTGGAGGACGGTCTCGTACTCCCAGGCTTCGATGCGGTGCAGCACCGCCTCGCCGCCCTCGATGAACAGCTCGATCACCGGTCGAGCCTCCGCGGAGACACGCGAGAGCAGCCCGCGACCCCGCTCGAAGCAGGGCCAGGTCTTCTCCACCAGTGCTCGGACGAGTTCGCGGCTCTCGGCGAGAAAGGTCGAATCGACCGCATGTCCGAGCGCGGCGGTGGCCCGCAGCCTCTCCTCGAAGCGATCGATCGAGTGCAGTTCCAGAGGCACGTAGATCCGGTCGCGCTCCTCGAGGTCGCGGCGAATGTCCTGCCAGTGGTTCGCAAGCTGAAGGCCGGTGCAGACCGCATCGGACAACGCCAGCGCTGCGTGATCCCTGCCGTGGCCGAAGAGCGAGAGCACGATCCGGCCGACCGGATCGGCGCTGAGCCGGCAGTAGTCGAGCACCTCCTGCCAGGTGCGGTAGCGCGACTTCTCCTGATCGAGTTCGAAGGCATCGATCAGGTGGTGGAAGGGCTGCGCTTCGAGACCATGTCGCCGCGCGGTCTCCCGCAAGGCCACGAAGACCGGATGCCGCGGCGACCCGTCGGGATCGAACGCCCGCTCGAGATCCGCCCGCCACCACGCCAGCATCTCGCGGGCAAGGGCGGGATCGCCTGCTTCGTCGCCGAGGTCGTCGGCGGCGCGGCAGAAGGCGTAGACCGCCGCGAAGTCGTCGCGGAGTCGCGGCGGCACCAGTGCGGTGAGCACCGGGAAGTTCTCCTGATGCCGCCGCGTCCAGTCGTGCACGAACCGACGGGCCTGCGCAAGATCGGGCGCTGCGCCTCGAGGGGCATCCGCGTGGCCGATCCACGCGGTGAGATCGCGCACCGCCAACGAGCTCGACTCGGGGACGGAGCGGGGCGTCGGTGCGGTCGGCGCCTGCGGCATGGCGGGTGCGGACATGGACCGAGAAGTCTAACGGCGGCGAGGGTGCCCCCGCTATCATCTCGCCGATGAAGGTGATGCTCGTCAATCCCCGCGGGTTCTGCGCGGGCGTGAACATGGCGGTCGACGTGGTCGACCAGCTGCTCGACCTCTTCCCCGACGAGACCATCTGCGTCTACCACGAGATCGTCCACAATCGGCACGTGGTCGATCGCTTCCGCGCTCGGGGCGTGATCTTCGTCGAGTCGATCGACGAGGCTCCGGACGGGGCCATCGTGGTCTTCAGCGCGCACGGGGTCAGTCCCGCGATCCGCGCAGAATCGAAGCGACGAGGCCTCACCGCCGTCGACGCGACTTGCCCGCTCGTCACCAAGGTGCATGCCGAGGCGATTCGATACGCCCGCAAGGGCTATCAGATTCTGCTGGTGGGCCACGCCAATCACCAGGAGGTGATCGGAACCCGCGGCGAGGCTCCCGACTCCATTCAGGTGGTGGAGAAGCCCGAGGACATCCCCAACCTGCGCATCGACGATCCCAACTCGCTGGCGTACCTCACCCAGACCACCTTGTCGCTCGACGATGCCGAGGTGATCATCAGCGCGCTCAAGCAGGCCTTCCCCAACATCAAGGAACCGCCGAGCGCCGACATCTGCTACGCGACCACCAACCGCCAGAACGCGGTGCGGGCCTTGGCGCCGCAATGCGATCTGGTGCTGGTGGTCGGCAGCCGCAACAGTTCCAACAGCGTGCGTCTGACCGAGATCGCAGAGAACCTCGGCGTGCCCGCCCGGCTCATCGACGACCGCTCCGAACTCGATCCGGCATGGTTCGAGGGGGTGGGCACGCTGCTGGTGACCGCAGGCGCCAGCGCTCCCGAAGACCTTGTGCGCGATCTGTTGCTCCACCTCGTGGAGCACCACGAAGCCACCATCGAGCAGCACGACATCCAACGCGAATCCGTCGAGTTCGGACTCCCCGGCACGCTCAAGGAGGTCATGCGCCAGCACGGGGTCGATCCTGCGAACCGGAGCATCCGCGTCGACACTGGCGGCGACACCCACCGCTGGCTCGCTGGGCAGGGCATCCCCGTCCGCACCGTCGATCTCACCGTGAGCGCCAGCGGCTGAGCGATCGAAGCACTCCGTGTCCCAGCCGCACCCCGCCTCCTCCGTGAGCCGACAAAGCCTCTTCGGCGAGACCCCGGAGTCGTTGTCCGAATCCGCAGTCGCGGCCGGCTGGCCGCGAAGGCTCGGTGCTCAGGTCCTCAAGTGGGTCTGGGGGCGAGGCGTTCTCGACCCCGACGCGATGACCGATCTTTCCGCGGCGCAGCGGGCGTGGCTCGGCGAGCACTACTCCGCGTCAGAGGGCATTGAAGTCGCGGCGCAGTCCGCGAGCGACGGCACCAGAAAACTGCTGCTGGCGTGGCCGGACGCAGGCCTCGACGACTCGCGGCGCACCGAGTGCGTCCTGATCCCGGCGGAGGGTCGCCGCACCGCGTGCATCTCGAGCCAGATCGGTTGCCCGGTGGGCTGCCGGTTCTGCGCCAGCGGACTCGGCTTCGACGGAAACCTCACCGCCGGCCGCATCGTCGAACAGGTGCATCGCCTCGGCCGGCTGGACGGCGTGGGACGGATCAGTCACGTGGTCTTCATGGGCATGGGCGAGCCGCTCGCCAACCTGCCGGCGGTGACCGCCGCGATCAGGATCCTGCAAGCGCCCTGGGGCGGCGGCATCTCGGCGCGGCGCATCACCGTCTCGACGGTCGGGGTGCCTTCGGCGATCCGCCGCTTCTCGAACTTCGAGCTCCCAGTCAACCTCGCGCTCTCGCTGCATGCTCCCAACGACGAGCTGCGCAAGCGGATCATTCCCTGGGCCGAGTTCGCCACCATCGCCGAGATCCTCGATGCCTGCCGAGAGTGGTTCGACAAGAGCGGACGCGAGATCACCCTCGAGTATCTCCTGCTGGGAGGCTTCAACGATCGACCCGAGCACGCCCGCGAGTTGGCCGCGGTCGCGAAGCGACTTCGCAGCAACGTGAACCTGATTCGTTGGAACGAAGTCAAGGGCATGCCCTTCGACCGGCCGTCCTCCGAGGATGTCCTGCACTTTCAGCGAATCCTGCGCGATCGCGGCGTCAACACCCATATCCGGGCGAGCCGCGGCCGCGACATCGCGGCGGCGTGCGGGCAGTTGCGGCACGAGAAGTCGGTCTCGCTCGGCCTCAGCGCGAAGTCGATGCCGGCCCCGCTGCCTCCGTCGGCGTGAGCACCGCCGGGCCACGAAGCCGTCGTTCGTCGGCGCGAAGCCGGCGGAAGCGCTCGATCCAGTCGCGGTAGGCGACTTCATCGGGTTCTCCCGATCCCAGTTCGACCACCGCCGACTCGACCTCTGCGAGCACCGCGTCGCGCAGCGCCCGCTCCCGCGGCGTACCCCGCCACCGCCACGGCCACAGCCTGCGAAGCCGGGCGATGGCGATGGGAAGCCAGTCGCTCGTGCGGAGGTCCAATCGCACCCGCCGGCCCGCCACCAGCGCGTCGAGACGAAAGAGGAATCGTCGCTCGAGGCGATCGCCGCGGCCGCTGCGGATCCGCAGCCTGCGCCGCAGGCTCGCGAGATGGCGGGCGGAGAGGCTCATCGCCGCGACATGGAAGAGGTCGCGGATCAGCATCGCCTCGCCGACGGGCACGATCGCCATCCGTGTCAGTTCCCTTCCGGTCTCGCCGCGATCGACCGCGTAGAGCCGGCGGATTCGATTGGCGTATCGAGTGGCGTGCGCCCCCCCGCCCCAGACCATGGCCGCCGCAAGGTGCTCCGCGAACTCGG
The DNA here is from genome assembly GCA_029977865.1 of bacterium. Taxonomy (GTDB): domain Bacteria; phylum Planctomycetota; class Phycisphaerae; order Phycisphaerales; family SM1A02; genus VGXO01. The sequence goes on from JAPOKA010000002.1 coordinate 22,850, forward strand.
CGGCAGCGCGCCGGCCCGCGGCGCTCTCCAGCAGCCCCGGCATCGCCGAGAGCGCCTCTCGAACCAGACCGGCAACCCGCTCGGCAGATCGGCCGCGGGTCCGCGCCGTGCTGCGGACCAGCCGCTTCAGCACGCGGTCGACCGGCTCGAGTTCGGCGTCCGGTTCGCGGTCTGCCGCGTTGGGTTCGATGGCGAGCCGCCGCCCGAGGGCGAAGGCTTCGATGCAGCGTCCGACGCCACGATCCTCCATGCGTCGCAACGCAGCCTGTATCGACTCGGGAGCCACCGGAACCAAGCCCCGTTGGAAGGCGACGCCGAGGAGCACCACATCGAGCACCCGCTCGGTCAGGAAGTAATTGCGGCAGGGCGTCACCAGATCGTCGACTCGCGCCTCGGCGCGGCAGGTGTGGCGCACCGCCGCCCGCAGCGCCTCCTCCACCTTCGAATCAAAATCGGCCTCGTCGAAGGCGGCGGCGTTGATCACCGCGTGGGTCCGATCGGACGATGCGACTCGAAGCCAGGGGTCGGGTCCGAGCGCCCGCAGCGTCTCGGTCGGATCGAGTCCGAGCAGCAGATCCGCTTCACCTTGAGGAATCGCGGGATCGAGCGGAAGTTCATCCTCGACGGAGGGTCGGGTGAAGAGAATCTCCGCCCACGCCCGACGCCCGGCGCCGATCGGCGTGGGGTCCCACGTCGCCTGAACGCGGTAACCCATGCCGCGACCCGCTTCGCAGAGCACCTCCACCGCCACCCCGGGCGACTGCCCGCGATACCCCGCGAAGTGGACGCGGAATCGGCTCGACGCTGCGTGCACCGGTCGTGGCGTGGGAAGTTCGCCCTGGTCACTCCGACCCATGCCGGTGGGCGGCCGCGTTCGCACCGCATCGACCTGTTCGAGGAAGGGACGGATCCGCAGTCGAATCGCGCCACCCGACTCGATGTGAAGCCGCCGCACCCAGCCGCGGGTGCGAACCGGCGGCGGCACTGCGATCGGCGCCGACAGCCGCGGACCGAGGTCGCACGCGCTTTCGGCCAGCAGCACCATCCGCTGTCGCGGTGCGAATCCCAACCGATCGACGTCGGCGAGGGCCTTCTCGGCGGCGATGGGATCAAGCCGCGGAGGCGGACCGTCGCGCCCCACCAGAACGGTGAGCCGCTCGCTTCGCGCCGCCTCCAGCAAGGCGGAACGCAAACCGGCGCGATCATGCAGATTGGCGACCACCACCGCGAGCGGTTCGCTCGACTCTGCGGAGACCGCGGCCCGCGCGAGCCTCGCGACGTCGACCTCGTCCTCGCCGCCAAGATCGCAGACCGCCATGATTCGACAGGCCCGCGTGCGGGTGGCTTGCCTCACCGCAGCCGGTCCCTCGAATCCAAAGCGCTTCCGATCCCAGATCTCAACCGGCACCACCCGCGCGGGAGCACCCGCGGGCTCTTCGCCGTCGATCGAGATGGCCTCTCCCGCGGCGGCATCGTCGCGGCGAAGCAGTCGATCGACCTCGCCGAGGACTTCCCGCAGCAGCGCGGTGGCGCCGACGGCGCCGAGCCCGGCCCCGCGGGCGGGCACCGTGACCGAGGCGAGCGCCTCCGGCAGGCGCGTGAGCCGGTCCGCGACCTGCAGCGCCGGCCGCACGCGGTGCAGCAGCCCGAGCAGCTTCCGGGCAAGCCGAGAAGGACGCAGCGCATCACCGGGCTCGAGGCTCGGGTGCTCCTCGCCCTCCTCGCCAGGGACGTCGCGCCAATGAAGCGTTGCGGGGCGCTCTCCTCGCCGACGAGCCGCCTCGGCGATCTCGGCCAGTTCGGGAACCAGCCCGCCGGGACGATTCTCCAGCACCACCACCGACTCGCACCGGGTGATCAGCCGCAGCACCAGGGCTTCATCGAGGGGATGCGAGAGTCCCAAGCCGACCATCGGAACGCGACCGGAAAGGCCGACTTCCTGCAGCAGATGGGTGGTGGCTTGCACCGCGTTCCCCGCGCAGAGCAGACCCAACGGCTCGCGCTCGCCCGGACTCGGCATCGAGCGGACCGAGTTCAGCTCGAGCCGCCGCGACAGCCGCATCAGGTCGAAGTTCTCGTTGGTCCGCGGGAGCCTCCGCCCCCGCCGCGCCGCCGCCGCTTCGTCGATTCGATCGACGAGTCGATTCGGTCGTGCCTCGAGGGTGTCGAGCGAACGAAGCCGACCAACGTCGACCATCACCGCCACGGGCCCGGCGCTGGCTCGCGAAAGCCGCAGCGCCGTCTCGATGTGATCGCGCAACGACTCGATGTCGTGCGGCTCGAGGCAGGGCACTCCGAGTTCCGCCATCAATCGCCGCGGAGAAGCCGCCGGGGCGAGTTGCGGGTTGTCCTCGATCACCACCGCGAGCGGTCCCGCCGCCGGCCGCGGCAGCGACTGCAGCGCGGGCATCGCGTAGAAGAGCTGGTCGTTGCTCAAGGCCAGCACGGCGCCGCGGCCGCCGCTGCGAGCGGCCAGCATCACCGCCCGCGCCGCGTCGGTCACGCCGAGGGCTTCGCAACCGTGTCGGGCCACCAGCGCCGCCACCTCCGGCTCGCCGAGCCTTCGGAAGAGGGGGAGGAAGGGCGGCCGTGGCGGCGCCACCAGACGCGCCACCGGCACTTCGCTCTCGAGCAGACCCTTGAGGATGGCGTCGGTCGCGAGATAGAGATCTCGTCCCTCGGCGCGGGCGAGCGCTCCTCCGAGGCGGCGTTCCGAGGCGTCGATCGTGGCCACCACGTCATCCTACGGGGCGACCCGCGAATCCCGCGTCGGGTCTCCGCGCTCACCACCGACCGTCGAGCACCGCATGAATGGCCTCCGCCACCCCGTTGTCGCGGTTGGAGGCGGTGTGGCGGGTCGCCGCCGCGATCACGCGGGGGTCGGCGTTTCCCATCGCCACTCCGACTCCGGCGGACTCGATCATCTCGAGGTCGTTGACGCCGTCGCCGATCGCCACGGTGTCCGCCGGATCAATCTCCCATCGCCGACAGAGCCGCTCGAGCATCGCCCACTTGCTGACCCGTGGAGCGAAGACCTCGACGAGTTCGGGCGGATCCGGGTGGTCGGGATCGGGAGCGACCGCCCGCCAGTGATGCACCGTGAGCCGATCGGAGAGTTCCGCATGCACCTGCCGCGCCACCTCGCCGATGCGGCTCGACGCGACCACGGTTCCCACGCGAACGGTGTGCACCAGCGCCTCGCCTTCCGGAACTGCGGCGATGGTTCGAGTTCGCTGTCGATATCGATCGAGCCACCACCGCACGGTGGGGTCGAGGTCTTCGCCGACGATCAGGTAGTCGCATCCGGCAGTGTCCGGATCCTGCAGCAACTGCGCCGGATGGCCGTGGGCAAGCATGCACTCGGCCACCGCCGCCGAGAGCGTCGGATCGATCGGCTGCCGCTCGAGGGTGCGACCATCGTCGAGCGCCGAGAGCATGGCACCGCCAGCACCCACGAGCACCTCGTCGGCGCCGGCCAGTTCGGCGAGAGCCTCCCGCGCTTCCAGCGACTCGCGCCAGGAGCGACCGGTCGCGATCACCACCCGATGCCCGACTGCGCAGGCCGCGTGCACCGCGCGGACATTCGCCGCGGAAACCCCGCCCCCTGGTCCAAAAAGGGTTCCATCAAGGTCGATCGCGATCAGCCGCTGCCGCATCGACGGAAGGTAGCGGAACCGATGACTACACTGCGAAGAGGCGCCGCGCAACGTGGACGCGGCAGGCCACCTGGAGGCATCGTCCACCCCATGGCCGCATCGGATGGAGACGCAGCGCCCGAGGCGCCGCCGCGAGATCTCGCCGCGGCGCTCGAACCGGCGCTCCACGCTGCCTGCGAAGGACGACTCTCCCACCCGAACTGGTTCCGAACCGACTGGCAGCGGGGCGGCGCCGCCACCGGCTTTGCACAGTGGCGCGGCGCCGACGGCGCGACGTTCGAAGTGGTGGTGAAGATGCCGGTGCATCCACGCGAATTGCGGTGGCTGCGTCGGGTGGGAACGTTGGGCGATCGACATCTGCCGAGGCTCTTCGAGAGCGGAGAGGCCCTCGGCGGATACGACCTCGCGTGGGTGGTGATCGAGCGCCTCGAACACGGTCCGCTGCTCGTCGAGTGGACGCCCGAGTGCGTCGACCCGATGGCGCAGGCGGCGGTGGCCTTCTCGCACCTGGCCGCGAGCCATCCCGTCGACCCGCTTCCCCCCGAGCCCGACTGGAGGGGCCAGATCGCGGAGGCTCGCCGAAAGGTGAAGGAACTGCGACTCGACGGCGCCAAGATCTGGAACGGCGCGCTGCGGGAGACCGATCGCCGTCTCGACGAACTTCTCGAGACCTGGGCGGCCCGGACCCCGCTGGAGTGGATCCACGGCGACCTGCATCCGGGCAATGCCATGACCCGCGGCGAAGCGCGGCCGCCCAAGGAGGTCTGCCTCATCGATTTCGCGGAGGTCCGGGTCGGGCACTGGGTTGAGGACGCGGTCTATCTCGAGCGGCTGCACTGGGTCCATCCGGAGCGGATCGCGGGGCACCAGCCGGTCAAGGCGATTGCGGCGGCTCGCAAGGGGTGCGGCCTCGACAACGGCAGCGACCACCAACGCCTCGCCGCCATCCGCCGCCTCCTCATGGCCGCCACCGCCCCCGCCTTCGCCAAGACCGAGGGCAGCCCGATCTACCTCGAGGTCTGCCTCGCCAAGGCCGAAGAGGCGATCCGGTCGCTCAAGTGACCGCGGCGGCGCCGGCCCTCGAACCGGCTCGCCCGACTCGCCCCCCTTTCGGACCGTACACTCTCCGATTCCGCCACCCCCCCGGCTGCCCTCGTCAAGGAGTCGTTCGGACCATGGATCGAGACAACCGCCTGAGCCAGATCAAGGAGACCGACCTCACCGAGAGTCGGCTCAACGAGGAGTTCCTGACCTGGCTCAAGACCAAGGGACTCAACTACCTGCTTCTGGTTCTGGTGGCGCTGTTGGCCTGGATGGGCTGGAACATCCTGCAGGAACGGCGCGAGCAGGCCCGCGATCTCGCCTGGGAGGAGCTCAGTGCCGCCATGCTTCCGGTGAGCCTCGCAGAGGTCGCCACCCGTCACGCCGAGGTCGACTCGATCGCAGCGCTTGCGCTCATCTCGGCAGGCGACCGCTATCTCGCATCGGTGCAGAACGGGGTGCGCTTCGATCGCACCGCCGACCAGCCCGACTTCCGACTCGACGCCGACACCCGTGCAGAGTTCCTCGATGCCGCCGACAAGGCCTACGGAGACGCCATCGTGGCGGTCGAGGCGGCGGGGCCCGATCCCCAAGGCACTCGTTTGCCATTGTTGCTGGCCGCCTGGTTCGGCCGCGCCGCCGTGGCGGAGAGCCGTGGCGACTTCGAAGCCACCGAGACCTCGCTGCGCCGCGGTGCCGAACTCGCAGGCGACCGCTTCCCCAAGGTCTCCGCGTGGGTCGATCGCCGCATCGCAGACCTGCCCAACCTTGCCGGTGCGATCACCATTCCCAAGCAAGCCGATCTGCCGGCACGCGAGACGCTGCAGCCGCTGGCGCCTTCGATCGCCGACCAGTTGCTCGAGGATCTGATGGCGCCGCCACCGGCGGCTCCCGAGGCGCCCGCCAGCACCGATGTTCCCGCTGCATCCGAGCCGGATGCCGGAGCCGCTGCGACCGGTGACGCCGGGACCGAGCCGCCCCCGGCCGAGAATCCGCCGGTCCTCTGATGGACGCCCCGACCGCCGGCGACTCCGGTGGACTCGATCCCTCCCTGCCACCCGAGGCGGCGACGTCTCCGGAGGCGGCAAGCGGTCTGCTCAATCCCGGCGGCAAGGTCGACCGCGATGCGCTGCTCGCCTTGCACGAGCAGTACGCCGAAGGCGATGCCGACGAGGAGGCGATCACTGCTCGCTTCACGGTGGGAAGCAGCGTCGCCAAACGGCTCGACCTCTATCTCACCGACCGGGTTCCCTTCCTGAGTCGCACCGGGCTGCAACGGCTGATCGCCGAAGGTGCGGTCTCCGTGAACGCGCGGGTCGCGAAGGCCAGCACCCGCCTGAAGGCCGGTGATCTGGTCGCGGCGGTGCTGCCGCCTCCCCCAACCAAGGAACTGGTAGCGGAGGAGATTCCCATTCGAATCCTCTTCGAGGACGAGCACCTGATCGTGCTCGACAAGCAGCCGAATCTCATCGTGCATCCGGCCCGCGGCAACAAGCGCGGCACCCTCGTCAACGCGCTCGCCTGGCACTTTCAGCGATCGGGCGGATCGCTCAGCAGCGTCGGCGAGGAGGAGGCCCGCCCCGGCATCGTGCACCGGCTCGATCGGCACACCAGCGGCGTGATGGTGGTCGCCAAGAGCGATCTCGCCCACTGGCGACTCGCCAAGCAGTTCGAGCAGCGACGAGTGCAGAAGCGCTACCTCGCGATCGTGCATGGCCGCCCGGAACCCGCCGCCGATCTCATCGACCTTCCCCTCGGCAAGCACCCGACCCAGCGCGAGAAGTACGCGGTCCGCTACGACAGCCTCGCCAAGCCCGCCATCACCCTCTACCGCACCGTCGCGAGTTGGCGAGGATTCTCGCTGCTCGAACTCGATCTCCGCACCGGTCGAACCCATCAGATCCGAGTGCACCTCTCGCATCGCGGCTGGCCGATCGCCGGCGACGACCTCTACGGCGGTCGCCATCTCGTGCTGGGCGACCTCCCAGCGTCGGCGCGGAGCGCCGAAGAGGATCCTTCGAGACCGCTGCTGACGCGACAGGCCCTGCACGCGACCTACCTCGCCTTCGAGCATCCGCTGCGCGAGGAGCCCTGCGTCTTCCAGTCGCCGCTGCGCGAGGACATGGCCGAGACCATCGAGCGGCTCGGCCGTGCCGCCCGCGCCGACGGCGAAGGCCGCGGCGCCTTCCGCTGGACCGGATGTCTGGTTGATCCTCAGAAGGTCGGCCTGCCCTCGGCGTGAGCCCTCAGCGCATCTTGATGGTCGCGAGGGCGAGCATGGTCGTCACCACCGTGAGCAGGCAGAACCGCGTGACCACCTGCGGGTCGCTCCAGCCCTGCAGCTGGAAGTGATGATGGAGCGGCGCACAGCGAAGGAGCCGGCGGCCGCCGGTCGACTTGAAGTAGACCACCTGCACGACGCTTGAACCGGCCTCGACGAAGAAGATCAGGCCCACCAGCAGAAACACCGCCTCCTGCCGCGTCGCCGCGGAGATGAGTCCGAGCAGTCCGCCGAGGGGCAGCGAGCCGGTGTCTCCCATGAAGACCTTGGCGGGCGTCGCGTTGAACCAGAGGAACCCCAGGCACGCGCCGGCCATCGCACCGGCCATCACCATCAGCTCGCCGCACCCGGGCACATGCGGCACCAGCAGGTAGTACGCGGCGCCGGCGCTGCCGGCGATGAAGCTCACCACCATCATGGCGATCGAGGCGGTGGCGATGGTGCCGCCAGCCAGGCCGTCGACGCCGTCGGTGATGTTGACCGCGTTGGAGCAGACGGTGAGCCAGAGCGCCACCATCGGTACGAAGATCCACCAGGGCAGCGGGAGGAGCCAAGGCGAGACCTCCGGCGGTTGGAAGAGCGTCTCCGACATCGCCGTGGGCACGAAGGTGCGCATGAAGGGCACGTTGAGGCTGAGCATCTCCGGCGCGGTGAAGGAGATCTCGCGGTAGAGCACCACCCCCACGATGGCACCGATGCCGAGCTGAAAGAGGAGCTTCTCGCGGGCCACCAGCCCATTTCGCGATCCCGGTTCGCGTTCGTGCGCCGTCAGCTTGAGCCAGTCATCGAAGGCCCCCAGCACCGCGAGCCAGACCAGCACCAGCAGCGAGAGCTGGATGTACCGGCTTGCCAGATCACCCAGCAGCAGCACCGTGAAGAGGATCGAGCCGCACAGGAAGAGGCCGCCCATGGTGGGCGTGTTCTTCTTCTGCTTCATCAGCTCGTTCAGGGCATCGTTCTGAAACTCCGGGTGATCGCCGATCCGTCGTCGGGTCAGCCATCGGATGGTGCCCGGACCGGTCAGGAGCACCAGCACGAACGCCAGCAGGGTCGCCGCGAAGGCGCGGAACTCGAGTTGGAAGACCACCCGCACCAGCCACAGCAAGCCCCAGTCGGCAAGGGTGTTCTGAAGGCTGTCGACAAGGTTGTAGAGCATTCGATTCCGCGAGCCGAGGCGACCCTCGTTCATCGTCCGCAGCCGCCGCGCGGGATGACTCGCAGCCCACGAATTCGCGAGTGGCGCTCAGCGCTCGACCGGGCCGCTCAACGCCGACTCGCTCGGCGTCGCGATCCAGTCGAGCACACGTTCGAGTCCGATACCGCGCGAGCCCTTGAGCAGCACCACACCATCGGCGGGAACCGTTTCGGAGAGCTTCGCGCCGATCTCCGGAGCCGCCTCGGAGTACCAGGACGTCTCGATCTGCGGATGCCGCGCCGCGAAGGTCTCCATCGCGTGGCGGGATTGATCACCCACGAAGCACGCCAGCCTCAGATCGGCTTCGTCGGCCAAGCTGGCCGCCGCCATCCCGACGCGATGGTGCAATGACGTGGAGCGGGACCCCAGTTCGAGCATGTCCCCGAGCACCAGCCCCACCGGCCGCCCCGCCGCCCGCTCGGCGAGCGAGTGAAGCGCAGCCTCCATCGAGTCGGGATTGGCGTTGTAGCTGTCATCGAGGACCTCGAATCCGGCGAAGCGACGGATCTCGCCGCGATGCCCGTCCGGCTCGACCGCCGCGATGCCTTGGGCAGCGGCGGCGAACGGGACCCCGAGGCGATCGGCGACGGCCACCGCCGCGAGGGCGTTCAGGGCGTTGTGCTTCCCCTCGAGGCGCAGTTGCAGCCGACGCCCATCGGCAAGTTCGAGGGACTGTCCCCCCTGCTCCGGGCGCCGATCGCTGAGCCGGACCGATGCGTCGGCCGCCTCTCCGAAGGTGATCACCTCGCCGAGACGGAAACGCCTCGCCGCCACCGCGGTCTCGAGCACGCCGTGATCGGCCTTGACGATCACCACCGCCGGCGGAGCGAGGCGATCGAGCAGCGAGGCCTTCTCGGCGGCCACGCCCTCGAGCGAACCCAGTTCCGCCAGATGCGAATGGCCGATCAGGGTGATCACACCGACGTGCGGCCGGGCGATTTCCGCCAGCGCCGCGATCTCGCCGGGGCGATTGGTGCCCAGTTCGACCACCACGTAGTCGTCATCGGCCGCCGCCGCAAGCAGGGTCAGCGGCACGCCGAGGTCGTTGTTGAAGCTCTTGGGGCTTGCGGAACCCCGCAGCGTGGTGCCGAGCGCCGCGTGGACGAGTCGCTTGGTGGTGGTCTTGCCGCAGGAGCCCGTCACGCCGATCACCCGCCCGCGGAACTCCTGCCGCCAGGCTCGCGCCATCGCGGTGAGCGCACGACGAGTGTCGGGCACCTCGATCACCGGCACCGCGTCCACGCGCGAGCGGGCAGCCGCGTCTCCCTCCTCGACCACGACACAGCGGGCGCCGGCGGCCACCGCCTGCTCGAGATGCTCGTGCCCGTCGTGACGGGGACCGCGAATCGCCACGAAGGCCCGGTCCCGAAGGTCGCCGCGGGTGTCGATGCCCACTCCCCGCAGCGGGTGCAGCACTTGATCGGCCGCGCCAACCATCCGGCCGCCGCAGGCGTCCGCGAGCCACCGAGGAGTCTGGATCGGCACCGAGGAGTCGTCGATCATGGCGGCGGATGCTCCGCGGGTCGGGAGGGGATCAGGTCAGGCTGGTGGATTCGAGGGACGGGAGGTCTCGGCCTCGGCGTTCGACGGCGGCGAATCGAGCGGCGAGGGCGGCGGCGGCCTCTCGACGATCGTCGAAGGCTCGCTTCTCGCGGCCGACGATCTGGTAGTCCTCGTGACCCTTGCCGGCGATGAGCAGGATGTCGCCCCGTTCGCAGCACTCGACCGCCCGGCGAATCGCGTCGCGGCGATCGACCACCGCCTCGACGCGGTCGACATCGGCTGCGGCGACTCCGGTGAGCACCTCTTCCACGATCGCACCCGGCGACTCGGTCCGCGGATTGTCGGAGGTGACGATCACCTGATCGGCCAGCGCGCACGCCACCGCGGCCATCCGCGGTCGCTTGCTGCGATCGCGATCGCCGCCGCAGCCGAAGACGCAGCGAAGCTTCGCCCCGGGCGGCAGCACCGGCCGCAGCGCCTCGAGCGCGCGACGGAGGGCATCGTCGGTGTGGGCGTAGTCCACGAGCACGCTGAATCGCGCCTCGGGAACCTGCACCCGCTCGAAGCGGCCCGGTGGCGCGGTGAGCGTCGCAAGCCCACCGATGATCGACTCGAAGGGCATGCCGAGGCTTCCCGCGACCGCCACCGCGGCGAGGGCGTTCTCGACGTTGTGCCGCCCCACGAGTGGAAGCCGCGCCGTCGCCTCGCCCCACGGAGTCTCGAGCAGGAGATCGGTTCCGGAAGGATCCATGAAGCCGACCCGGCCGCGGACCGCAGCCGCCTCGCGACCACCTTCCGTGATCGCGTAGTCGAGCACCGACGCGCGGCATCCTTCCACCATCGCCGCAGCGGCGGCATCGCCGCGATGAACCACCGCGACGGAGGCCTCGTCGAGCGACTCGAAGAGCCGGCGCTTCGCAGCGAGGTAGGCCTCCATCGATCCGTGGTAGTCGAGGTGATCGCCGCTCAGGTTGGTGAAGACCGCCCGGTTGAAGCGAAGTCCCGCGACCCGGTCCTGATCGAGGGCGTGGCTTGAGACCTCGATCGCCGCAGCGGAGCAGCCGTGTGCAACCATGCGGGCGAGCGACTCGTGCAGTTCGATCGCGCCTGGCGTGGTCAGTTCCGCCGGACGGCTCTCGCGGCCATCGTCGACGAGCACCGTGCCCATCAAGCCGCAGCGAATCTGCACCGCGGCGAGCAACTGGCGAATCAGGAAGCAGGTGGTGGTCTTGCCGTTGGTGCCGGTCACGCCCACGAGGTCGAGCCGCCGGCTCGGATCGCCGAAGAATCGCCCGACCGTCACGCCCGCCGCTTCGCGGAGCGACCCGGGATCGACCTCCGCCACCGCGACCACGCGAAGCCCGGCGAGGGCCCTTGCCGTTCCGACAGCGCCGAGCACCGCCACCGCACCATGTGCGATTGCCTCGGCGAGATGGCGGCCGCCATCGTCGGCGACCCCCGGCCGGGCGATGAAGAGATCACCCGGACGCACCCGGCGCGAATCGTCGCTCACGCCGCGGATCGCCGGGTCGATCCAAGGCGGGCTGACGATTCGAAGTGCGGGAGCGAGCAGCGAGGAGAAGAGCGGCGGAGCGGGCGGCGTCACGAGACGGATGTGATATCGGATTCACGCTCGCTTGGGGGCGCGGAATCGCGTGGGGCGATCACCGCTTCCGGAAGCACCAGCATCGCGTCGCCGTAACTGAAGAAGCGGTACTCCAGTTCGTGGGCGAGGGCGTAGAGGGCACGAACCCGCTCGAGTCCGATGAATGCGCCGAGCAGCGCGACCAGCGTCGAGCCGGGGAGATGGAAGTTGGTGAGCAGCAGGTCACACCAGCGGACCGGCATGCCGGGAACGAGCAGCAGGTCGGTCCGCCGTTCGATCGCCCGGCCTTCCCCCGCAGCCTCCTCGACTTCCGCAACTCGCAGCGACTCGAGGGTGCGGACGCTCGTCGAACCGACCGCCAGCAGCCGGCCGCGGCCCTGCTGCCGCCGAGAGCATTGTTCGAGGAGCATCTTGACGCCCTCGGGCGGGATGCGGAATCCCTCGAGGTCCATGCGGTGCTCGGAGACCCGTTCTGTCTCGACGTTGCGGAAGGTGCCCGGCCCGACCTGCAGCTCCACCTCGAGGCGATCGACCCCGCGAGCCTCGACGGCCGCAAGCAGATCTGGGGTGAAGTGCAGCCCGGCGGTCGGCGCCGCCACCGACGCAGCGGCCTCGCGGTGGGCATAGATGGTCTGGTACCTGGCCCGATCAAGCCGGTCCTCCGCCTCGGGGGCCATGCCGCCCTCGCGATCTCGCCGAGCCTTGAGGATGTACGGCGGCAACGGCGTGCGACCCGCTTCCTCAAGCAGCGAACGCTCGTCCGCTTCGCCCTCGAAGGCGACCACCCAGCGATCTTCGCGGCGTTCGACCGCCCGCAGGTTCGCACCGGTCTCTTCTTCGAGGCCGATCAGAGCGAGTCGGTCGCCGACCGCCACCCGACGAGCCCCCTTCAGCATGGCGAGCCACCGCCTCTCGCCGAGGGGTTCGAGCAGCAGCCCCTCGAGACGGCCCCCGCTCTCCCGCGCGAGCACCACGCGGCGCGGCTCGACGGTGGTCGCGTTCACGACCATGAGGTCACCCGGCTCGAGGTACTCGGCGAGATCCCGAACCTGCCGATGTTCGACGCGATCGCGGTGGACCACCATCAATCGCGCCGAGTCCCGCGGCGCTGCAGGCTCGGTGGCGATTCGGGCCGGATCGAGCGGGTACTCGAGATCCTCGCGGCGAAGTTCGCTCACCGCCGCTTCCGAGCGCGGGGCCGGTACGGCTCGAGTTCAACGGGAAGGGCCCGCAACCCCCGCCGTTGCGCCTTGGCGACCGCGTAGCGAAGCGACTCCTCCACGCGGCGGTGCACACCGTCGGAGATGGGGATGCCCGCCTGCTCCATGCCCTCGAGCGCCCAGCGCCAGGCGTGGAACTCCTCGAGGCAACGGGGCGAGACCTTGCCCAGCCCGATCGAGTGGTGTCCGACTTCGTGCAGAAAGACGGCGCAGGAGACCGGCCCCTTGGGATAGGGCGCCTCGATCCACCGCTCGATCGGTCGACCGCGACGCTCGAGCGTCCACGCGACTCCGGTGGTGCCCGTCCGCCAGCGCTTCACCCGCAGGCCATGCATCGCGAGCATCGATTCGACGAGGGCTTCGTAGCGGGCCGCGATCGTCGGCAAGGTCCGAATCGACTCCGGCACCGCCGGGGAGGCCTCGGGTCCGAGCGCGACGGGTAGCGATCGATCGCCGCCGCGGGAGCGCACCACGCGAGGCCGCCGCTTCGCAGCCCGGGTGCGGGTTGATCGCGCGGCGGGCCTTGGCTCTGCCGGCAGTTCGAGCGGTGGCGGAGGTGGTCCATTCCGGGGCCAACCTCGCTCCCGCATCGATCGAAGCCAGGCGACGATCGGGCTCAGGACCCACTTCGGGGCGGCGGGCTGGGGCTGCGACGGGCTCATGGCGAGGTGACGAGGACGCCTGGCTCGAGTGGATGGCCACGGAGGAAGGCATCCCATTCCATCGCGCGGCCGCCGCTGGGCTGGACCTGGAGCGGATGCAGGAAGCCGCGGCCGCAGCGGATCAGCCCACCGCCAGCGAAGTCGCCGGGTCGCAGCGAGGCCGGATCGAGGCCGGAGATGCCACGGACCTCCGACTCGGAAACCGCTTCCACGCGGAGCAGCCGAAGTTGTCGCGGCCCCCGCGGACCCGGAAGCGAGATGGTGCAGCCCGGCCAGGGACTCAGCCCGTGCACCCAACCGCGGATCGACTCGGCGTCGCGTGCGAAGTCGATCACCGCATCGCTTCGCGAGATCTTGGCGGCGCGGGTCGCGCGGGAATCGTCCTGCGGCGTCGCCAGTTCGCCACCGGTTCGCCGGCGACGCAGCGTTCGCAACAGCGGTTCGATGCCGAGTTCTGCGAGCCGGTCGTGGAGTTCGCCCGCGGTCTCACGGGGTTCGATCTCGGTCTCGAGGCGGTCGAAGACGCCGCCGGCGTCCATTCGCTCGGCCAACTCGATCACGCTCACCCCGGTGACGGTCTCGCCAGCCATCAGCGCCCGTTGGATCGGGGCAGCGCCGCGGAATGCCGGCAGCAGCGAGGCGTGAAGGTTGATCGAGAACCAGCGATCCCGGATCTCGACGCCGATCTTCTGCCCGAAGGCGATCACCACCAGCGCGTCCGGATCGACTTGCGCGAGCCGCTCGCGCGGCGCCGCGTCGTTCACGTTCTCCGAGTGAAGCATCGGCAGCCCGAGGGCCGCTGCCGCCTCGGCGACCGGCGTCGGCTGGGCGCGAAGGCCTCGTCCCGCGGGTCGATCCGGGGCGGTCACCACCAGCACCACCTCGAACTCCTCCGGCGACGCGGCGAGGGCTCGCAGCGACGGCACGCCGAATGCGCCCGAGCCGAGGAACGCCACCCGCATCGGACGCGCGTCGGAGATCACCGGTTCAGCCCTCCGCGGCCGCTTCGAGTTCCTTGACCGCTCGGCGGTTGGCCAGGCGGTCGAGGGTTCGCATGCGATCGATGATCAGCACTCCTTCAAGGTGATCCATCTCGTGCTGCCACACCCGCGCGAGAAACCCATCCGAGCGCAGGGTGAACTCGCGCCCCTCGGCATCGAAGGCGGTGATGGAGACTTCCTTCGGCCGCAGCACCTCGCCCTCGATATGGGGAAGGCTCAGGCAGCCCTCGGAGGCGGCGACTCCTTCGCCGGCGAAGTCGTGCAGCCGCGGGTTGACGAAGGCCACCGGCTCGGCGTCGGGATCCTCTGAACCGGCCAGGAAGACTCGAAGAGACGCGCCGGCCTGGGGAGCCGCGATCCCGGCGCCGTGATGCTGCTTCATCAAGATCCGGAGGTCCGCCAGCAGCTCGCGCAGCGAGTCGTCGAAGGCGATGACCGGGTCGGCTCGGCGGCGGAGCACCGGATCGGGATACAGGACCAGTCGGCGGCGAGACTTCGCCTCGTTGGACTCGCTCATGAGGCCTCCATGCTACGCCGAGGCCCGAATCCGATGGGGTCACGCGGCAACCGGACCTGATAGCATCGCGAATTCGGTCCATGCCGCGACAGTCACGGCGCGGATGACGATGAACCACCCCCCCGGCGGCGAATGCTCGGGCACCGTGCCCCGCCGCGATCCCGGTCCCCGCGTGCAGGAGTTCTCGGTTGGCACTGTTCGGCTTCAAGAAGAAGGAAGGCGATGGCGGCGGGGACGCTGCCGGCCCGAGTGGCGGCTTCGTCGCCGATCCGGTCAAGGCGAGGACCTGGTTCGACCACGGTCGCAAGACCGCGGCGACCTCGAACTTCGAGTATGCCCTGACCTGCTTCGCCAGCGCGGTGAAGCTCGATCCCGGCAACATGGAAGTCCACGAGGCGATGCTCGAGGCGGCCCGCAAGTTCGTCGGGTCGGGCGGCAAGCCGGCGGGCGGCAAGGACACCAAGCAGATCGACGGTCCGGGTCCCGTGGATCGCTTCGCAGTCGCCGAATTCGTGTGGATGCGCGACCTCAACAATCTGAGTGCTGCGCTCAAGGTGCTTGATGCGGCCGCGAAGGCCGGACAGGACGCCTTCGGCGCGTGGCTCGCGCCCAAGGTCTTCAACATGCTTCGGGCGCAGAAGAAGCCGAGCAAGTCGATGTGGGTGCAGGCCAAGGATCGCTTCAGCGGCGTCGGTGCCTGGAACGAGGCGTTCCTCGCCGGCGAAGAGGCGGTGCGGCTCGACCCCAGCGACACCGAGCTGATCGCGGAACTGAAGCAGTTGACCGCGCAACGCGCGATCACCCAGGGCGGCTACGCCGAGGCCGCGGCCCAGGGCGAGGGCGGTTTCCGCGCCATGGTGAAGGACCTCGACAAGCAGCGCGAGATCGAAGCTGCCGAGTCGATCTCCGGCGGTGCCGATGCCCAGCAGGCCGCGATCGACAAGGCCCGCGCCGATCACCGGGACAACCCGATGTCCCCCGAGGCCGTCTCCAAACTCGGCCAACTGCTGCGACGACTTGGCACTCCCGAGGCCGAGGAGGAAGCCCGCATGGTCTACCTCGACGGCTTCAACCGGATCGGCGAGTACCGCTTCAAGGCGGCGGCCGCGGACATCGACCTCTCGGCACTGCGAAAGACGATGCGGGCCGCCGAAGCGGCGCTTGCCGCGGCGCCTGGCGATGCAGCCGCCAAGGCCGCGGTGACCGCAGCCCGAACCGCGGTGCTCGAGCGCGAGCAGGCCGAATTCACCGAGCGGGTCGCCAAGTACCCCACCGACCGTCGGCTCAAGCTCGACCTCGGTCGGGTGCTGGTGGAGTTGGGCCGCCACGAAGACGCGATGGGTTCCTTTCAGGAGTGCAAGGACGAGCCGAAGCTTCGGGTGGAGAGCACCCACATGCTCGGACGGTGCTTCGCCAACAGCGGATGGCATCCCGAGGCGATCAGCGAGTACCGGGAGGCGATCGAGGGAATCGACGCGACCGAGCGAGAGCGGGAACTGCCGCTTCGCTACGACCTGATGCTCTCGCTGATCGAACTGGCAAAGGCCGAGCGCAGCGTTCAGCACGCCCGCGAAGCCGCCGAGATCTGCTCGCAGATCCTTCGCAAGGACATCTCCTTCCGCGACATCCGCGATCGTCGCAAGGAGATCGACGCAATCACCCGCGAGCTGACCGGGCCGATCTGACCGCCCGGTTGCCACGACCATGACCTCGCCCCCCGACCGGCACTCCCCTCCGCCGCGCGCGATCGGGGTGATTCCCACCCGGCTCGACTCGGTGCGTTTTCCCCGCAAGGCTCTCGCCGACGCCACTGGCCTGCCGCTGGTGGTGCATGTGCTCGAACAGGCCCGCCGGGCGCAGAGCCTCGCCCGTGTCGTGGTCGCGGCCCCGGACGAGGCGATTCTCGAGGTGGTGCGCCGCCATGGCGGAGAGGCCGTGGCCACCCGCCTCGACCATCCCAACGGGACCTCCCGCATCGCCGAAGCGATCGAACAACTGCTGCCGGGAGGCGATCCCTCGGCGATCGTCGTCAACATCCAGGGCGACGAACCGCTGATCGATCCTCGGCACATCGACCTTGCCGTCGAGCGACTCGAGCAGGACGCCGACGCCGGAATGTCGACGCTCGTCTGCCCATTCACCGCCGATGAGGACGCCGACGACCCCAATCTGGTCAAGGCGGTGGTCGCGACGTCGGGGCGGGCGCTCTACTTCAGCCGGTCGAAGGTGCCCCACCAGCGCGACGCGGCCGATCCGCCACCGGCTCGCTACCGCCACCTCGGTCTCTACGCCTACCGACGACAGGTGCTCGCGCAGCTTGCGGGCCTGTCCGAGTCGCCGCTCGAGCGCGCCGAGCGGCTCGAGCAGCTTCGAGCGCTCGAACACGGGATCGCCATCGCGGTCGGAGTCGTCGATTCGGCCGAAGGCGGGATCGACACCCCGGCGCAGTACGAGGCCTTCGTGGCCCGGTGGCGATCTCGTCGCTGAACGGGGTCGCGACCGATGGTCGTGGCGCGGTATCCTCAGACATGCCCTCCAATGCTCCGCTTGAGCCCGAAGACGCTGGCGAAGAAGCCTTCCTGACCCGCTTCGGCCGCTCGGAAGAGAGCACCGAGTGGTTCAGCCCGATTCCCGAGGGGTATCGCAAGGGCCGCACCCGCTTCGTGGCGGTGATCGGCACCGTGATGAGCGGGCTCGGCAAAGGCATCTTCAGTTCGAGCCTCGCGAAGCTCATGCAGGACAAGGGCCTCAGCGTCGCGCCGCTGAAGATGGAGGGCTACCTCAACATCGACTCGGGGACGCTCAACCCCTACCGGCACGGCGAGGTGTTCGTGCTCGACGACGGGCTCGAGACCGACATGGATCTCGGCACCTACGAGCGAATCCTCGATCAGGACCTGACCCGTCGCAACTACATGACCGCGGGCCAGGTCTACACCGAAGTGCTCGAGCGCGAACGACGCGGTGGCTACCTCGGTCGCGATGTGCAGATGATTCCGCACGTCACCGGCGCGGTGAAGTGGAAGTTGCGGCAACTGGCCTTGCACGGCGGCCGCAACGGCGAGCCGGCGGACGTGGTCTTCGTCGAGGTCGGCGGCACCGCCGGCGACTATGAGAACGGCTTCTACATCGAGGCCCTGCGCGAGCTCGCGTTCGAGGAGGGCCCGGAGTCGACCTGCTTCGTGGCTCTGAGCTACATCCTCGAGCCGAGCATTCTCGGTGAGCAGAAGTCGAAGGCGGCCCAACTGGGAATCAAGCGGCTGATGGAGGCGGGCGTGCAGCCGCACATCGTGGCCTGTCGCGCCAAGAATCCCGTGACCCGCACGGTGATGGAGAAGATCTCGCTCTTCTCCAACGTTCCGATGCGCCGCATCTTCTCGATGCACGATCGCGAGTCGATCTACACCATTCCCGAGGCGATGCGGCAGGGCGGCCTCGACCGCGAGATCCTCTCGATCCTCGATCTGCACGATCGGGTCGACCAGGCCCACGAGGATCGGGCACGAGTTCGCTGGAACGAGTTCAGCGCTCGCCTTTCCGCCCCGCGGGCCCGTCGCCTGCAGCTCGGGATCACCGGCAAGTATGCGGCGCTGCGCGATGCATACGCCTCGATCGACAAGGCGGTCGAGCACTGCGGGATCGCCCTCGGCGCGGAGATCGACATCCGCTGGCTCGAGACCTCGGAGATTCGCTCCGAAGCCGGCGCCGATGCGGCACTCGAAGGCGTTCACGCGGTGATCGTGCCCGGCGGATTCGGCACAAGAGGCATCGAAGGCAAGATCCTCTGCGCTGCGCACGCCCGCGCCCGCGGCATCCCCTTCCTCGGAATCTGTCTCGGCTTCCAGGTGGCGGTCATCGAGTTCGCCCGCCATGCCCTCGGGCTCGATCGCGCCCACAGCACCGAATTCGATCCCGACTCGCCACACCCGGTGATCTCCGAACTGCCCGAGCAGAAGAAGCTCGAGGGGATCATGGGCGGCACCATGCGTCTCGGCGGGCACGAGGTCGACCTCGCCGCCGGCTCGCTTGCGAGTTTCCTGTACGGGGGCCGCACCTCGATCCGCGAGCGTTTCCGCCATCGCTACGAGGTCGATCCCTCGTTCATCGAGACCCTTGAAGGTGGCGGCCTGCGGTTCTCGGGGCGGCATCCCAAGCACCCCATCATGCAGGTGCTCGAATTGCCCCAGTCGGTGCACCCCTTCTTCGTCGGCACGCAGTTCCATCCCGAACTGACCAGCCGGCCCCTCTCGCCGCAGCCGGTCTTCATGGGGCTCTTCGCCGCAGCGCTCACGGAGTTCTTCCCGCAGGACGACCTCGGTCCGCTTGCCCGACGCTGGGTCCGGCCCAAGGCCCCCACCGCCGGCGGCTCGCGAACCTGAGGGCGTTTCGGGCGGAGTTCGCGGGACCCGCCCGACCGCAGGCGATTCTTTCGCTGCAACCTCCAATCATTCGACGCGCTTCGGTCTTGGCGGAGGGCGGGGCGGGGCGTAGTCTCCGCCACCCCATCGCCCGGCCAGCCTCCACCCGCCACGAGGATCTCGCGTGCTCAAGAACATCTACTGCCTCGAAGGCGATTGGTGGGGAGACCCCAAGAAGCCCTCGACGGTGCGTCCGATCTTCGAGCTGCTCGCGCAGGCCTATCCCAATCTGCGCTACGTGCACCGCTCGATCGGCACCCGCGAGGAGTTCGATCACGCCCTCGAGAACTGGACCCAACGCAAGTACGCCGACTTTCCGATCCTGTACTTCGCCTTCCATGGCAACCCCAACATCCTCTTCGTGGGAGATCGCAGGCGCGCGAAGGGCCGAGTCAGTCTCGACGCCATCGCGGATCGCCTTGAAGGGTCGTGCCACGATCGCTTCATCCACTTCGGCAGTTGCAAGACGCTGCACTGCTCACCCGCGAACCTCAGCGCCTTCATGAAGCGCACCAAGGCCCTCGCGGTCTCCGGATACCGCACCGACATCAACTGGCTGCTCTCGGCCAGCTTCGAGGTCTACCTGCTCGGCGCCATGCAGGAATCCGACCTCACGCTTCGCGGCACCCGCAAGCTCATGGAGCAGGCTCGGAAGGTCGCGCAGCCGCTGGCACGGCAGTTGGGGTTCCGCATGGTGATGCGTCAGCCCAAGAGCTGAGGCCCGAGCACGCGAATCACCGGGCGTCTCGCTGCAAAGCCCAAGGGAACGCAGCGGATCGTGATTCGGCGGCCGACGTCCGCACCCGCGGCGCGACTGTTGAACCCACGGAGTGCTGCCGACGCGATCGGGCATCGATGGGGACGCGACCCTCGCACTCCCGCCCGCAGCGACCGATCCGGTCCCTTGTCGGAGTTCGGTCGCCCGACTACCCTTCGCCTCCTTGCCGCTGCCGATATAGCTCAGCTGGCTAGAGCGGAGGATTCATAAACCTCAGGTCGGTGGTTCGAGTCCACCTATCGGCACTTTCTCGCAGACCGGGCCCTCGCATGCGGGGGCTCGGCGCGGCGTGCGACGCCCCCGTAGCTCAGTTGGATAGAGCGTGGGTTTCCTAAACTCAAGGTCACAGGTTCGAGCCCTGTCGGGGGCGTGGTCGCTCGCCGCCTGCACTCGCAGCGAAGGCCCGCGTCAGTCGTCGCCGCCAGGATTGCGCCCTTTGGAACGATCGATCTTCGCCTGCAGCATGAACAGCCCGCCGATGCCTCCGCAGATCAACAGCCAGGCGAGATTCGCGAGAAGCACCGGAGTCGAGGCTGCGTTGGCGATCAGGATCAGCGAGTCGGACATGTGATCGACGCTCCGAAGCGAGTCTCGAAAAAGGGAACCCTTCACCCGACGATGCCCTGAGGTCTCCGTCGAGCAAGGCGAAGCCTAGAACCCCACCCACCACTTCGGCAAGCGACGATTCCGACCGTGGACCCCAGTTCGCCCCAACCCCTGCTGCATCTGGTCCTCGACCGACCGGAGATCCCCAACAACACCGGCAACATCGGTCGGACCGCGCTTGCCGTCGGCGCCCGGCTTCATCTCATCCATCCGCTCGGTTTCGAACTCTCCGAGAAGGCCTGCCGCCGCGCCGGTCTCGACTACTGGCCGAGCCTCGACTGGTGCGAGCACGAGTCCTTCGATGCCTATTCCCGGACCCGCCCACCGCGGGTCTGGCTCTTCACCACCAAGGCCGAGCGGCTGCACTGGGATGCCGACTTCCAACCGGGCGACCACCTCCTGTTTGGCCGGGAGACCCGTGGTGCCGACCCCGAAGTCCACGCCTGGATCGACGAGTTCCATGGCCCCGACCGGCGAATTCGACTGCCTATGGTCCGGCGAACCGAGGCCCGGAGCCTGAACCTCGCCACTGCCGTGGCGGCGGCCGCCTACGAGGCATTACGGCAGATTCGAGGATCGGACTGGAGGGCCGATCGGGGGTTTCCCGGCTAGTTCGCGGAGACGACCCTTCCCCAAGGGCGAACCTGAGAGCAACGCGTGCCGTTGTTGCTTCGTATCCTGAGGAGTCTGGCGGGGACCTCCCCGCCGCCTGCCTCCGAGCCGACTCGAGGAACCTCGACCCATGACCGCAGTTGCAACGAATCGATCCACCGCGGGAACCGACCAGCGCGGATTCACGATCACCGAACTCCTGGTGGTGATCGGCATCATCGTGGTCTTGGTGGGGATCCTGCTCCCAGCCCTCGGCAAGGTGAACCAGCGGGCCAAGCGGACCCAGACCGCGTCGACCATGGAGGACTTCGTCAAGGCCTGCGAGTCGTTCCGCCAGGAGTTCGGCTACCTCCCCGGTCTCGTTCCCGAGGAGATTCTCGCCGCCGATCCCAAGATCAGCGGCACGGAGAACGTGCTGCTGCACCTCATGGGAGGCGGCATCTCCGAGGACCACCCGCTCTTCAACGCGCCGCAATACTCCGGATGGCAGGTCATCACCTTCGGCAGCGGCAACTCGCAGTTCCGCATTCGCGTGAACTCGTCCGAGGTGGGCAAGGGTCCCAACATCGGTGGGAAGCAGTACACACCCTTCTTTACGCCGCGGGAGGCGGACATCTGTTTCTGCGACGGGCAGATTGGCTGGGACGGCCAGCCGGAGCAGATCGGATCCGACACCACCAACCGGCTTCCCGACCTCTGCGATGCGTGGGGCATGCCGATTCTGACTCTCAGGTCCGTTCGCTCGGTAGGCAACCTCGTCGGAGAGGCAGGCGGCGGCTCCGCACCGCGGACCCAGTTCCTGATGGACCCGATCTACCCCTACCTCAATTCAGACTCGCTAGGCGAGTTTGGTCAGTCGCAGGCCGAGAGCATTCTCAGAACAACCACCGGTCTCGCTCGCCATAAGACGCTCGCCCAGATCATTCGCGCCCCGGCACTCGGGAGTCCCACTCAGCCGGAGAGCGGAACGCCGAAGGGAAGCATCGTGGTGATCTCCCCCGGCCCGGACGGCATCTTTTTCAGTCGTCTCGACGGACCCGGCTCCCCCGCCGTGCCGGTCATCAACATCGTCTCCGGCACCTACGGATCGCCCGAGGTCGTCGATCGATACGACGACATTCGAGCGTTCGGCGGCGGATGACTCCGCGAGCTGCTTGAACCGCTTCGAACAACGCCCCGCCAATCGGCGGGGCGTTGTTCACGGAGATCGATGCTCGTTGTCGCTCAGTTCGCCGGTGGCGTTGACTTCGGCGGAGGCGGCGGCGTTTCGCCGAGATCGAGCGGAGGTCGGTCGCCCCGCCCGCGCTGGGGCCTGTCGCCGCGATCCTGCATGCGGCGATCGCGAGCGGGCCGGTCGGACATCGGCGAGTCGCTCATGGCATCGTCGCTCATCGCGTCTCCATCGGGACGGCCCCCGCGAACCCGCTCGCGGCGAGCCCGCTCGGCCGCCTCGCGACGAGCCGCCTCGAGGTTCTCCCGCAGCTTGACCCGTCGCTCCGGTGAGAGCAGGGCCGAAACCTCCTCGACGACCTTCCGCGGATCGACCACGGAACTGCGAAGCGCCTGAATCTCACGATCGATCGCTTCGGTCGACTCGCCCGATTCCACCGCGTCCCGGCGCATGCGAAGCAGATCGCGCAACTTGGTGCTGTTCTCTTCCCCGAGCTTCGCGGCCTTCTCACGCATGCCGGCGAAGTAGGCACGGATCTTCTCGGCTTCTTCCGGCGTCGGCTCGGTCTTGCGAATCGCGGCGACGAGCATCGACATGCCGCGCTCGAGGCGTTGGGCCATGGGGCCCTGCCCTTCCCCGCCACCCGGACGGCTTCGATCGCCGCGACCGAATGGCTGTCGACCCTCCGCCGCGGCGGGATCGACCTCGGGACCGGCGAGCAACCCGCGGTCGCGCGGCGCCGGGCGCCGCGGTGCGGGTGGCGCCACCTCGCCTTGCGGCGGCGGTGGCGGTGCCATCTCGTCGTCGGCGGCGGGAGCTGCGAGCGCGGTGGCGAGCGTCGCAGCGGCGGCAAGCAGGGAAAGTTCGAACATGGTCGGCTCCTGATGCGGGCGGATCTTCTCGCGAGACACCTTCGAATCGCGATCGTTTCCGACGAACGGCCCGCCAACGCGACCGCGTCGGCGAGATTGCGGGGCGAGCCCGCGATTCTCGTATGATCGGCGAATCCTGCCCCGAGCGCGAGCGTATCCGCGAGTCGCGCCGTTCCGAGAATCCGCCGCCACGAGGAGATCCCCCGCCGATGCCGCTCCGTCGCGAAGAAGTGGAAGACGCCCTGAAGACGGTGCAGGACCCCGATCTGCACCGGGACCTGGTCACGCTGGGCATGGTGAAGCGGATCGAGGTGGATGGGAATCGCATCGATCTGGTGGTCGAACTCACCACCCCCGCCTGCCCGATGAAGGATCGGATCCGCGCCGACATCGAGGCGGCGATCGCGCGAGCGGCCTCCGAAGGAGGTCACGAGGCTCCCGAGGTCGACCTCGAGTTCACCGCGGATGTCCGCCGGCCCAACGAGAAGGTCCACGGCAAGGCGAGTCCCCTGCCGAACGTGCGGCAGATCATCGCGGTGGGCGCGGGCAAGGGAGGCGTGGGCAAGTCGACGGTCTCGACGCTGCTCGCCGTCGGCCTCGCTCGCCTCGGCGCGAGGGTCGGCCTGCTCGATGCGGACATCTACGGACCAAGCGCCCCGACCATGCTCGGACTCACCGACCTGCCGACCCAGGCCCACGGGAACATGCTGATCCCCTTCGAAGTCCACGGGATCAAGGCGATGACGATCGGCAAGCTCGTCGATCCCGAGAAGCCGCTGATCTGGCGCGGTCCCATGGCCCACGGCGCGTTCAAGCAGTTGGCGACCCAGACCGACTGGGGCGAACTCGACTACCTGGTGATCGACCTTCCGCCCGGCACCGGCGACGTGAGCCTGACCATGTCGCAACTGCTTCCGCTCACCGGCGCGGTGGTGGTCTGCACGCCGCAGCGGGTGGCGCAGGACGACTGCCGCCGCGCGGTTCGCATGTTCGAGCAGCTCGGCGTTGAAGTGCTCGGGGTGGTCGAGAACATGAGCTGGTTCGTCGGAGACGACGGCAAGGAGTACGACCTCTTCGGCCGCGGCGGCGCCGAAGTGATGGCTCAGACCATGGGGGTTCCCTTCCTCGGCGCGCTTCCGATCACCATGCCGCTGCGCGAGCACTGCGATCTCGGCACGCCGCTGGGCAACTGGGAGGGTCCCAGCGCCATCGGCGCCTCGGTCGACGACCTCTGCCGCGCGGTCGCAAGCCGGGTCTCGATCGCGAGCATGCAGGGCCGCTACATCCAGCCGACGCTCAGCGTGACGTGACCTCGGAGTTCACGAGCAGGGCCAGAGCGTCCCGCCACTCGAGGTAGCGGTAGGGAATCCCGAGCCGATCGTGGAGCGCCTTCAGTTCTCCGAGGCACGACTCGTGCAACTCACGCTGCCAGTCGGTGGCGGCCCGATCGCAGAAGAAGGTGCGGCACGGCATGGGGCGAGCGCCGCGAATGCCGCAGAGTCGACCCTCGCGGGAATCGAGATGGGGGCAACGCCCCTCGCGGCGCGCCTCGTCGATCTGCTGGAGGGAGATCGAGGGCGTTTCCGGTCGGGTCGCGGTCCAGGCCGCCTCGAGACCGGTGACCATCAGGCGATGTCCGAAGGCTTCGAATCGACAGCAGTTCCCGCTCGCGAGGCAGAGTGGACGGCGTTGGGCCACGGTCTCCTCGATCCGCGCGTGCATGGCGCGAATCGCGGCATCGACCTCGGGATCGGCGGCGGCGGCACGCCACCGACGCGCCAGGTCGGCGTCCTCACCAGCCACGCCGCTCACCAGGCCGGATCCGGACTCGCGGCCTGCCGATCTCGCACCACTCGAATCTGCTGGTAGGTCTGCGTGCGCCCTTGCCCCATCCCCGGGCAGGGAACCCGCTTGCGGGTCGCTTCCCACGCGCGACGGCTCGACAGGTTCTCCGGCCACCACGGCCAGGTCCGGCATTGGAGCGGCCTCACCTCGTAGATCGAGCAGACCGCCTTGCCGGGTTGCCGCTCGCGGTCGAGAAAGATGCAGTCGTGCCCGTGCTCGGTCACGTTCTCGCCGAGCGATCGGCCGCGACCGAGACGGCGGGTGTAGCGCTCGCGAAAGGTCTCGAGGGAGAGACCCAGATGCGTCGCCATCGCCTTCTCCTCCTCGGAGGAGTACCACACTGCGCCGGGCGGGCCGGTGCAGCAGTTGCCGCACTGGGTGCAGGCGAAGGCCAATCCATCGGCGTACCACTCGGCGCGTTCCATCTGAAGGTCCCTCTCAGCCGTGGGGCTCGTCCTCGCTGCTCTCCGAGGAGTCTTCGGGCGGCTCGCCGCCCCAGCGGTCGACGGTGATGCGGTGGACGCCGGACTCGCTGCGGCGCAGAGGAAGTTCGGCGAGTTCGTCCGGCCGCTCGTCGAAGGCCACCCGCTCGACCGAGTAGATCCCGTCGAAGATCCACTCGTCCTGGGCGTCGAGGGCCTCGTCGATCAACTGCTCCATCTCCGCCAGGCTGCCGGCGGTCGCCCAGACATCGACGTAGGCGCCGGCCTCGCGAGCCGGATCGGCCGCGACCACCATGACGATCGCATGCCAGAGGGTCAGCCCCAGCTCGACGCCCTGTTCGTCGAGATTCCGCTGCGGATCGATGTCGAGCTCAAGCGCCCATCGCTCGCGGAGCTGAAGGGCGATCTCGTCGATGTTGGGATCCTGGGTGTCGGTCACCTGCAGGACCGGGCGCACCGTCACCGTCGAGAAGAGTCGGCCCTCCTCGTCCGGGGGCCAGGTCTCGTCGGTCTCCTCGAGTCCGTGCCGGGCCAGCAACAACTCGACCCGGCTCTTCAACTCGATGGGCACCTCGATGGTCACGGTCTTCCAGCCGTCGATGAAGACCTCGACGAAGGGCTCGTCCGCATTGCCGCCGACGCCGATCGAGGCATCCTCGAGGATCACGGGCTCGAACTCGGCGATGTCGGCGAGGAAGTCGTCGCGATCGATCGGCTCGATGCCGAGGTGGACGTCGAGGCTGCGATAGGCGTCGAGCGACTCGATCTCGAGGATGCCGCGAACCTCCCCCGGAAGCAGATCGAGCGCATCTCGAAACAGGCCTCGGACCCGCTCGTGCGAGGCCGTCGCCTCGAAGACGTAGGTGTCGGGTTCCTCCTCCTCGCCCTCCCGGAAGGTCACCAGATACCCCTCGGTCGGGTGCGGAACGCCGGCCGCCTCGATGCCCAACGGAAGCTGAAAGCCGCCGACGGACTCCCGCGCGAGGTCGGTACGCAAGCGAAAGGAACGCATGACGCGGATGGTACCGAGCCGAACCATCCGAGGAACTCCGCTTCGCTCGCGGCGCCGCCCGCGCACGCCGCCGCTCGAGCATTCGGTATAGTCCGCGCCGAGCGGGACGAGCGTTCCGCTGCTCGATCGAGTCAGCGCCGAGCCTGCCACGCATGCGATTTCGCAGCGACGAAACCCGTCCGCTCGGCCGATCGACACCATTTCACCTCGGGTTCTCGACCCCGACCCTGCCTCGCGCGGCCGGCCGGGCCGTGTCTCCGCGCGAATGCACTCTTCTCGGAGCCAGTCAACCATGGATGCCTTGAACTCGTTCCTCGACGCGGTGAACACCGTCCTCTGGCACGACGCGGTGCTCTACACCGTGCTCTCGGTGGGCGTGCTCTTCACGCTGTGGAGCGGATTTTCCCAGTACCGCGCCCTGACCCACGGCGTGGCGGTCATTCGCGGCCGCTACGACCGCAAGGACGATCCCGGCGCGATCAACCACTTCCAGGCGCTCTCGACGGCCCTCTCGGGCACGGTGGGTCTCGGCAACATTGCCGGTGTGGCGGTTGCGGTCTCGCTCGGCGGACCCGGCGCCGTCTTCTGGATGTGGGTCGTCGGCGCGGTGGGCATGGCCCTCAAGCTCACCGAGGTGACGCAGTCGATGCTCTACCGCGACACCAGCGATCCCGACAATCCCCGCGGCGGGCCGATGTACGTCTGCAAGCGCGGATTCGCCGCGATCTCGCCCGGCCTCGCTCCGCTGGGATGGCTGCTCGGCGCGATCTTCTGCGTGACGGTGATCATCTCGACCATCACCGGCGGCAACATGTTCCAGGCGTGGAACGTCGCCGCGATCACCCAGACCTACATCCCGGCGATGCCGCCGATCCTCGTCGGAATCATCCTGACTCTGGTGGTCGGCGCCGTGATCATCGGCGGCATCAAGCGAATCGGTTCCGTCACCGGCCGTCTGGTGCCGTTCATGTGCGGGCTGTACATGCTCGGCGCGATCACGGTGCTGATCCTCGAGATCCACAACATTCCCGCCATGCTGCGGCTCATCGTCATGAGCGGCTTGCCCGGATTCCTCGGAGGCGAGAGCGTGAATCCCGAAGGAGCCTTCCTCGGAGGCACTTTCGGCTACGCGTTCCTCTGGGGCATGAAGCGAGCCCTGTTCTCCAATGAAGCCGGCCAGGGATCCGCGCCCATCGCGCACAGCGCCGCCAAGACCGACGAGCCGGTCCGCGAAGGCGTGGTCGCCGGCCTCGAGCCGTTCATCGACACCCTCGTGGTCTGCACCATCACCGCGCTGGTGGTGATCAGTTCGGGTGCATGGAACCGCGGCCCCGCGGCGGAGTTCGCCGAGACCCCGGGCATCGTGCAGGCCCGGGACGCGGACGGACAGCCGATCGCCGGCGAGTGGGTGCCCGCGACCACCCTGCTTCCCAAGAAGTCCGATGAGGAGATCGCGGTGAGCGAGATGTGGCGGGAGGGCGACAGTCTCTTCGTGATCGTCAACGGCGACCTCGACGACAACACCGGCCGGAGTCTGCACCGCCTGTTCGGCACGGTGGTGGCGGGCGACGGCGATGGCATGCTGATCTCGTGGAGTCCCTACGACTCTCCCAACAAGCCGACGCTCGAGGGTCCCGGGATCCATCTCGATCTCAAGGGATCCTCATTGACCGGCTACGCCTTCGATCGAGCGATCCCGGGCATGGGCATGTGGGTGGTGACGCTCGCATCCTGGCTCTTCGCCATCTCCACCATCATCTCCTGGAGCTACTACGGGGAGCAGGCGACCGACTTCCTCTTCGGTCGCTGGGCGGTCGTCCCCTACAAGCTGGTCTACTGCCTCGCGATCCTGATCTCGACGGTGCCGGGCCTCATCGCCACCGACGCGGAGCTCGACGGGCTGACCGCGCTCGGCACCGGCGTCATGCTCTGGGCGAACATCCCGATCATGCTCATCTTTGGGCCGATCGCGATGCGCTCCTACCACGATTACATGCGCCGACTCAAGTCCGGCGAGATGAAGGGCCACGACTTCCCGAACGTGACCGATGTGATCGAGGGACGCGACATCAAGTGACGTCGCCGAGCCTCGGGATCGGACGGCGTCGCTCGTCCCTTCCCGAGGCTTCAGGCGGGTCGTCCGGTGCGGTCGAGCAGGTCGAGGATCGCGCTCGACGACTCGGTGGCGAAGTCGTGGCCACGGAACTGGGTCAGCACCCGCTTGAGCGAGAGTTGCGCCTCGGCGGCCACGCGAGAGTCCTTGAGATAGGTCTCGACCGCCTCCACGATTCGCCCGGGACCGCCGCAGTAGGGCACGAACTCCGGAACGATCCGCTCGCCGGCGAGGACGTTTGGCAGCAGTCGATCGGGAATCCGCAGCATGATCTTCGCCACCACCACTCCGAGCGGGCTGGTGCGATAGACGCCGACCATGGGTTTCATCTGACGAGCCACATCGAGGCTCACCGTTCCCGAGACGGTGAGGGCCACGTCGCACCAGTGCACCGCCGCATCGAGGATGTCGTTGCCACCGCCGCGTGCGTCGCCGCTGACCACATGCAGTCCGGTCGGCAGCGACGGGTACTTGGCGCGGATCCCGGCGGCGATCTCGGGCGTCGCGGCCACGATGAGGCCGCCGGTGCCGTGCCGGAGCGCCTGCAGTTCCGCGAATACCCGCATCAGCAGAGCGAGGTTCTTGCGAATCTCGCTGCTGCGGCTGCCGGGAAGCATGAGGATCCGCGGCCGGCCGCGGGGCAGCCCCTTGGCCCGCTCATCGAGCTCGCCGCGATCGATCTCGCGGTTGATGACGGGATGGCCCACGAACTTCGCCGGGATCCCGCGCTCGCGGAACCACTGCTCTTCGAAGGGAAGCAGGCAGAGGACCAGATCGGTGATCCGTTGCAGCTTCTTGCGGCGCCACGGCCCCCAGGCCCAGTACTGCGGCGCCACCAGATGGACCACGCGGGCGCCGCCGCGACGGAGCCGTTGCGCGATCGGGGTGTTGGCGGCCGGCGAGTCGACGGGAACGTGCAGCGCCACTCGGTTGCGGGCGGCGAAGGTCTCGATCCGCTTCAACTCGCCGAAGAAGGACCCGATTCGCTTCAGGCTCGGCACCGCGATCACGCCGTCGCCGGCGGTCTGCTCCACCACCTCCGCGCCGGCCGCGGCCATCCGCGGACCGCCCCACGCGAAGATCGGCCGCGACGGATCCCGGGCACGCAGTGCGCGAATCACCGGGGCCGCGTGCGCATCGCCGCTCGGCTCGAACGCGGTGAAGAGGATCGGCGCCTTGGCGGGAGTCTCGTCTTCGACGACGGCGCTCGTGGTCACGCGGCGTTCCGAAACGGGGCGAAGGAAGGAGTCGACTCCCCCGAGGCGTGAGGATACCGCCCCGCACCGACCACGCGCACGCATCACCATTGCGTCCCCCGATATCCTCCTGCCCTTCCGCCCCTTCCCGAACCCGAGCCGTTCCATGCCCAGGCGCACCCATCGTTGCGGAGAACTCCGCGAGTCCCACGTCGGATCGAACGTCGTCCTCAATGGCTGGGTCGACGTCTGCCGCGATCAGGGTCGCGGCCTCGTCTTCGTGGATGTCCGCGACCGCGAAGGACTGACGCAGGCGGTCTTCGAAGCCTCCGCCGAGTCGAGCGACGTGGTGGCGCTCGCCCGTAGCCTCAAGCGCGAGGACGTGGTGGCGGTCTCGGGCACAGTGCGGTTGCGCACCGCCGGCCCCAATCCCCGCCTTGCGACCGGTGCGGTCGAGATCGCCGCCACCGGCCTCGAGATCCTCAACCGCGCCGAGCATCCGCCGATCCTGCCCGACGATGCCGAGGCCGCGAAGATGGACGAGGAAGTGCGGCTGCGGCACCGGCACCTCGACCTGCGCCGCCCGCGCATGCAGGCGATCCTCGGCCTGCGATCGAAGGTCACCCGAATCGCTCGGGAGTACTTCCACGATCGCGGTTTCCTCGAGGTCGAGACGCCGCTGCTCATCCGCTCGACCCCCGAGGGCGCTCGCGACTTCGTGGTGCCTTCTCGCCTGCATGCAGGCGAGTTCTACGCCCTGCCGCAGAGCCCGCAGCTGTTCAAGCAGATCCTCATGGTGGCCGGATGCGACCGCTATCTGCAGATCTGCCGCTGCCTCCGCGACGAGGATCCGCGGGCCGATCGCCAGGCGGAGTTCAGCCAGATCGATCTGGAGATGAGCTTCACAGACCGCGACGAGGTGATCGAGACCATGGGCGGCTTCGCGCAGCAACTCTGGAAGGAGACCCTCGGGGTCGAGATTCCCGAGATCCCGCGGATGAGCTGGGCGGACGCGATGAATCGATTCGGCATCGACCGTCCCGACCTTCGCTTCGGACTCGAGCTCGTCGACGTCTCCGACCTCGTCGCCGAGTCGCCCTTCGCAGTCTTCACCGACGCCCTCGCCGCCACCCACCTCGGTCGCGCGGGGTGTGTGAAGGCGATTCGCGTGCCCGGCGGGGCCACCACCGTCACCCGCAAGTCGATCGACGCGCTGACCGAGTTCGTGAAGCGGTTCGGGCTCGGCGGCCTCCCGACCGTCAAGGTGACCGAGCAGGGATTCGAGACCGGCATCGCCAAGTTTCTCGATGGCTGCGCCGCCACCCTGCGCGAGCGGCTCGGTGCTGTCGCTGGCGATCTCATCGTCTTCGGCCCCGGCCGCTGGGAGACCGTCTGCAAGGCGCTCGGCGAGTTGCGGCTGCGCCTTGGACGCGAACTCGGCCTCATCGACGAGACCCGCTGGGAATTCCTATGGGTCGTCGATTTCCCGATGTTCGAGTTCGACGAGGACGGCAATCGCTGGGTGGCGCTGCATCACCCCTTCACCGCGCCGTTGCCCGGTCAGGAGCCGCTGCTCGAGTCGGATCCGGGCGGGTGCCTCTCCGCGGGCTACGACCTCGTGTGCAATGGTTCCGAGATCGCCGGAGGTTCGATCCGCATCCACCGCCAGGATGTGCAGAAGAAGGTCTTCGAACTGATCGGACTCGGCCCCGAGGAGGCAGAGGCCAAGTTCGGATTTCTGCTGCGGGCCCTGCGTCATGGTGCGCCGCCGCACGGCGGCATCGCCTTCGGCCTCGACCGCGTGGTGATGCACCTCGCGGGCACCGACAACATCCGCGACGTCATCGCCTTCCCCAAGACCCAGAGCGGCGCCGACCTTCTTTGCGAGGCCCCATCGGAGATCGACGCCGCTCAACTCGACGAGCTGCGCCTCGCGGTCAAGCCCCCGCCGAAGCCCTGAGTCGCCGCCGCAGGGAGCTCGCGCGATTCGCCTCGTCTTTTTGAGCGGTTCGGCGGATCGAGGTAGTCTTGGGAGATGCACCGCTCCGGCGCCTGGCTCACCGCGCTCATCCTGATCGGCCTCGTTCTGGGCGGCATCGTGGGAGAGGTGCTCCACGCCAATCAGCAGGAGGAGACGGTCGCCGCGATGATGTCGTGGGGCGATCTCATCCTGATCCGGCCGCTCAAGGCGCTGGTCATTCCCATCGTGCTGTTCAGCGTGCTGGTCGGGGTCACCTCGATCGGCAATCCCTCGAGGCTCGGGGTGATCGGCGGCGCGACCCTGGTGTACTACCTCGCCACCATGCTCTCGGCGGTCGTGCTCGGTGCCGTGCTGGTCACCAGCATCCGCCCGGGGGAGGGCCTCCCTCCCGAGACCGTGGCCTCGCTGCAAAGCGCAGGCGTTGCCGAGTTCGAGCGCCAGGAGGCGCTCCGCTCGAGAATCGAAGACGCCTCCGATCTCGGCATGGGCGGCGCGTGGTCGAGCATCGTCGACCAGCTGGTTCCCGCCAACGTCTTTGAGGAGATGGTCGCGGTGCGACCGCTCGGCGTGATCGTGTTCGCCCTCGCGCTCGGGCTCGCGCTCGCCGCGGGTGGCTCCGCCGCCACTCCGGCGATTCGCGTCATCGCCTCCCTCTTCGACGCGCTGATGCGGCTGGTGCGCTGGATCATCTGGCTGACTCCGATCGGGGTCTTTCTGCTCGTCGCGGGCACGGTCGGCCGCATCGGTATGGCGGAACTCGTCGGGCCCATGGCCAAGTACATGCTGACCGTCGTGGTCGGACTCGCGATCCACGGATTCATCGTCCTGCCGCTGGTGCTGTGGTTCTTCGTGCGCATCAATCCCTTCGGCTTCATGTGGAGAATGAGGCGAGCGCTGCTGACGGCCTTCGGCACCGACTCCAGTTCGGCGACGCTTCCGGTCACCATCGAGACCGCGCAGGTCGAGGCCGGGTGCTCCAAGCGGGCGAGCGGCTTCGTGCTTCCGCTCGGCGCCACCGTGAACATGGACGGCACCGCGCTCTACGAGGCGGTCGCGGTGGTCTTCCTGTTCCAGCTCTTCGGAGTGGAACTCACCCTCACCGAGCTGGTGGTGGTGGTGATCACGGCCACCCTCGCGGCGGTTGGCGCGGCAGGCATTCCCTCCGCGGGGCTGGTGACCATGGTGATCGTGATCAGTTCGGTGAACACCAGCCTTGCCGGCCACAGCGATGCCGCCCTGCCCATGGCGGCGATCGGAATCCTGTGGGGGGTCGATCGCATCCTGGACATGTGCCGGACCACCGTGAACGTCTGGGGCGACGCCGTCGGGGCGAGGATCATCACCCAGATCGCCCCCGACGAAGAGCCGAATGACGAGGCCGCTTCGGCATCGGCGATCTGAGCGGGATACCCTTTCGACCCGAGATCGCCCGTGACCGCCTCCGAACCCGTCACCATCCCGCTCGAAGCCCGCGTCGCCTCGGTGATCGAGGCGATCCGACCGGCGATCCGCTCAGACGGGGGCGACCTCGAACTGGTCGCCGTGGCAGCGGATGGACAGGTCCAGATCCGCCTTCTCGGGGCGTGCGTGGGCTGCCCCTCCGCCGATGCCACCTTGCATCACTTCATCGAGCGGGCCCTGGTGGAGGTCCCGGGGGTCTCCGGAGTGATCGCGGTCCCCTGAGGTCGAGGATCCGCGGCCGGATCGGCTGTCAGGCGGTTCCCTTTGGCCGAATTGGAGCTACCCTGTGCAGGTCGGCGTCCGGTTTGCCCATTGGGTGAACGAGGTCCTTCGCCGGCCGAGCTCGCGTGCGGAGGTTTGAGCGATGCTGGTCATCACCCGACGGGAAGGCGAGGAAGTAGTGATCGGCAACCCGGCGGCCCCGCTCGGGGTGGTGCGGATCGCTCAGATCAAGGGGGATCGAGTGCGTGTCGCCTTCGAGTTTCCTCGCGAGGTCGAGGTGCATCGCCGCGAGGTCGCGGAGCAGATCGCCTCCAACGAGAACGCCGGATCGCCCCCGGTGGTCGGATCGATCCGGCCTGCCGCGGAAGGCTCCTGAGCCCGACGCCGATTCCTGAGACCGACGAGACATCGCCCGCGGCAAGCCGCGGGCGATGCTTCCGACCGAGCAATCGCCTCCGCCCCTCTTCAGGAACGGAGGCGAACGTTTTGGTGCGGGACCTACCCGCCTGCCTCGGAACGGGCGTCCGCTGCCCGCGTGTTTCCGAGGGTGCTGGCCGTCCTTGGCCGCAGCAGCGACGACGGGATGGCAAGGCGGGTGCAAGACCTCGCCTGTCCCAGGCGGATCGGAGCAGGGCCGATCCCCCTCGAGGCGACGCCGATCCGTGGCATCACACTCGAACTGGCGCCGGCAATGCCGGCGATCCCGTGCCCGCAACGCGATGCCGTCCGTGGCACCGCGCGGGGCCTGTCGCGTCGAGGAGCAACGACGCCCCTCATGAGGAGTTCCTTCTCCCGGCGTCGGAGAGGGCTGCGCGAGCACGTCTCCAGACGTCGGCGTGGGTGGCCTGCAGGGAGGACTGCTCGGTCTCCCAGCGGGCCGGAGTCATGAGTTCGAGGTGATCGCGCACGCCGGCGATCACCACCGCCGACTCGATCCCGAAGCCCCGCAGCAGTCGATCCGGAATCCGCACCCTGCCCGCCGCATCGAGGG
This sequence comes from bacterium, assembly GCA_029977865.1. Lineage (GTDB taxonomy): Bacteria > Planctomycetota > Phycisphaerae > Phycisphaerales > SM1A02 > VGXO01. The sequence goes on from JAPOKA010000002.1 coordinate 57,253, forward strand.
TGCAACGGGAGGCCTGCGAGAAGAGATGCCGCTCGAAGGCCAAGAGGTCCTCGTCGCCAAGGAGCGATCCCCCGAGCGCTTCGGCGAATCGCTCGAAGGTCCGCTCCGGCCAAAGCCAAAGGGTTTCGTTCGCGCCCGGTGCCGCGATCAGCGCTTCGCCGTGGGTCGCGGGATCGAGCACCGATCGCACCTCGGCGGGAATCGCGAGGCGGCCTTTGGGATCGATGGTGTGGTCGAACTTGCCGAGCAGAAGCACGCATCACCGTCCTCGTGGGGGCTCGGAGGGACACTAATCCACTTCGCCCCACTCTGCAACACTTTTTCCCACAACACACCACCAAGTGGGCGATCAAGGTCCGAGAGCCAATGCAACCATCTTCAGGAACTGGACTTGCATTTCCCACCATTCATCCACAAGGCTCGATTGGCTGTTTCGATTGGTCGATCTCCCCCACTCCGCTTCGGCGAACCACCCATGAGCAGATCGGTGCCAGATCCCTGTCACGACGCGGCGTGCGAGGCGCTCGCTCAGGTGCCCCACGGGAGATTCCTGCTCACCGCCGCCGCCGGCGACGTCCGGGCGGGCCTGCTCGTGGACTGGGTCTCGCCCTGCGGAAGCTCGCCCCCCTCGATCATGCTCGCGCTGCCCAAGGGGCAACCGATCAGTCCGCTGATCCGAGACAGCCGCCACTTCGGCTTGGCGTTGATCCGCGGCGTCGATCCGCTCGTCGAGCGGCTCTTCGCCTCGCGTCAGGAGAGTGACGTCTTCCTCGGACTCACGTTCCACCTCGGCCCACACGGATCACCGATCCTCGACCGCGGCGAGTGGGCACTCGAATGCGAGTTGATGCGTCACCTCGACATCGAGAGCGACTGCGAGCTCTACGTGGGCATCGTCCGCAGCATCGAACGATCGCCGCAGCCGCCTCGGCCGGCGAGCCGAGTGGCTCGAACCGACGAGCCCCGCGCAGCGGTCAAGGTCGATGAGCCTCGCCGCAGCACCATGCCGAATCCGCGACGCTCCGACCGCTGATCCTCGACGTGATCGCCCTGCCGCGTAGGATCGACTCATGAGCGATCGAGCCCCGCGGCCCGGCTTCACCGCCGACGGCCGATTCCGCAATCCTTCCAACCGCCTCGGACTCGACTATCGCCGCGAGGCTCAGGCGTTCGCGCCGCGTTCTCGTCCGATCTTCGACGCCCACCTGCACCTCGCAGGTCCCACCGCAGTGCGGATCTTCCAGGAGGCCGCGGCGCTCTACGGCGTCACTCGCTTCCTCTCCATGACTCCGATCGAGCATGTGCCTGCGGTGCAGGAGGCGCTCGGCGACGCGGTCCGGTTCATCGCGGTGCCCAACTACTTTGGCAGCGATCGCCGCTTCGAGCACGGCCCGGGGTTTCTCGACGCGATCGAGCGATTCCATCGCCTCGGCAGCCGCGTGGTGAAGTTCTGGTCGGCGCCGCGCGGCCTCGACTACGGACGCGAGTCGGGCGACCCCGACCTTCTGCGGCTCGACAGCCCCAATCGAATCACGGCCATGGAACTCGCCGCGTCGCTGGACATGACCTTCATGGTGCATGTCGCCGATCCCGACACCTGGTTCTCGACCCGCTACGCCGATCCCGAGCTCTACGGCACCAAGGCTTCCCATTACGAGCCGCTTCGGCGCCTGCTCGACCGCTTCGAGGTGCCGTGGATCGCGGCCCATTGCGGCGGATGGCCGGAGGATCTGGACTTCCTCGATGCCCTGCTGCTCGACCATCCCAACGTGAGGCTCGACATCAGCGCGACCAAGTGGATGGTGCGCGAGCTCTCCAAGCATCCCCGCGAGCGCCTGCTCGAGTTCTTTCGGCGCTGGCGCGGGCGGTTGCTCTTCGGTTCAGACATCGTGACCCACGAGGATCACCTCCGCAGCGGCGAGAAGACGGAGATGGGCGCCAAGGCCGACGACGCAGACTCGGCGTTCGATCTCTACGCGAGCCGCTACTGGGCCTACCGAACCATGCTCGAGACCGAGTGGCACGGCACCTCGCCGATCGCCGACCCCGATCTCGCGGCGGTCGATGCCGCACGCGATCCGCTCGATGCGCCATCACTCAGGGGCTTCGCCCTGCCCGAGGAGATCCTCGACACCCTCTATCACGAGGCGGCGGCGCAGCTCTTCGCGGAACCGGTCGCGACCTGAGTCCGCCAGGCTCCCGCGAGGGTCGCGGCGAAGGCCGGCGAAGTCGCCGCTCGTGATGAAGCCAGCGGTGCCCCGGGCACGAGTTCTCCGCGGCGGATCGCCGCGAGAAGTCGCTCCGCAGCGGCGGGCGGCGGCTCTGCCGGCACCAGCGTGCCCATGCCTGACGCCGCCGAGGCGGTCCACGCCGGATCGTCGAGCAGGAACGTCGGCACCCCCGCCTCGGCCGCGATCCATGGCGCCAGCACCAGATCGGCAGGATCGCGACGAGGTCCGCCCACCACCATCAGGGCATCGAGCGCGCCGATCCAATGATGAAGCTCCCTCGCAAGTGGACGCGGCCGGACCGCCCAGCCCACTCCGGTCTCGTCGACGAGCGTCGAGACGCCTTCGACCAGGATCTCGCGAGGATCGACCACGACTCGTTCGACCGCGTGGCTGTGCACCGCCAACGCGGCGATGTTGAATCCGTCGCGCCGCGCCGAACGGCCCTCGACGCTGCTCGGACCGGCGACCACGAGTCCCATCACCACGCCGGTGGTCGAGGCATCGATCGCCGAACGCAGCAAGGGACGTCGGAGGCGGGACTTCTCGATCGCGGCACGGGTTGCCGCCCCCGCCGCGGTCGGCATGCGACGGATGGGCTCGAGCGGCCACGACCCCTCCGCACCCATCGAGTCGATCCACGAACTCCAACCTGCGCACTCGAATCCTCCCTCGCGCCGGCGATGGAGTCGCGCCCGTTCGAGTCCGCTCGGCCGCCGCTCCGGCACCAGCACTCGCGCCGCATCGGTCCAGCCCGAGTCCGCGACGGCGATCGCCGAGGCGATCGACCAGCAGATGACCGACGCGATCGGTGCCACCGCCGCAACCTCCGCGAGGCTGCGCCGCATGGCGCGACCGGTGGGATGCGCGAGCCGGTCGACTCGAGGCAGCCCCGAGCCGCCGCCGGTCCCGATCAGGATCTCCACGTGGCCGTACTCCGCGAGCGAGTCGGCGGCATCCCGCACCAACAGGCTGCGGAGCGAGGCGAATTCCACCTGCTCATCGAGCACATGGATCACCAGCGGCGGTGAACTCATCGCGGTTGCAGATTCTCGCCGAGATCGACGCGGTCGTGCTCGTAGAAGACGCGGGAGATCTGCCGGCCGAGGCGATCGGCGAGCTGGTCCTCGACCGCCCGACGCGTGCTCGGCGTTCGCAAGGCATCGGTGGGAATCTCGCGCAACTGCGCCCGCACCTCGCGACCGTCCTCCTCCTCCATGCTCGGGAAGACCCGCACCCGGCTCTCGATGTCGAGCACCCTTACGAATGCCGCGGAGGTGGGACGCGGCGATCCCTCCCCGTCGATCAGGCTGAACTCGCTGATCTCCACGTAGATCAGCTGATCGGCCTTCACGCCCGTGGCCACCTGCCCCATGGTGAGTCGCTTGCCGTCGCGTTCATTGGAGCGGACGTAGGCGATGACGTCGCGGGTGTTGACGATCTCCGGGACGGTCTTCTCGGAAAGCAGGCGATCCGCGATCGCCTCGCCGATGTCGACCCGCAGCGCCATCCGTGGCAGGATGTTCTGCCGGTCGTCGACGAGGATCGCGGTCCGCACCGGCTTCAGGACGAACTCCGCATCGATGGTGCCCGGGCCTTCGATGGCATAGGCGATCGGCGCCACGATGTTGCAGCTGCCGAGCACGGCGAAGAGGGGCAACACCACCGCGACCACGATCAGTCGTCGGGGTACTTGTCCTCGATGTGGTCGAAGAAGAGCCACGAGGCCTCCTGAAGGAACTTGGTGAGCAGACCGGTCTCGATCTGGCGGGCGTTGGCACTCTCGCGCGAGACGCCCTCAAGGTCGGGGAATCTCGAGGTGACCGAGAAGGTCGCCGCGAACTCGTCGGCGTCGAGGCTCTGAGCCTCGATGACCCCGATCGTCGCCGCACAGACGCCGTCCCAGACCCAGGTGTTCCCCGGCGGGTTGAGTCGGTACTCGTAGACGTCGACCAGCACCACTCGCTCCACCCCCAGATCCGAGGCGATCTGGCCGTAGGGAAGCGACGACCAGTGCGGCGTCTGGTACTGCCACTGCAGCACCACCCGCGGATCGAGCAGCCGAACCCCGCCGACGTTTGAGGCGAGGCGGGCGGAGAGGTTGGCGGTCACATTCGCCGCCACCGTGGGAAACTCGTAGAGCATCGACGGATCGGACTGCACCACCACCGCGACGGTGTGGTTGCGGAGGCCGTCGTACTCGGCCAACACCTCGATCTGCTTCGAACGCTCGAGTTGGGCCGACACCGCACCGGCGAGTCCGAAGATCTGGCATCCGGAGATGCCGCCGACGACGAGGGCGACCGCCCCGGCCAGCAGGACCCTCTTCCTGAGAATCGAGATCACCACGCGGCACCTCCAAGCGGCAACACCTCGATCGCGGCGTCGAGGCGAACGCAAGCGATCTTGTAGACCCACGCCAGGATCACCACCACGATCAAGACCGTCCAGACCCGCGGCGACAGCGACGACCAGAGAACCTCCCACGACTTCGCACCCGTCGCAGCGGTGAACGCAGCCACCACCGCCACCATCGCCGCCGCCAACGCGAGGATCGCACCCGCCGGCTGAACCAGGAACGAGCCGAGCAGATCCCCTCGGGCCGCATGGGCAAAGGCGGTGGTCATGCCGCAACTCGGGCAGGGAATCCCCGCGGCGGCAACCCACCCGCAGGCAGGCAGCCCCAACTGCTCGTGCGTGCCAAGGCCCGCAGCCGCCGGCTCGAGCCACGCCGCCAACACCAAGGGCCCCGCAGCCGCGAGCGCCACCGCCGCGGCCACCATTCGCGGAGCCGCCGCGGTGGTCGCGGCGGGTCGAACGAGGTCGGGCTGGGCTTCGGCGTGCATCTGAGCAGGGTATGTTCGACCGCCACGGCGGGCAAAGACCGCCAGAACCACCCGACTCCGAGACGTCACGCGCGGCCTCATGAACTCGACCTCCGCTCCCAACGCCCAACCAACGCATGACGCCACGGCGTTCTTCTCGAGCGATGCCGCCTGGTTCGACGCGCATCTCGACCTGGCCTACTTGGCCGAACTCGGCCGCGACCTCACGCGACCGATCGGCGTCGGCGGCAGCCATTGCGCAACCCTGCCGGACCTTGCCGAAGCCCCGGTCGAGTGCTGCCTGGCCACCATCTTCTGCGAGCCGGGTCTCGACGATCCGAGTCAACCGTGGGGCTATCGCGACTCGGACGATCGCGTCGCGGCCCGCCGCGCCGCAGTCCGCCAACTCGATCGCTATCTCGCCCTTGAGGCATGCGGCGCAATCGAGGTGCTGCGCTGGCGCGAGGATCTCGACACGCCTGGCTCCGGTCGCATGCGCATCGCGATCCTGGTCGAAGGCGCCGATGGGATCGATGGCGGCGAGGATCTCGCCTGGTGGTTCGATCGCGGCGTGCGGGTGCTCGGGCTCGCGTGGGCGCGAGGCACGCGCGCGGCCGGAGGCAACGCGGCGCCGCGAGGGCTCTCTGGCGAAGGCCGCGACCTCGTCGCGGCGGCGGATGCGCTGGGAGTGTTGCACGACGCATCGCACCTCGCCGACGCCGCCTTCGCAGACCTGCTTGCCCGAAGCGATCGACGGGTGATCGCAAGCCACTCCAACGCGCGATGGCTGATGGGATCGGGAGAGAACCAGCGACATCTCACCCGCGACCAGGTCGCCGAGATCGCGCGTCGCGAGGGCGCCGTAGGCCTCAACCTCTACGGTCGCTTCCTGGCTGAAGACCGCTCCGCCACGCTCGAGGACTGCCTGCGCCACGTGGAGGCGATCGCCGAGATCGCCGGCCGCGAACGGGTGGGTCTCGGGTCCGATCTCGACGGGGGATTCGGGACCGCTGAACTTCCTGAAGGTCTCCGACATCCCGCGCAGTTCCCAGCGCTTGACCACGGTCTCGCGGCGCGGGGCTGGAGCCATGAAGAGCGCCGCGGGTTTCGCTGCGGCAACTGGTTCAGGGTTCTTCGGGAGTCGCTTCCGCCGCGGCCGCCGCATCGTTGATCGGCAGGCGAATCCACCCCTCGCGGCCCTCGAGCGCAACCTTGGCGACCAGATGCACCCGCACCCGACTGTGGGCAAGCGGCATCGCGGCACGAGGCCGATCGGTGATCAGATCGATGACAAGGTCGGCGGGGTCGTGCGACTCGACACCCGGGCAGGCCAGCCGCAGCAGGGTCGCGTGATCCGCGGCCCAGGCCGCCACCGCTTCCACTTCGAGCAGCCGCTCGATCGGCGCGATCAGGTGCAAGCGTCCATCGCCATCGACCCCGAGTTCGACGATCGGGTGATGCGGGCACCCGACCGGAAGGGGCTTTAGCTCCGGGAACCGCGCCACCCACGGCGACGCGATCGCGGAGACCTCGGCTTCGCCTGAGTCTGACGCGACCGCCGATGGCGGCGCGACGAAGGGGTCCGCCGGACTCGGCGGCAACTTGGCGGCGGGGAACCCTGCCGCTTCCTGCCGCATCGGCGCATCGCCGTCTCGCGAGATGGCATCCCATGGGCCCGGTCGGCCCGCAACCAGTCCGTGCAGCGCGCTGCGATCGCCGCGGACGGTGGTGGTCTCCTCCGCGGCCTGCTCGGGCTCGGCGAGCGGCGGCGAAGTCGGCGGCGAAACCGTAGGCGGGGCTGGCGTGGTCGTGTCGTCCGCGGCTCGAGTCGGAGTCGCGGACTCGCCCGCTGGTTCGACGCGGCCACGCTGCTCGAGGCCGGTCGTCTCCCGTCGCGACGGCTCGATGACGCGGCCGGCGCGGGTGCCGCCTCGGAGCAGTTGCCCCAGAAGTGCAGGCACATCGGCGAAGGCGATCGTTCGCGGCGCGGGAAGCATGAACCGCAGCGTCGAGTCGAGCGGCTCCATCCGCGGCATCGCCACCGCGAGCGGCAACTCCATTCCGAGAAACGCCTCGGCGGTCCGGTTCAACTTGGTGAGCGCGTCGGCGACCTGCAGGTCGCCCGCTCCAAGCACACCCACCGAAATCGGCGGCAGCGCTCGTCCTTCGACCATCGCCTCCTCGGCGAGTCCCTTGAGGATGCGGTAGGCACCCACCACCGCCGCCTCATCGGCGCCGGTCAAGAGCAGCAGTCCACCTCTGCCTGCGCGAAGCACGTCGGCAGCGGCCGCGGAGGCTTCGGGGACCACGATCCAGCGCGACGCAGACTTGACCGCCACCGCAAGCGCATCGTGCAGGTCGAGCGGCTCCTCGCCCGAGGCCGCGCGACTGCCGCGGAAGACCTCCACATGCACCTGACCCGCCACGAAACGAATGAGTCCGGTGGGACCATGATCACGGGCAAGCCGGTCGGTCAGCTGGGCGAGCCACAAGCCCGCCGAGACCGGCAGGTGTCCGGCGATCGCCACCGCGATCTCGGGAATGCTGCCGTCGTGCTTCGCCATGCCGGGTCCGTCGCTCGGCTCCGAAGCGAACTCCGCCTCGGGGGTGAGGAAGAGGTCCGCGAGATCGTCGAAGGGGTCCCGTGGTCCGTCCATGGTCAGCGTCCCGGCACCCGCAGGAAGTTGACGTCGCCATCGCGACCCTCGTGGCGATCGAGGTTGAAGGGATCGGTGGTCGGCTTGCCGTCGATGATGAGTCGGTACTGGTAGGCACCCGGCGGGATTGCCACCAGCAGCGAGAAGCAGCCGCTGCGCTCGTTCCGCTGCATGGGAAAGTCCTGTTCGCCATGACCGAAGAGCGCCCCGAAGTCGGCCCGCACCGACATGGTCTCGGCACCCGCTGCCGGCTGCGCGAAGCGAACCCCTTCCGCTTCGAAGCTCACACCCATGGGATGCCGGACCGGCGCTTCAAGGGTCGCGGCGGCGGTCGATTGGGAAGCAGCGTTTCCGTTTTCGGCGTCGCGATCGGAGCTCGCACGGCGCATGCGATCGATCAACTCGGCGACGCGGCTGCCGTGGCGGGGGCCTCCGCCGGGCTCCGTGGTGGCGGGCAGCGTCGCAGGAGGCTCGGTCGAGACCGCCGGCGCTCCGCCAAGCATGCTCGACACCGCGGCACGATCGATCTCGACGAGCGGACGCGGCGGCAGCGGACCATCCCGCAGCAGCCAGTCGGCGACGCGCACGAAGTCTGCAGCAGCCGAGCATCCCGGAGCGTGCTCGCGAACCGGCCGACCCAGGCCGACCGCTTCGCGCAGTTCATCGTGCTCGTGGACGCAGGCGGGAACCAGCGCATCGCCGAAGCGATTGCGGAGTTCCTGCATCACGTCGCGGGCGACCTTGCGCGAGGTGTTGTGCAGCGTGGGCAGGAAGCGCACGGGAATCACTCGACCCACCCGCTCCGCCACCTTGCGAATGGTGCGCCACTGTTGTTCTGCGCCTTGCAGCGAGAAGAACCCGGTCTCGACCGGCACCAGCGCCTCGTCGGCGGCGCGAAGCGCGTTGAAGGTGAGCAGTCCGATCTGTGGCGGGCAATCGATCAGGCAGAACTCGAACTGCTCGCGCAGACGGGTGAGGATCCGAAGCAGCCTGCGGTCGCGATCGGGAAGCGTCGCCATTGGCCCGGTCGGCGCTTCCGCCGCGGCAAGCCGCACCGTCGACGGAGCGAGGAAGAGATTCCTCGTGACCTCCCAGAGGATCGACGCGGGATCGAGTCCCTGGTCGAGGTCCTCGAACATCGCCTGCGAGATGTCGCGCTCGATGCGCTCGTGCGGGACGCCGAGCCCGGACGCGCAGTGCGACTGCGGGTCCATGTCGACGAGCAACGTGCGATGGCCGCGCGAGGCGAGTTCCGCGGCGAGGTTGATCGCGGTGGTGGTCTTGCCGCAGCCCCCCTTCTGATTGACGATGGCGATCGTTCGCATGGGCACCCAACCCGCTCGAGGCTCTTGCGAGGACGCCCGCCGCCCTCGACCGCCGGTTATCGGGTTCGTCCGAGAACGATCTCCAAGAGTTCGTGGAGAACGCGGGCCGGACCCACCCGAAACGCCGGTCCCTCCTCCGGTCCGACACCGCCGAGTCGGGCCGCGATGCGAGCCACCGGGACGACCGACTCGGGCCTCGGGCAGACCCCGGGCATGGACCAGTCCCCCATGCGTGCGTCCGTTCGCTCCAATCCCGCCGGTCCCGGCCCTATTCGGCTCCGACGGCTCGCCACCCCGCCTCGACCGCAGGCTCCGGGGGCGACTCGACCACCTCGACGCGACCGGGTCGGCACGGCAGCACCAGCCGCAGTCCCCGATGGCTTCGCTTCTTGTCGAGGTTCATCCCCGCCCGGAGCGCGGCCAGTTCGCCGCCCTCGGGCAGGCTCGTGGGAAGCCCCAGACGAGCGAACAGGGTCCGCATCCGAGCTGCGGTACCCGGCTCTGCACCGCCGAGCACTTCGGCGGTGGCCGCCGCCGCGACCATTCCCACCGCGACCGCCTCGCCGTGGCGGAGTCGATTTCGCGGCCGTCCCTCGATCGCGTGGGCGAAGGTGTGCCCGAGGTTCAGGTGCCGCCGCACACCGCGTTCGAGCGGATCCTCGGCGACGAGCGTCGCCTTGATGCGGGCGCTCGCCTCGATCAGGGGCGAGATCAGTTTCGGGTGCCCCGACCCCACCAGACTTTCGGCGCACGCCTCGAGCCACTCGAGGTGCTCGGGCGAGGCGATCCAGGCATGCTTCACGCACTCGGCGAGGCCGGATCTGAACTCCTCCGCCGGCAGGGTCGAGAGCGTGGCGGGATCGGCAACGATGTGATGAGCCGGCCAGAAGGTGCCCACGAGATTGCGGCCGATGGATCCGTCTGCAAAGGCGAGGTTGATCGCCGTCTTGCCGCCGATCGCAGCGTCGACCATCGCCAGCAACGTGGTCGGCACGAGGATCAGCGGCACCCCTCGAAACAGCACCGAGGCGGCGAAGGCCGCGAGGTCGCCCACGCATCCGCCACCCACCGCGATGAGCGGCGTGGTGCGATCGGCTCCCGCGGCGATCGCCGCAGCGAGCACGCGATCGACCGACGGTTGGGTCTTCTGGGTTTCGCCCGCGCTCACCTCGATGCGTACCACCCGCAGACCGGCATCTTCGAGTCGCTCCGCGAGCGGATCGCCAGCGGCCGACGCAGCTGCGGGATCGACGACCAGCAGCACCAAGCCACCTTCCGCAAGCAGGCCCGCGTGGCGCCACGACTCCGGTCCGCGAGCGAGCGATCCGGCCCCGATCTCGATGCGGCTCGATCGCGCGTGCACCAGCGCCTCGGCGTTGGCCTTCCAGTCGAGCTCGATGACTGCGGAGTCGAAGTTCATGCCGAGCGGCGGTTCAATGAGCGGTGGATCGCTCCGCAGACTCCACCATGCGCTGCGATGGCGTCGAGCGATCTCGATTGCCCGAGAGCACTGCGAGCGCCTCGGCGGGATCGTGTGGGAGGACCTCGCGATCCTCGTCCAAGTCGAGTGCCGCGTCCACTGCGAGAGGCGGTGCGATGGTGGTCCCTCGTTTCGAGCTGCGCGAGGCCCGCTTCCTCAGCCAAATCGCGATCGGCAGCATCACCGCGACCAGCACCGCGAGCAGCGTGCCCGGCCCGATCGGGGCTGCCGCGTTTGCGGGCGGCGCGAACGCCACGCCGACGAGGGTGGGGAACCTGCGGGTGAGGCCATCACGGCCGGTGAGATCAGTGAAGCGCAGGAACCGTCCGACCACCTCGACGCGACGCGGCGTGGCCTCCGACCACGGCGGAGGCGGATCGACCACCCAGACCTGAATCGCCGCCCCCACTTCGCCTGCTCCTTCCGACTCCGGTCGGATGAACCACTCTGCAAGTCGCGGACCGCCCGATCGATCACCGCCCGGCCACGGGGTCACCGTCTCCTGTTCGAGCCTGCCGGAGATCCGGACCAAGCTGCCGCGATGGGAGTCGGGATCGAGGCCCCACGATGCCCACTCGGGACGAGCCACCACCGGGGCGGCCGCGATCGCGGACTCGAGCGCGGCGGGATCTCGCGGCCAGGTGGCGGCATGTTCGAGCAGCCGGACCCACGACTCCTCTCGTCGGTCGGTCCCGTCGCTTGCTGCCTCGAGCGCCACCACCGACTCCCGATCGAGGACGGGAATCAGCCCAGGCGGACTCGGCATCGCGTGCACCACCGCGGAAACGGTCACGGCTCCTAGGGCGAGGCTGCCCCGGAGCGACTTGGCCACGCGGGCTCGGCAGGCTTTCTCGCTGCGGGCCTGTTGTCGAGGCCGCAGCGCCAACGCTCGAATGGACATCGGGGCCAGGTCCATGGCCGTGGACGGTAGCCGCTGCCTGCCCTGCCACGGCCAGCATCGCCCGTTTCGGGGTCGCAACACCCTCCTTCCGCCGCCGCTGCGACCGAACTCACTGCAGTTGGGGCGGATGCCTTCGACCAAAACTGAACCGCCGGGGTGGTCCGCGCCGAATGAACTTGGTTCGGAGCCCTCGGAGAACGTCATGTCCCTGATCCGACAGCAACTCCAAGTCCGCATGCCTCGCAGCCTGTTCGCCCTCGCCATCGCCGCGGCGGTGATCGGCAGTGTGGCCGTGATCAACCAACCTCGCTCTTCGGAGGCCGAAGTCGCCTCCGGGAACCGCGGTTCAGGCGACTTCCGCCTCGTCTGCACCGTGAACACCTCGCAGCACCGTGTCGAGGTGATGGGCGATCCCCGCGGCCGATTGATCTATCTCGTCTACGACTCCGAAGATCGGGCCGTCGGGGCCTACCACAGCCTCGCAGAGGCCTCATCCCGCTTCTCCGATGTCCGTCAGGCCGCCTTTGACGGCGCCTTCGCAGAGGTGCCTGCCTCCCTGCCGATCTTCGGCCCCTGAGCCCAACCAGGCCGCTTGGCGACCCCCTCACACAGGGCAGAATGGCCGCGGCTCGTCGGTCGCCCGCCGGCTCCACTGACAACTGTCTGTCGCTGCCGGCGAACGATCCTCCACGATCTCGGAGAATTCGTTCGGAGATTCCTCGTGCCGGGATTAGGTTGCCCCGGTCGGGCCCTTCGCGGGGGAGACTCACCAAGTCGCCTCGTCCGACACCGCCGCCCCGCCGCATTCCCTCGAGGGGAGTGGAATGTGCACGGGGCGGCGGAGTTTTTTGCCCCCGAGGCCTTCAACCTCCGCTGACCCGAGTTGGGACATGCCCGTTCGCCACGCCCGCCGGTCGTGCGAGATCCCTACCCTCTCGCCGTGATCGACCACCTCGCCATGCTTCACCCGCTTGCCTTCGAGGCGAAAGTGTGGTGCGACGCGCGGCTGAGTTTGCGACGGCAGACGGGGACGAGCGAAGTCACCGGTCCGGGACGCAACGGCATCATCCGATGGTTCGAGACCCGCTTCGACCCGATGGACGCCGCGAGTCGACCCCGTCGACTCGCGCTCATCGGCACTGCCGGCGGCCTTTCCGCTCGAGCCACGCCCGCCTCGACGTGGTCGGCGGGTGAGATCCGCGATGTTGCCACGGGGTCGCGCTGGCAGGCTCCGTGGCGGCCGCTTCCTGTGGCAAGCATCGTCTCCGTCGACGCGCCGCTCAAGTCAGCGGCGGCGAAGGCATCGCTCCATGCCTTGAGCGGCGCCGACCTCGTCGATCTCGAGTCCGCAGCGTTCGCCGAGTGCGCCACCGCTCGTGGAGTCGAGTGGGCGGTGATCCGTGCGGTTTCCGACGGACCCCTCGAGTCGCTGCCGAGTGGATGCACCGCTTGGATCGACACCGGAGGTCGAACTCGAACCCTCGTCGCGATCGCGGCGAACCTGCTGCGTCCGTGGCGGATTCCCGCGGTCGCCCGACTGGCTTCGACCGCCCGCCGCGGACTCGAGAGTGCTGCGATGAGCCCGCTGGAACATCGACCGCGTTGGATCGTCTTTGGCGGTTCCTTCGACCCGCCGCACCGGGCCCACCTCGAACTGCCACGCCGGGCCGCAGAGTCGATCGCGGCCTCGCGGCTGCTCTTCGTCCCGGCTCGCATCAATCCGCTCAAGCAGGCCGTGCCACCGGCTCCTCCGGAGGCGCGGCTCGACATGCTGCGCTTGGCGATCGGCGATGATCCTCGCTGCGAGATTCGCAGTCTCGAACTCGATCGCGAGGGTCCGAGCTTCACCGTGGACACGCTGCGATCGCTCGCCGCAGAGGCGGCCGCCGCAGACCCGCCCGCAGAACTGGTGCTGCTCGTCGGTGCCGACACGGCGCTGGGTTTTCCCCGGTGGCGCGAGCCCGAGGCGATCGCCGAACTCGCCTCGGTCGCGGTGATGCTGCGGCCTCCCTTCGATCTCAATCGCTTCCACGAGTCCTACGCGGCCGCGTGGCGCGACGCCGGCCGCGCGGTGGCGATCGAACCCAAGTGGGTGCTCGATCTCGGCGCGGATCCGGCGAGTTCGACTGCGGCCCGCGACGGAGGCAGCGAGGACTCCTTGCCGGCGGCGGTCTCGGCGTACATCCGCGAACATGGTCTCTACGGACGAGTCGCACCGACCGCGGCCGACTCCTGAGGCCTCGACGGGCTGCAGTCGTCCCGCAGGCTCGGTGCAAGTCCGGGCCCGTTCTCTCGAGCCGGGCAAGGCCCCGGCGGAACCACCTCCAATCGACTTTGCCCTCGGGATTCGAGGGGGTGCCCGATATACTCGCCGCTTCGGTCCTCGCTCGGGACCAGCCCACATGAGAAGCACCTTTCTGCCCTTCTGCCGTCCTTCGATCGACGACGCGGACATCGCCGCGGTCGAGGCGGTGCTGCGTTCGGGCTGGATCACCACCGGACCCAAGACCGCCGAGCTCGAGGAGGCGGTCCGCCTTCGCACCGGCGCCGCCCATGCGGTGGCCTTCTGCAACGGGACCGCAGCGATGCACTGCCTCTTCCTCGCGGCCGGGCTCGGCCCCGGTGACGAGGTGGTCACCCCCTCGATGACCTGGGTCTCGACGGTCAACCTGCTTGAACTGCTCGGAGCGACCCCGGTCTTCGTCGACGTCGACCGCGACACCCTGCTCGCCTCGCCCGAAGCGATGGAGGCCGCGATCACGCCCCGCACGAAGGCGATCGTTCCCGTCCACTACGCCGGGGCGCCGGTCGATCTCGACGGCTTCCGCCGGGTCGCATCGAAGCACGGGGTCGCACTCTGGGAAGACTCGGCGCACGCGATCGGCACCCGCTACCGGAACGAGGAGATCGGCGCGGCCGGCACCGGGATCTTCTCGCTGCATCCGATCAAGAACGTGACCTCGGGTGAAGGCGGCGTCTTCGTCACCGACGACGCCGAACTCGCCGCCCGCATGCGGCGGCTGCGTTTCCACGGCCTCGGCGCCGACGCCCACGACCGCAACCAGCAGGGTCGCAGCCCTCAGGTCGAGGTGGTCGAGCCCGGCCTCAAGTACAACCTGCCCGACATGAACGCGGCGCTGGGCACGAGCCAGATGAAGAAGCTCGACGCCTTCACCGCGAAGCGCGACGAACTGGTCCGGCTCTATCGAGCGCGGCTCGCCGAGGTCGAGGAACTCTCGCCGCTCGCCGATCCCGCGTGGCCGCACCACCACGCGCGTCACCTGATGATCGTGCGGCAGACCGACGCCTCGCCGCTCTCGCGCGATGCCTTCATGGCGGCGCTCAAGAGCCGCAACATCGGCACCGGCATCCACTTCAAGGGAGTCCACCGCCACGCCTACTACCGGGCGAAGTACCCCGGCGCCGGCGCCGACGGCCGCCTTGCCCACAGCGACTGGAACACCGATCGGCTCTGCTCGATCCCGCTCTTTCCCGACATGAACGAGTCGGACGTCCAGGACGTGGTCGACGCGATCAAGGATTCCTACTCCGAGGCCCGCACCGCGGTCGCGACCGGAGCGGCCTCGTGAGCGGCGGCCGAAGCCCAGGCCGCGACGGCGTCTCGATCGTGGTGCCGGTCTACAACGAGTCGGCGACGCTCGAGGAGTTCGCATCGCGGACCCTCGCCGCGGCTCGTTCGATGCAGCGACCCTTCGAACTCGTCCTCGTCGACGACGGCAGCCGCGACGGGACCACCGAGCGGCTGCTCGCCCTCGCTGCCGAGCATCCGCGCGAGGTGGTCGCGGTGATCCTCAACCGCAACTACGGCCAGCACAGCGCGATCATGTGCGGCTTCGCGAAGGCTCGCGGCGAAATCGTGGTCACCCTCGACGCCGACCTGCAGAACCCGCCGGAGGAAATACCGCGGCTCGTCGCGGCGATGGACGAGGGCGCCGACGTCGTCGGCACGGTGCGGATGAACCGGCAGGACAGCGTCTTCCGCAAGCTCGCCTCGCGCACCGTGAACGCGGTCGCCCGCAAGGTCACCGGCGTGGCGATGCGCGACTACGGCTGCATGCTGCGGGCCTATCGCCGCAACGTGGTCGAGGCGATGCTCTCCTGTCGCGAGAAGTCGACCTTCATCCCGGTGCTGGCGAACTCCTTCGCGCGGCACGCGGTCGAGATCGAGGTCGCCCACGCCGAGCGAGCCGCTGGCGAAAGCAAGTACTCGCTCTTCAAGCTCGTGAACCTGCAGTTCGACCTGCTCACGAGCATGACCACCACCCCGCTGCGGCTCATGACCTGGTTCGGCGCCGGCATCGCCATGCTCGGCATCGGCTTCGGCGCCGCGCTGCTGGCCCTTCGCCTGCTCGCGGAACCGCAGTGGTGGGAGCGGTTCAGCGAAGGCGGGGTCTTCACGATGTTCGCGATCCTCTTCGTCTTCGTCGGGTTTCAGTTCATGGCCATGGGCCTGCTCGGCGAATACCTCGGCCGCGTCTTCCACGATGTTCGCAACCGCCCCCGCTACTTCGTGCACGAGGTCGCGGGGGAAGGCCTTTCCGCGACCGCGAACCCGCGGTTCGAGGCCGCTCGCTTCACTCCCACCGAGGCCGATCTCGCCTCCGAATCCTCGACAACGACACCATGAAGACCGTACTCCTTGCCTACCACGAGATCGGCGCCGCGGCGCTCGACGCCCTCGTCGCCTCGCCGCTCGACGTGGTCGCGGTCCTGACCCATCGCGACGATCCGCAGGAAGGTGGCTGGTACCGATCGGTCGCCGCCGAGGCCGCCAAGCATGGCATCCCCGTCTTCGCACCCGAGGACCCGAACCATCCCATCTGGCTCGAACGCATCGCGGCGATGAAGCCCGAGGCCCTCGTCTCGGCGCACTACCGCAAGATGGTCTCCGCGGAGTTCCTCGCGCTCTTTCCGCGCGGCGGCTTCAACCTGCACGCCTCGCTGCTGCCGAAGTTCCGCGGCCGCGCGCCGATCAACTGGGTGCTCGTCCACGGCGAGCGCGAGACTGGCGTCACCCTGCACGAGATGACCGACGCGCCCGATGCCGGCCCGATCGTCGGACAGCGGACGATTTCGATCGATCACGACGACACCGCGCTCTCGCTGACCCGCAAGGCCTGCGTCGCGACCCGCGAACTCCTTGCGGATCTGCTGCCGAAGATCGCCGCGGGCACGGCGCCGCGGACGGCGCAGGACGAACGCCACGCGACGGTCATGCCCGCGCGTCGACCCGAGGACGGCCGCATCGACTGGACGCAGGACGCCGAGCAGATCCGCAACCTCGTCCGCGCCGTCACGCGGCCGTGGCCTGGCGCGTTCACGCACGTCGGTGACCGCAAGTTCTTCCTTTGGCAGGCCGAGACCGTCGCGGGCGAGTCGGGCGAGCCGGGCGAGGTGCTCTCGGTCGATCCCCTCGTCGTCGCGTGCGGCACCGGGGCGTTGCGCGTCGAGTTCGGCGAGCCCGCCGAGGGGCTCTATCTCTCCGGCGGCCAGCTCGCGAAGGAACTCAATCTCGTCGAGGGCATGCGGCTTCGCCGCAGCGAGCGCCGCGGACCCGAGCGCAAGACCTCGGTGCTGATTCTCGGCGTCAACGGCTTCATCGGCAGCCATCTCGGCGAGCGGCTCCTCGCCGACGGCCGCTTCGAGGTCTACGGGATGGACCTCCGCGCGGACAACCTCGGCGAGATCGTCGGCCATCCGGACTTCCACTTCGTCGAGGGCGACATCGCGATCAACCGCGAGTGGGTCGAGTACCACGTGCGGAAGTGCGACGTGATCCTGCCGCTCGTCGCGATCGCCACGCCGATCGAGTACACGCGGAACCCGCTGCGGGTCTTCGAACTCGACTTCGAGGAGAACCTTCGCATCGTCCGCGACTGCGCGAAGTACGGGAAGCGGATCGTCTTCCCCTCGACCTCCGAGGTCTACGGCATGTGCGGCGACGGCGAGTTCGACGAGGACCGCTCGAACCTCGTGCTCGGCCCGATCAACCGCCAGCGCTGGATCTACTCCGCGTCGAAGCAGCTCCTCGACCGGGTGATCTGGGCCTACGGCGCGCAGCGCGGCCTGCGCTTCTCGCTCTTCCGTCCCTTCAACTGGATCGGGCCGCGGCTCGACAGCCTCGACTCGGCCCGCATCGGCTCGAGCCGGGCGATCACCCAGCTGATCCTGAACCTCGTCGAGGGCTCGCCGATCCTGCTCGTCGACGGCGGCGCGCAGAAGCGGTGCTTCACCGACGTCGACGAGGGCATCGACTGCCTCTTCCGCATCATCGAGAACCGCGGCAACCGCTGCGACGGGAAGATCCTCAACGTCGGCAATCCAGACAACGAGGCGAGCATCCGCGAACTCGCGGAGATGCTGGTCGCGCGGTTCGAGGCCCATCCCTTGCGTGGGAACTTCCCGCCGTTCGCGGGCTATCGCGAGATCGAGAGCGGCCGCTACTACGGCAAGGGCTACGAGGATGTGCAGCACCGCCGCCCGAGCATCCGCAACGCGCAGCGTTACGTCGGCTGGCGTCCAACGATTCCGACCGAGGAGTCGGTCGCCCGCACCCTCGACTGGTTCCTGCAGCTCGAGGTCGCCCGACGCCATGCCGCGCCGGCCCTCGTCGAGCAGGCCTGAGTCGACGGGGGCGCCACCCCCAGCGCTTGGACGGGCCATTCGCGAAGAGTCGACCTCTCCTCCGCACGCGACGCGGCGCGGGAACCCTCCTGCCAACGGCAACACCGCCCCGGGCCGAAGCCCGAGGCGGTGGACCTGCCTGAATCGGTTGGCGCGTGCGTCGATTTGCCTCGACGGCGATCAGTTGCGACCGCGACGGCGACCGCGAAGCCCCGCCGCACCGACCGCAAGCGCCGCTGTTGGGCGCGAGCCCGCTCCGGTCGCCACCTCTGAGGACCCCCTCGGCGATTCGTCGCTGCAGCGACTGATCCGCTCGTGATCTCGCGTCATTGAGTTCATCGGTGAGCGTCGTAGAGATCTCGGACGACCGGCGCGAGCCGTTTGCGCTGGTTGAGAACGCTTTCCGAGGTCCAAGGCCATCTCCCGCGCTCGATCAGCCGCGGCGCGAGCGAGGCGTGCGAGTTCGGGGCGGTGCCGGCAGGCGGAACCCGGCCGTCAGAATCGAAGGGACCGGTGGATACTGCACCACGACTCGCCAGCACCGGAACCGATCACAGGGGGCGGCGCCATCGTCGCCGAGCAGTTGGCTCGACCGTTCGAGGATCTTCTCGTCGAGCGACCGGAACCAATCGAACTCGCGCGGAAGCGGGAGTTCCGGCTTCCGCTTCCCGGTCACGCTCCACTCGACTTCGTTCACGTTCGCCTCGACCGAAAGCCGCCCGGTGACCAGGTCCCGACGAGAACCCGGCTCCGCGCGGCTCGGGAAAAGCCCCGCGATGGGAAGCGATCCCAGCTGGAGCCGCCGATCGACGAGCAGGTCCAGCATCAGCCACTCCATGGGCGGCGTGGCCCCAACTTGAAAGTCCGCGTGATCCTCATCCGCGGCGGCAAACGCGCTGCCGATCGCACGTCTCATGAGTGCAAAGGTCGCGCGAATCGCGACATCCGGACCTCCCAGCCAGGAGCAGAGGCTCAGGCGACGGCTTCCGAAGGCCAGGTCGTTCGGCTCCACGCCTGACTCGATCGCGTCGCCTGCGGCCTCTGGAGAGGAGAACTCCGGCACCAGCGGCGTGTGATCGCCGGCATCGACGATGGCGCAGCCGCGGTCGTTCGCGGACGATTCGCCGGGCGGCGGCAGGCCGGGTGCGAGTCGCCACGGTGGGCCGGGCCGCGTGCGACGAAGCCCTTCGAACACCGTCCACTGCAGCACATCGACCCGCCCGGGCGTCGAAGAGGGAGCGAGGACGTAGCGAGCGACTCGAGCCCGGGCCGAGATCCCGGACAGGGCGATGGTCGCTTCGTACACGGCTTTCCGCTCGGCAAGGCTCGTCGCTCGCTCGGCCGCGGTGTCGAGCCCCCCCGCGGCGGCAAGTCGAACCATCCACTGCTGCGAGGAATCGATCTTCCGCAGCGTGTCCACCTCCTTGATGGCCTTGAGCAGACCCGCGACCGCGGGATCTGGAACGCCTCGCGACCGCAACGCCTCGACGACGCTTCGCCACGTCGCGGGGCCGGGCCACGCGGGCAGGCCGATCGCCGGCTGCGAGGTCGAGGCGAGCAGCAGGATCTTGTGCGCCGTAGCGCGGCGGAGGTTCATCTGCCGTGCGAAGGAGCGGACCGTCCGTCCCTCCGGAGGCACCGCGACATCGACTGCCGCAGAGAGGGCGACGCGGACCGCCTCAAGCCGCTGCTCGAGCGCGGAGGCGTACTCGGAGAAGGTCGCGGGGCGAGTCTTGACCATCACGCCCGTATACCGGAAGTCGCGGCGATCCGCATTCGATCTCGCCCGAACACGTCAGGTTGTCAAACGCGACCTGCGCATGGGCGGCAGCAGGTGGTCACGCAGGATTTTGAGATGGATCTCCCGGCGAGCCGGGGCGATCTCGAAGGCGGCAATGAGTCGAAGCGACGCCAGGAAGTGGCGGTTGGCCTCGAAGTAGCGGCGGTCTGCAGGATCGCGATGCTCGAAATAGCGCCGCGCGAAGGACTCCCACAGACGCACGCCCAATTCGACCGGGATGCCGGTGGCGAGCATGCTGAACTCGAGTTCCCGCACCCCGTAGATCAGGTAGATCAGCGCGACATCGAACCAGTGGCTGCCGCGGGAGAGATCACCCATGTCGATGACGACCGGCTCGCCCCGCCGCAGCATGATGTTGCTCGAGTGCAGGTCGAAGTGGACGCAGTGTTCGGGACCGGGCATTTCTTCGAGCAGCCGATGCAGGAGATCGACGTCCGCGTCGGCGAGATCGCCGCGGAGACTCTCGATGTTGCCTTGCATGCGCTCGGCGAGTCGCGGGAGTTCCTCGAGCCCGTCCTTCGCCGCATGCACCCGCTCGACGATCTCGAAGAGCATCGCGGCATGCCGCTCGACCTGTTCGGGCTCGCGACGGATCACCTCGCTGAAGAGTTCCGCCTCGAGAAGTTCGTAGACCACTCCGACCCGACCGCGACAGGTGACCATCTCGAAGGAGATCGCGGTGGGAATGCCCATCACGAACGCCTGCCGGGCCAGCCGCTTCTCCTGCTCGGCGACGGCACTCGCCACGCCCTCGCGATAGAGCTTCACGATCTGCTCGGGACCGATCCGGAAGCACTCCCCGCAGACGCCCGCGGAGATCGGAGAGAGGCCGTCGAGCGAGATCTCCCGCGGCGTGGCGACCGCGGTGTCGGATCGCTCGAGGTGCAGGACCTTCGACAGACCGGTGATCTCGAAGACGCCCGCGACGCTCTCGGAGAGGCCCACCACCCGCAGCCGGCCTCCCGCCGCCGCGAGGCGTCGGTGCGCGTCGAGCACGACGCGAATCCCGGCGCTCGAGAGGAAGCGGCACGCCGAGAAGTCGAAGACCGCCTCGATGACGCCCTCCCAGCGGAGTCGGGCCTCGAGTCGGGGCGCCGTCTCGCTCGTGAACCGTGGCGGCACCGGAATGGTCAAGACGCCATCGACGGGACCGATGGGGTTCGATGGCTCGGTCGGTGCGGTCTTCATGAGCCAGGGCCCTCCTCGATGCGGCCACGACCGCACTCGAGGCGAGCGCAAGCCTGACCTGGTCGGTGCACTCTATCGAGCCATCAGGCCCGCCCGCGTGCCCCCCAACCGAACGCGGCCTCCCTCGCGGTGCGGAACGCCGGTCGCGACTACGCTCACTGCTCGATGGCCATCGCGCTTCGCATCGACGTCGACACCTATTCCGGCACCCGTGACGGCGTGCCGAGGCTTCTGACGATTCTCGAACGCCGCGGCATCGCGGCAACGTGGTACTTCACGGTCGGTCCGGACAACATGGGGCGGCACCTTTGGCGACTGCTGCGGCCGAAGTTCGCCCTCAAGATGCTCCGCTCGAAGGCCGCGAGCCTCTACGGCTGGGAGATCCTGCTGCGCGGCACGCTGTGGCCGGGTCCCGAGATCGGCCGGTCGCTCACCGACACGATTCGCCTGCCCATCGCGGCCGGCCACGAGTTCGGCGTGCACGCGTGGGACCACCATCGCTGGCAGCGAAGCGTCGAGCGGCTCGCGGACGACGCGTTGCAGGAGGAGTTCGACCGCGCCTTCTCTCTCCTCGCCGAGATCGCTGGCCGCGCCCCAGAGACCTCCGCGACACCCGGCTGGCGCACGACCGAGCGTGTGCTCGCGATGAAGTCCTCCTATGCGCTTCGCTTCAACAGCGATTGCCGCGGCGCCGCGGTCCCCTTTCGGCCGAGGCTCGCCGACGGGCGTGTGCTCCAACAGCCGCAGGTACCCGTCGACCTGCCCACCTACGACGAGGCGATCGGCACACTGGTCGCTGACGACGAGGCGTTCAACGCGATGCTGCTCGCGCGGCTTGCCGACGGCGCGGATCACGTGCTGACGATCCACACCGAGAGCGAGGGGGGCGCGAAGGCGACGCTCTTCGAACGCTTCCTCGACGCGGCGATCGCGGAAGGACACGCCTTCGAGCCGCTCGGCACCTGGCTGGATCGGCAGCCGCCTCCGCAACCGGGGCGAGTCGCCAAGGGCATGGTGCCGGGGCGCGAAGGCTGGCTTGCCGTCGTCGAGACCATCTCGTCGCACGACGGCGGCGTGGCTGCGTCCCTCATTCCGGAGCGCCATCGGTGAGCACTCCGCGCTTCGGTACCCACCTTCCCGCAAGAGGCTTTGCGTCGACGGAGCATCGTCCGTGAGCACGTTGCGCCTGGTGTGGATCGCCATTGCGGTGTTCGTCGCGGTGTATCTGCTCTTTCTCGGCGTGCGTCCGCTCATCGTTCCGGACGAACATCGCTACGCGGCGATCGGCCTCGAGATGATCGCTCGCGGCGACTTCACGGTGCCGAGACTCATCGGGTTCCGCTACTTCGAGAAGCCCGCAGGCGGCGCGCACCTCGTGGCGCTGGCGGTCGAGGCCTTCGGCCGCAACGCCTTCGCCTACCGATTGCCCTCGGTCTTCGGCGCCGGGCTCGCGGCTCTTCTGCTCTCGTTCGCGGCCGCGCGGGCGACCGGCCGCGGCGGACTCGGCGCCCTCGCCGCCATCGCGTTCTCGACGATGGTGATGCCGGTGATCGTCGGGACGACGGTCATCCTCGATGCGCCGTTCGCCGGATTCGTCACCGCGTCGCTCGCCCTCGTATGGATCGGCCTTGAGTCGCCGCGGCGGGCGGTGCGGCTGGCGTTGCTCGCCGCCGCCGGACTCGCCGCCGGGTGCGGGTTTCTCGTGAAGGGGCCGCTGGCGATCGTGCTCGCGGCGATGGTGATCGGCCCGTGGCTGGCGTGGGAGCGGCGCTTGCGCGACCTGCTGCTGGCACCGTGGATCCCGCTGTTCTTTGCCGCGCTCGCGGTGCTTCCGTGGGGCCTCGCGATCCACCAGCGCGAGCCGCAGTTCTGGCCGACCTTCATCTGGGTCGAACATCTGCAGCGATTTCTCGAACCCGACGCCAACCAGCACTCCGAGCCCTGGTGGTACTACCTGCCGGTGCTGCTGGTGGCTGCGCTGCCGTGGACGCTCTCGATTCCAGCCGCGCTTCGGGGTCTGGTCTCCGGCGCGAACGAGGATCGATCGAGCCAAGCGTCCAAGGTCGCCTCGACCTGCGAGGTGTCGCCTCCGCTGCGTTCATGGATCCGCTTCTCGCTCTGCTGGATCGCGCTGCCGTTGCTCTTCTTCTCCGCGAGTTCGGGCAAGCTGGCGACCTACCTCATGCCCGTGCTGCCGCCGATCGCCGGACTCGTGACGATCGGCCTCGTGCGTGCGTTCGAGCGACGCCCCGCCGCGGCGAAGCCATCCTTCGCCGCGAAGGCGCCGGCGTTCATCCTGCTGCTGCTGGCGATCTTCGCGCTGCTCATGACGCTCTTGACCGACGACTCGTCGCGAGTGTGGCTCGAGGGCGGGCGATGGCGCGGGCTGTTGCTGGCGGCGGGCCTTGCGCTGTGGGCGGTCTTCGACCTCAAGGCGATTCGCGAGCCCAATGCGATGAGGCGGATGCTGTGGATGGGACTTTCGCCCGCCATGCTCTTCGCCTGCTTCCCGATCCTCTATCCCTCGGCGCTGGTGCCCGAGTCGAAGGCTCCATCCGCGTTCATCCTCGAGCACCGCGAGCGCCTCGAGAAGGCGCCGACGATCGTCGCGACCGAGCAGATCGCGATTGCGATCGGCTGCGAACTCGACCGCTACGACAAGCTGATCGCCCTCGCGCCGGGCGAACTGGAGAACGGCCTCGGCGATGCGGAGGAGGCGAACCGCCTGATCCCCGGCGAGGCGCTCGTCGATCGCCTGCGGGCCCTGCTTGCCGACGGCGCCGTCAGCGTGGTCGGCCAGGCTCGGCACCTCGATCCGGTGCTCGATCCCGCGATCTCGGAGGGCCTGCTGCCGACGCCGACCGGCCGCATCGAGGGACCGCGGCTGGTGATCGTCGAGTTCGGGGGTGGCGACGACTACCATCCCGCCCCGTGAGCACCCCCACCCCTGCCGACATCCGCCGCGTCGCCTTCGTCAGCCTCGGCTGCCCGAAGAACCTCGTCGACAGCGAGCGCATGCTCGGCCTGCTTCGCGAGGACGGGCTCGAGCTCGTCTCCGACCACGCCGCCGCCGACGCGGTCGTCATCAACACCTGCGGATTCCTCGAAGCCTCGCGGCTCGAGTCGCTCGAGGTGATCCGCGAGGCCCTCGATCGCAAGAAGACCGGCGACCTCAAGCGGGTCGTGGTGGCGGGCTGCCTCGTGCAGCGGCACCGAGCGCGGCTGCTCGACTGGGCTCCCGAAATCGACTCGATGATCGGCGTCTTCGACCGCGATCGCGTGGTCGACGCGGTGCGCGGCGAGGCGCCGTCGCGCGACGGCCTCGATGCGACACAGTCGCCCAAGTACTGGATCGCCGGCAACGCCCTGCAGGCGGCGAAGGACCGCGGCCGCGACACCACCGGGCTCACCGTCCAGGGCAAGGACGGCAAGGGCATCGGCTACTTCGAGGAGGACGCTGGCCGCGTGCGACTCACGCCGAGGCACTGGGCGTACCTCCGGATCAGCGAAGGCTGCAACCAGCGCTGCGCGTTCTGCACGATCCCCTCGATCCGCGGCAAGATGCGCTCGAAGCCCCGCGCGAGAATCCTCGACGAGGCGCGGGCGCTCCTCGCCGAAGGCGCGTTCGAACTGAACCTCATCGGGCAGGACACCACGAGCTGGGGCGAGGACATTGGCGACGCGGGCGGCCTGCCGGCGCTCCTTGCCGATCTCGACACGCTGGCCGACGAGTTCGGCGGGGCGTGGCTGCGACTCATGTACGCCTACCCGAGCACCTTCGGCGACGAAGCGATCGACGCCCTCGCGAGCCTTCGGAACGTGGTCAAGTACCTCGACATCCCGCTGCAGCACGCGAGCGACGCGATGCTCGCGCGGATGCGGCGGAACGTCACGCGAGCCCACACCGAGACACTGCTTGCGAAGCTGCGCGAGCGGGTGCCGGGCATCGCCATCCGCACGACCTTCATCACCGGATTCCCCGGCGAGACCGAGGCCGATCACGAGGAGCTCGTCGAGTTCGTGCGCGAGCAGCGCTTCGAGGCGATGGGCGTCTTCCAGTACAGCCGCGAGGAAGGCACGCCGGCCGGCACCATGGACGGCGATCCGGCGCTGCATGTGCCCGACGCGGTGAAAGCGCAGCGCGAGGCGGAACTCATGCTCGCGCAGCAGGAGAACGCCTTCGCCGATGCCGCGTGGCAGGCCGAGCAGGGCGCGATCCTCGACGTCCTGATCGAAGGGGCCGCGGGCGACCCCGGCGTTCCGGCGGCGCCGCAGGCGGAGCTCACCAAGGGCGAGGTGCTGCACTCGGGCCGCGCGTATCACCAGGCGCCGCAGATCGATTCGATGACCGCGGTGATCTCGAAGACCCGCCACGCGCCGGGCGAACTGGTCCGCTGCATCGTCGTCGCCAGCGACGGCTACGACCTCGTCGCGCGGCCCGAGCAGGAGGTTCGGGACGCGGCCGAGGGCCGCATCGGCCTGCCGGTTGTGGGGTAAGGGCGAGGTGGGCGTTCTTCGCCCACCGTGCGGCCCCGCACTCGCGCGGATCGCGCGGTCATTCGTGGCCTTCAGGCGTCTTCGCCCACCGGATGGAGGCCGACGCGGCGGGCCAGAGGCCCGCGGTCCGCCGGATGGCGAGAGGCCAAGCTCGGCGCCGACGTGACCGCATGCCCCGTCACCCGAAGGCCACACCGCCGCAGGCGACCGGTTCAACGGCCGTCCGCGGCGGTGCGGCGGTCAGTGTGCAGGTTGGACGGCGATCAGCCGCGGCCGAGCAGGATCAGTGGCGGCGACGGCGGAAACCGAGCAGGCCCGGTACCGCGACCAACGCGATGGCGCCAGAGCCGGGGACCGCTGAAGCGGTCGCGCCGAAGGAGATTGCCAGAGTGGCGCCGCCGGAGGGGCTGTAGTTCGCCGTGTTGTTCCTGAACGTGTCGAGCGCGGCGAAGCCGTTGCTCGTCGTGTAGAAGTTGTTGGAGGTGTTTGCAGCGTATCCCGTGCGACGACTGATGCCGACGTTCCCCGCGTCGTAGAGGATCAGCGCGTAGGAGGTGTTCGCCGACATGGCGTACGCGCTGATGTTGGGCAGCTGCGCGGAAGTGATGTTCGCCGTGAAGTAGTTGGCTTGCGTCGTCGGCATCCCGGAGATCGTGATCGTGTCGGTGGCGTACGCCGTCGATCCCGCCACCGCCGAGTACGCCGTCGAATTCGTCGTGTTGTGAAGCGCCACCTTCAGCGACACGGTCCCGGACGTGTTCGTGTAGGTGTTGAGCCCGAGATCGATCCAGCTGATCTTGAACCCACCCGCAGATCCGGTCGTGAAGGCAACGCCGAAGTTCTGCGTGTAGCCGGTGCCGGTCCAGGTGGTGTACGAGTTGACGGGATCGGTCGGAGTAAACCAGGTCACGTTCGACGCGTGGGCGGTGCTGCCGATGCCGATGGCCAGCAGCAAGGCTTCCATGATGTCGTTGCGATGCATGCGCTTTCTCCGAGTGGCAGTGAAGAGTGGGATCGAGGCTGCGGCCTCCGGACCGCCCGAGGTCGAACTTAGCACCGGAATGCGCCCACACGCGGAGGCGATCGTCTGCCACAGACGCTGCTCGCCGCGCAGGATCGGCGGTGCGGGAGCGATGGCGCACGTCGGAGCCGCTGCCCGATCGTCGTCGTGCCTGTCCATCGCGATGACAACCTTGATGAGGTTCGGCTCGCGTCCTGACTCAACGCAACGCCGGAGACCGGTTGGGACCGCGCGATCCGCCGCCTACTCCGTGTCTGTCACAGACAGTGCCACGAACGATCCGGTGCCCGAAGCGACCCAGTCCGCACTGCCGGTATCCCGGGTGCTACAACTCACTCGGCCCGCCGAGTCGGAAGTGTCTCGCTCGGCCGGAGCCGGCCTCATGAACGATTCGCCCTCGACCCATCCGTCCTTCACGGATCTTGCGAGCAGCCTCGACGCGCCCTGCGCCGCGTTCTCCGAGGCGATCCGCCGGATCGCGGCGGTGCTCATGCCCGAGGACTCCGGTCCCCGCTCCTGGGGACGGCGGCTCGGCATCGACAAGGACCTCGCCTGGAAGGCCTACCGGATCGCCCAATCGACCGACGCGGCCGGCGTGCTCTCGGTGCTTCCCGGGGCGAAGGGCCTCGAACTCCTCGCGAAGGCGATCGAGAAGACCGACTGCCCGGCGGCCCTGCTTGAACGGTTTGGTCGCGAGCGCGACGCCCTGAAAGCCCAGCTCGCGAAGGCCGGCCTTGATCGCGAGACGCTCTGCGCGATCGCCGCGGGCGGGCTCGACGGCCCGGCGGAACGATCGATCCGTCAGCGGACCCGCGCCGCGGCCCGACGCGCGGCTGCGCTCATGTGGGGCGTCGAAGCGGAGGCCGGGCTGCCCACCTTCCTCGTGGCGCCGAGCCGCAAGCCCGGCCTCGTCGATCTCGCGTTCGTGAATCTCGTCGAGGGCTTCCGGCGGCTCCGTCCTGGTCAGCCGTGGTGCGTCTGCGCCCCGATCTTCAGCTTCGAGACCGAGCCCGGCGACTTCGAGGCGAATCGCCACGACGAGTCGGCGCCGCACGCGCCCGAGTCCGGGCGCCACCTCGTCGCCGAGGATCCGCTCGAGCCGATCGTGAGCGAACTGACGGATCCGGTCGCGCGTCGAGAGATCCATCGACATCCGAGCGGACTGACCCGCGCGCTCTACTACCACGGCGAGGGCGTGCCTCCTTCGCATCGCATGCGGCTCGCGTGGGGCGAGGTCGCCTCGGCGGTGGGTTCGATGGATGCCTTGAAGCCTGACGACCTCGCCGCAGTACATGTCGCGATGCACCTGCCGGTGTCGGTCACTTACTTCGGAGTGCTCTTCCATCAGGAGGTCCGTCGCGGGAGCGATCCCAATGCCGCGCTCTTCGCGACGCTCGATTCGACGGGGCGGCGCCGCGCCTTCGAAGAGCCGCTGCGGCTTCCGATCGACGCCGAGGTGCTGCCGATGGCCTTCGGCGAGACCCCCCGCCGGATGTCCGCCGCAAGATCTGCGTACGGGGACCTGCTGCGCCTGGCCGCGAAGGCGCTCGGCCACTCGGCGAAGGACTTCAACGCCGGCTTCCGCATCTCGGTCAAGAACCCGCCCCAACTCTCGACGCTCTCGCTGCGATGGCGTCTCGCCGGCGGGTGAATCGCCGAAGTCGCAGCGAGAGGCCGGATCGGGAGTGCCGGAGTGGCGACCGGCGACCGATCGAGTCCCGCAACGCGGCCCCCGGCCGCGGCTTCCGCCGCATCGGTGATGGCCTTCGGCGGGTCCTGTGATCAGGGACGATCGGGGCGGCTCCGCCGCGGC
The DNA here is from genome assembly GCA_029977865.1 of bacterium. Lineage (GTDB taxonomy): Bacteria > Planctomycetota > Phycisphaerae > Phycisphaerales > SM1A02 > VGXO01. The sequence continues at coordinate 85,634 of JAPOKA010000002.1, forward strand.
GACCACCGGAGATCGGATCAGCCCCTTCGATTGAAGGCGGGCGCCCGCTATACTCGCCGCTTCCGCCCCATCCGGCGGACCGGTTCTCGCCCGGCAAGGTGCCGGGCCCGGCGTTCGCACCCCTTCCAAGTCCGTGGCCGCTTCGGCAGGCTGCGGCATCTCACTCACAACATGGTTGACTTCAATCTCATCGATCAGCTCGGTGCCGGCGACGAGGCGGCGGAAGCGATGCTCCGCGAGGCCCTCGGCGCCGGCGAGGGCCGCATGGACCGAGTACTCGGCGGCGGCCTCATGCAGGACTTCACGCCCGGCTCGATCCTCAAGGGTCACGTGGTCGGATTCGCCGGAGACGACGTCGTCGTCGAAGTCGGCCTCAAGAGCGAAGGGCTCGTCGACAAGGGCGAGTTCGAGGAGCTTCCCGCGGTCGGCGACGCGGTCGAGGTCCTGCTCGAGCAGGTCGAGGACTCCACCGGCGGCATCGTGCTCAGCAAGCGCAAGGCCGATCGCATCCGCGGCTGGGAGCAGCTGCTCCGCACCCGCAAGGAAGGCGACGTCGTCGAGGGCAAGTGCCTTCGCAAGATCAAGGGCGGCCTGCTCGTCGACATCGGCGTGCCGGTGTTCCTGCCCTCCTCGCAGGTCGACATCCGTCGGCCCGGCGATCTCGGCGACTTCGTGGGCCGCACCGTTCGCGCCTCCATCCTCAAGATCGACGAGGAGAAGCGCAACATCGTCATCAGCCGCCGCAAGCTGATCGAAGAGGAGCGTGAAGAGGCCAAGCAGAAGCTCCTGACCCGCATCAAGGAAGGCGATCTGGTGGTCGGCCGCGTGACCAACATCGCCGACTTCGGCGCCTTCGTCGACCTCGGCGGCATCGACGGCCTGCTGCACGTCACCGACATGAGCTGGGGCCGCGTGAACCATCCGAGCGAGGTCGTCCGCATCGGCGACGAGGTCGAGGTCAAGGTCCTGAACATCGACCTCGACAAGGAGAAGATCGCCCTGGGTCTCAAGCAGAAGGAGACCTCGCCCTGGGAGGAGATCGAGCAGAAGTATCCGGTCGGCTGCCGCCTGAAGGGCGCGGTGGTCAACCTCATGAGCTACGGCGCCTTCGTCCGCATCGAGGACGGCATCGAGGGCCTGGTCCACATCTCCGAGATGAGCTGGACCCGCCGCATCAATCACCCCAGCGAGTGCGTCGAGGTCGGCCAGGAAGTCGAGGTGGTGGTGCTCGACATCAACAAGGAGAAGCTCGAGATCTCCCTCGGCATGAAGCAGACCGAGGTGAACCCCTGGGATCTCGTCGCCGAGAAGTATCCCCCCGGCACCATCATCGAGGGCAGCGTCCGCAACCTCGCCAACTACGGAGCGTTCGTCGAGATCGAGCCCGGCATCGACGGCCTGCTGCACATCGGCGACATCAGCTGGACCAAGAAGGTCTCGCATCCCAACGAGCTCTTCAAGAAGGGTGACGAGGTTCGCTGCGTGGTGATCGAGGTCGACCAGGAGCGGCAGCGGGTCGGGCTCGGGCTCAAGCAGCTCACCGAGGATCCGTGGGTCGAGGCGATTCCCTCCGCGTACCGCCCCGGCATGATCGTCAAGGGTGCCGTCACCAAGGTGACCAACTTCGGCGTCTTCGTCGAGCTCGAGGACGGCCTTGAAGGCCTCTTGCACATCAGCGAGCTGAGCGATCAGAAGGTCGAGAATCCGCAGGACGTGGTGAAGATCGGCCAGGAGGTCGACGTGAAGATCCTTCGCGTCGACACCGACGAGCGCAAGATCGGTCTGAGCCTGAAGCGGGCCCAGTGGGGTGCCGACGACGATCGCGACACTCCGGCGGCCCCCTCGACCAAGCCTCGCCCGACCCGCGGCGGCATGGACGATCACGGCGCGCTGGGCACCGACAAGATCAACCTCTGAGCCCGACGAGGATTCCAATCCCCCAACGAACAACCGCGGCCTTCGGGCCGCGGTTTCTTCTTTCCTGCCGAGCGTTTCCTACCGAACGTTGCCCACCGAGAGCGATGGGGTTCCGCCGCATCAACCGGCATCCTGAGGACGCCGTTCTTTCTCACCTCCGCCCCGTCGGCACACTCAGCAGAGGGCCAGGAACGAAAGCACCGACAGCAGGATCATCTTCTTCTGGTTTTCAGTGAGGCGGATCAGGGCCTGGGCAAGCATCTCTCTCTCCTCTTCAGTTGTCCGTACGCTACCGCAAGTTGGGGTCGTGTGAAGCGCCGACCGAGGAAAGAGAGCAACAAGTCCCGTGCCAATCGCTGCAGCCTGTGGTCGCCATGCCTCCTCCCATGCCCTGGTGCGGTGTTGGCGATGGTTCTCGGACGCGCGGGTCGATCCCGCACCATCCGACCTGTGGAGCCATGTCCACAGGTCGATCGCCCTGACCTGTGGACTCGCCGCCACGGTGACGACGGTGGGCTCCGCGGCCGGAGGCGCCACTCCGCCCGACATCGCCGTGGGCGTCGAGGCGTGGATCGAGGCGCGGGCGTGGATCGATGCGCTCCGGGTCCCCGAGCGTGATGCCGACAGTCTCGCGCTGCCGGGCGTCGCCGCCGCCGGCGTGGTGCTTCGCCTCGACGGGAACGTGGTCGCCCGCGGCCAGGAGCAGGCGTTCGACGCCTTGGCCGAACGTGCGAACGGAGTGCTTCGCGCCGCCGTCGGCCGCGCACTTGCCGACTTCGCGACCCATGCCTCGGCAAGTTGGCCGGAGGAACTTCGCGCTGCACTCGGCCCGCGGCTCACCCTAGAACTCGATCTTGCCGGAGCGCCGATCCCGCTCGCGGGCTCGACCTACCCGGCGATGGCTGCGCAGATCGAACTGGGAGCCGAAGCCATCGCGCTTCGCCGCGGAGAACGCTGGTGGGTCGCGCTTCCCGGTCGCCTGCTCGCCGCCAACCTCGCAGGCGATGCGAGTCGAACGCTCCGCAGCCTCGCCCAGGAGGCCGACCTGCCGCCGCTCGAGCCGCGCGAACTCGCCGGGCTCGACTCGGTGGCCTTCTACAGGGTCCCCACCCTTCGGCTCGTGCAGCCCGCTCCCGGCGCGACACCGGTCGAAGCGATTCGCGGAGAGCCAGCGGTGCCGCTCGCCGCCATCGATGCCGGCACCGTCGGCATGCTCGCGGACGCACTGCTCACCCACCTTGAGGCCAGTCGTTTCGACGAGGCCTCCGAGGCCAGCGGCGCGGCTCCGGACCAGGGGACCACCCCGAACCCCGGGTGGTCGAAGGCCCTTGGACTGCGAGGCGACTACGACCCGCTCGCCGATCGCCACCGTCCGATGGTCGCGGGCCCGCTCGAACAATCGCTGGCGATTCTCGCGCTGGTGCGGCTCGCGAACGTCGATCGAGATCTTCGTCCACGGGCTCTCGCGCTGGCAGGCTCACTGCTCGACGCGCTCGCGGAAGTCGATGCAGTGGAGGAACCGATCGAGTCGGCGCCGGAAGCCCTCGCGGTGGTCGCCATGGCGGCGGCCCTTGATCCGGAGGCTGTCCAAGGTCCGGCGGCCCGTGCGCTGGCCGACCGCGCCCGCACCACGGTGTTGGAGTTCATCGCCGATCCGCGCCGTCCCGAGGCGGTGAGCGAGTCGTTCGCGACTGCAGCGGCGGGTCGCCAAGCGATCGTCGCGGCGGCCGCTGCTGCCATCGCCGCATCCGAGTCGGGACCGGACGCGGCCGCGATGCTGACGCGGGCGCGAAGCCTGGTGCAGAGCGCATGGACGGCGTCCGAGGGAAGTTCGCGGGTGGGCCTGCTTCCATGGCTCGCGATCGCCAATCAACTGGCCGGCGGAGGCATCCCTCCCGAGGAGGCGCGGGCTTTCCGCGCATCGCTGCTTGCCCGACAGATCGCGGCCGAGACCGAGCAAGGCGACCCGATTCCGCTCGACCTCCTCGGCGGATTCGATCTCACCGCCGCCGCTCGACCGGAGGCGGATGCCCGCTCGATCGTGCCGGCGACGGGATTGGCGATCTTCCTCGCCGACCCGGACATCACGGTGCTCGACGGCTCGGAGCACTCGCGCCGCGACCTGCGGGCGGCCGCCACCGCGGCCCGCCGATCGGTGCGGTTTCTGCGGCAACTGACCTACCTGCCCCCGACTCCTGCGATGGATCAAGCGGCGATGCGAGCCGCTGGCGGGGTTCGAGCGGCCCCCTGGGACCTCCGGATGCGGATTCTCGATCAGGTCATGGCGATCTGGCTCTTGGCAGAGTCGATGGGGGCTGGGGTCCCCTGAATCGGGGTGGCGATCGGGCCGAGAGGCAACCGAGATCCTTGCTTCTCCGAACCCTTCTCGTTGGCACCACCCCCTGAAGGGGCTACCGTTTGAGAGTCTCAGGAGACTTCCGATGCGCACGCTGCTTGCCTCGAGCCTCGTCCTCCTCGCCGCCGCGAGCCCCTGCCTGGCCCAGAGCCTCTCCACCCGGCTCGCCGGCGTGGCCGAACAGCAGCGGCAAAGCCCCAACGGCAACAAGCCCGCCCTGCTCGGTGCGCTTCTCTACGGCAAGGTGAGCTTCGACTTCAACGAGACGCCAGCTCGCGATGCCTTCGAGTACCTGCAGACCGCGATGGGCGTTCCGCTGGTCGTGCGCTACGACAGCGATCGCAACGCCACCAGCGGCATCGATCCCGATGCCCCCGTGACCATGAACGCCTCGCAGATGCAGGCCCTCGAGGCCATCAAGTTGATTCTCCAGCAGGTCGAGGACCTCGATCCCTGCACGTGGCAGCTCCGCGACGGCTACATCGAGATCGGCACCAAGGAACGGCTCTCCGCTCCGGCGGCCCGTGAACTCAAGATCTATCCGATTCGCGACCTGCTCTTCGAGCCGCCCTACTTCGACAACGCGCCCGACTTCAACCTGAACAGTTCGATCCAGCAGGGTGGAACGCAGGGCGGCGGCGGCGGTGGTGGCGGCGGCGGATTCGGCGGCGGTGGTGGTGGCGGCGGTTCGGGCGGCGGCGGCGGTGGCATCTTCGGCGACCCCGGCGACGACCCCGAGCGCAAGAGCACCGAAGAGAAGGTTCAGGAACTGATCGACATCATTCTCGAGAGCGTCGAGCCGGACGCCTGGGTCGACAACGGCGGCGATGCGGCAACCATCCGCTTCTATCAGGACGTGCTGATCATCCGGGCTCCCGACTTCATGCAGCGACAGATCGGCGGCTACGACTTCGCTCCGCGTCCGCCGCGGAAGACGATCAGCAGCCGCTACGTCGATCTCACCACGTCGGTCGGCATCGCCGAGAACGTCCGCTTCCGCCCGCAGACGGTGACCGGCGCCGCGGGCAACTGACGACGGCCTCGAGCTTCGGCGCACATTCCTCGAATCCCCCGCTCGCGGGGGATTCGTCGCATTGCGGCGCTGCGAACAGGCAACTAGCCGAAGCGGCCGGTGATGTAGTCCTCGGTCTCGGGAAGCTTGGGGTTCTGGAAGATCGACTGGGTCGGGCCGTACTCGATCAGCCGGCCGAGCACCATGTACGCGGTGTAGTCGCTCGCACGGGCGGCCTGCTGCATGTTGTGGGTCACGATCAACACCGAGTAGTGCGGCACCAGGCTCTCGACAAGTTCCTCGATTTTCTGGGTGGCGATGGGGTCGAGCGCCGAGCAGGGTTCGTCCATGAGCAGCACCTCGGGCTCGGCGGCGACGGCGCGGGCGATGCAGAGCCGCTGCTGCTGCCCGCCGGACATGCTGAGGGCGCTCTCGTGCAGGCGGTCCTTCACCTCGTCCCACAACGCGGCGGCGCGCAGCGATCGCTCGCAGACCTCGTCGAGCACGCGCCGGTCGCGCTGGCCGTCGATGCGGAGGGCGTAGACCACGTTCTCGTAGATGCTCATGGGGAAGGGATTGGACTTCTGGAAGACCATGCCCATGCGCTTGCGAAGTTCGATCACGTCGACGTCGCGGCCGTAGATCGAGTCGCCGTTGAGTCGCATGTCGCCGGTGGTGCGGACTCCGTCGATGAGATCGTTCAACCGGTTCACCGAACGCAGCAGCGTGGTCTTCCCGCAACCCGATGGACCGATGAGCGCGGTGATCTTGCCGCGGGGAATCCGCATCGACACGTCGTGCAACGCCTGGTAGCCGCCGTAGAAGAGGCTGAAGGCGTCGACCTCGACCACCGGCTCCTCCTTGCCGACCTCCGCGTGCACCATCGCCTCGCGGATCTCGCCGCGGGCGATCGCCGCGAGGTCGCGGGCGGCGGGCGCCTCGACCCGGCCGACCGAGCGCGGATGCGGGCGCGGTGCCGGCGCCGGTGGCGGCGATTCAGGGGGCGTGGTGGCAGGAGCGTCGGTCATGAGCGGAACTCGATGTTCGCAGATGTGATCAGAATTGGCTGCCGGCGAAGCGGCGGCGAAGGCGGGCACGGATCCAGATCGCCATCAGGTTCAGCATGGCGACGAGGGTGATGAGCAGCAGCGTCGTGGTGAAGACCATGGGCTTGGCCGCCTCGCTGTTCTGGCTCTGGAACCCCAGATCGTAGATGTGGAATCCCAGGTGCATGAAGCTCCGCTCCGGATGCACGAACGGCAACGTGCCGTCGATGGGCAGCTCCGGCGCGAGCTTCACCGCACCCACGAGCATCAGCGGGGCCACCTCGCCCGCGCCGCGGGCCATGGCGAGGATCGCTCCGGTCATGATGCCGGGCAGGGCCCGAGGCAGGACGATGCGGTGAATGGTCTGCCACTTGCTCGCCCCGCAGGCGTAGGAGCCCTCCCGCATCGATCGCGGCACCGCCGCGAGCGCTTCCTCGGTGGCGACGATCACCACCGGCAGCGTGAGCAGGGCGAGGGTCAGGCTCGCCCACAGCAGTCCGCCCTTGCCGTAGGTCGGGTTGGGGAGGCTCGCGGAGAAGAGCAGTTGGTCGATCGAGGCTCCGACCACGTAGCAGAAGAACCCCAGCCCGAAGACTCCGAACACGATGCTCGGCACGCCCGCGAGGTTGTTGACCGCGATGCGGACCGCACTGATCAAGGGGCCCGCCTTGGCATACTCGCGCAGGTAGAGCGCTGCCAGCACGCCGAAGGGCACCACCGCGATGGTCATGATCAGCGTCATCGCCACCGTGCCGAAGATCGCCGGATAGACCCCGCCCTCGCTGTTTGACTCGCGGGGGTCGTCGAGGAGGAACTCCATCCAGCGGTCGAGATAGACGCCCAGTCGACCAAACCAGCTCAGCCGATTCTGCGGCACGGCCCGCACGATCTCCGCGAGCGGAATGGCCTGCTCCTGTCCATCGACGGTGCCGAGCACCATCACTTCGGCCGCGAGTTGGGCGTCGAGGTCTTCGATGCGACCGCGGAGCGCAGCGAACTCGCCCTCGGTGCTTCTCTCGATCGCCTCGTAGCCTTCGATCGCCTCGAGAAATCGTTCGTTGGGGCGAAATCCCGCCGCCTCGATCGCAGCGAGCCGCGAGCGACTCGCTTCGATGCCGGACTCGTCATGCACGGCGCGTGCGCGAGAGAGATCGGTCCAGGCGGTCACCCATTCCGGCGGCGCCTGCTCGCGCAACTCCGCCCGCCGAAGGTCGAGCCGGGCCTCTTCGATGCGGCGATTCAAGGCGCCCATCTCGTCGGACTTGAGCTCGCGGCGCTCGCGCCACAGCCGCCGCGCCTCCGCGTGATGGTCCTCGTACCAAGTCCAGGTGGCTTCCTCGCCCTCGGCGACGACCGCCCCGCCCTGCTCACCGCGGAGCGGAACGCCGACGAACCGCCCCCATTCGAGCCGCTCGACCACCACCGCCCACTCGGGATTCGACTCGCCGCCGGGCGCAATCGAGAAGTCGTCGACCCAGGTGAAGTGGGTGCCGCTCAGGTCGAAGTTGGCGGTCCGCAGCAACCGTCGCGAGGCGAGCCCGCCCTCCCCCTCGATGGCGGCGCGAACAGCCTCGCGATCGCCTTCGGGAATGCTCTGCAGCACCACCTCGTCCGGGCGATAGGTGTCGCTGCGGACCACCTCGCCGAGATGGATCGATCCATCGAGGGTGCGAACCTCGACCACGGGAACCGGCCAGAAGGTCGCGGCGCCGTTCCAGACCACCAGCGCCACCAGACCGCTGATCATCGCGATGGCCATGCCGAGTCCCGCAGCGAGCAGCCACACCATGGGCTCGCCGGCGGCGAGCAACGTCCCGCCCTGATGGGAGGGCCGCGGCTGCCGCGGTCGCGGCTGCGGCGTGAGCGTGGAAGGCGCCGGCGCAAGCTGCGTCATAGCGCGAAGGCCCGCTTGCGGAATCGCTGCCGCACCCACTCGGCGAAGGTGTTCACCAGAAAGGTGAGCATGAACAGGCTCAGCCCCGCGAGGAAGAGCATGCGGTACTCGGTCGAGTGCGGCACCGCCTCGGGCAACTCGACCGCGATGTTGGCGGAGAGGGTGCGGAAGCCGTTGAAGATGTTCCACTCGAGGATCGGCGTGTTGCCGGCGGCCATCAGCACGATCATGGTCTCGCCCACCGCGCGGCCGAGACCGACCATCACCGCGGAGAAGATGCCGCTCATCGCGGTCGGCACGATGATCCTGACCGCGGTCTGCCACGGCGTCGCGCCGAGGCCGAGCGAGGCGCTGCGGAGGTGCTCGGGCACGCTCGAGAGCGCGTCTTCGGCGATGGTGTAGATGATCGGGATGATGGCGAAGCCCATCAGGAATCCCACGATCAGCGCATTCCGCTGCACGTAGGTGTCGACCACCCCTCCTCGCGGATCGAACCCCAGCGCCGAGAGCGCGGCCGCGAGGCCTGCGGCCACTCCGAGGCTGAGGGCGGAGCCTGCAAGGAACTTGGCCAGTTGCGCCGCGGCCGCCTGCGGGCGATCCATGCGCGAGATGGCGGTTCGCATGCGGCCCGAACTCGCCCTCGCCACAAGCCACCAGGAGCCCACCGTCGAGAACGGCAGCAGCAGCAGCAGCCAGCCGCCAAATGGGCTCGCGAAGGGCGAGGGTTCGCCATCAGGCTTCCACGCCAGCCATCCCATGATGTCGCCACCGAAGCACCAACGCTCGATCGCGGGGCCGCCCGCGAAGGCGGCGGCGAGCCCCGCCGCGGCGGCGAGCAGACCCAATGGCACCCGCCAGCCCGCGAGACGCGTGGCGCGGGCCGTCGGAAGGAACTGCCATGCGTGCGCGGCGACAAGCACCGCAAACGGAATGACGAAGAACGAAGCCAGCAACGCGGGAACCACCCGCTCCACCAGCGGCGCAAACACCAGCGCGGCCAGGAAGCCCAGCACCACGCTCGGCAGGCTCGCCATCACCTCGATGGCGGGCTTCACCCGCGCCCGAGTGCGGGGGTGGAGGTATTCGCTCGTGTAGATCGCCGCGAGGATCGCGAGCGGCGTGCCGAAGAGCATCGCGTAGAGCGTGGCCTTGATCGATCCGAACAGAAGCGGCACCAGGCCGAACTTGGGCTCGAACTCGTCGGTCCCGGAGGAACTCTGCCAGACATGCTCGGGCCGTTCGTATCCCTCGTACCAGACCTTCCCGAAGATCGAGCCCACCGTGGTCTGGGGATGGGGAACGTCGACCTGCCAGAGGGCGCAACCGTCGGCCGACGCGGTGAGCAGCCCATCGTCCTTGGGGCTGATCGAAAGCGCCGTGATCGCCTGATGCCAGCCATCCTGCGGTGGACAGGTGGCGAGCAGTCGATCGTTGGTAACCGAGTAGAGCCGGGCCGAGCCGTCGGCGAATCCCGCCGCAGCCATCCGCGTCCGATTCGAGGCCGCCAGCGAGCGCACCGCCACGCCAGCCGCGCCCTCGAGCCGATGCGCCCGCACCAGACGGGTGCCATCGACCAGCGCCGCCAACTCCGACTGCTCGCTCGGGCGAACGCGGAACCACGCATCGACCGCGCCGTCGGCGTCCCCGACAAGCAGCGTCGTCTTGCCGATCATGAAGGAGACCGCGGTGATCGTTCCGCCACCCTCGGGCAGCAGATCAAGCCGCTCGGCGAGCGCCGGCTCGGAACGGTCGCGGGTGTCGATGCGAAGGGCTCGCCCATCGGCCCACACCAGCAGCGCGGAGTCGGCGCGGCCCTCGAGCAGGCAGTGAACCGGAAGCGATCCCCCACCGATCGTCGGCGGCAGTTCGATCGATCCGCCCGAAACCCGCAGGGTCTCGCGACGGGTCATCATGTTTCGAATCACCGTGACCGACTTGACGTGCAAGGTTCGCTCGTCGTCCACCGCGACCAGCACCGGGCCAGTGGTGAGCATCGAGAGGTCGACCAGCCGGACCGGCTTCTCGGAGATCTTCGCCGGCTCGGAGAGGGCGGCTGCGAAACGCTGGATCCGGAACGAGCCCGAGGCGGTCCGCTGCACCACCCCGCCGTCGCCGCGGCGCGACGCGCCGACTTCGAGGGTGCGGAACTCCGGCTCGATCTCGGAGGGCTCCACGAATTCGGCGGTGAAGCCGAGGGTGCCGTGCCGCACGGTGCCATCGGCGAACGCAAAGATCGCCAAGTCGCCTCCCGGCACGAACGACCACGCCGTCGGCGGCTCGTCGAAGAGGCGCCGACGGTCGATGGGGTCGCCGGTCTCGCTGTCGAAGACCACCACCTCGCCGTCGCCGAAGCAGGCGAAGCCGATGGTGCGGTGCTCATCGAGCGCCACGTGGACCGGTGCCGCCGCGTCCTCGGCAAGCTGCGGCGCAAGGCTCCGTGCCGCCGAGACCTTGCCGGGGAGGAACAGCGGCGCGGCGATCGCCACCAGGAAGACGCACATTCCCGCGACCGCCACGATGGTGGCGAGCCCGGCGGTGGTGATCAGCACCCGGGCCGCGGCATCCGCGACCTTCACCCGCGCGGAAGTGGTGCGTCGCCGCACCCATCCGGTGAAGGTCTGATCGGCCACGCGAACTGCCCTTTCCGAGAAGCCGCTCGCCGCACCTGCCCCACTCAGCCGATGCCGCGAGCGTCAGTCCTGCCAGTCACTTGGTCACGCCGACCTTGGCGAGGTTCTCCTCCGCCACCGCGAAGGTGACCGGGAAGTAGCCGTCCTTGAGCACGGCCAGTTGGCCGTCGCGGCTGAAAATGTAGCGGATGAACTCCCGGCGGAGGGGGTCGAGCCGGGCCCCCGGCTTGTGGTTGATGTACACGTACAGGAACCGTGCCAGCGGATACTCGCCGGTGTAGGCGTTCTCCGGACTCGCCGCGATCATCTCGCTTGCCGCATCGCGGGCCAACGGGACCGCCACCACGTCCGCGGTCAGGTATCCGATGCCGCTGTAGCCGATGGCGTAGGGATCGGTCGCGACGCCCTGAATCACCGCGCTCGAACCGGGCTGCTCCTTCACCGAGTCCTTGTAGTCGCCGCCGAAGAGGGCGACGTCCTTGAAGTACCCGTAGGTCCCCGAGGCCGAGTTCCGTCCGTAGAGGCTGATCGGCTTGTCGGCCCAGTCGCCGGTGAGCCCCAGATCGCCCCAGGTGCGGACATCGTCCTTCCGTCCGCCCTTGCGGTTCTTCGAGAAGATCGCATCGACCTGCTGCAAGGTGAGCCCGGTGCGGGCGATGGGATTGTCCTTGTGGACGAAGACCGCGAGCATGTCGATCGAGGTCTCGAGCGCCGTGGGCTTGTAGCCGAATCGCTTTTCGAAGTCGTCCTCTTCCTTCGACTTCATGGGCCGGCTCATCGGCGCGAACTGCGCGGTGCCAGCGATCAGCGCCACCGGCCCGGTCGAAGAGCCCTTGCCCTCGACTTCGACGAGGACGTTGGGGTAGAAGACCCGGAAGCCCTCGGCCCACAAGGTCATCTCGTTGTTCATGGTGTCCGAGCCGATGCTCTTGATGTTGCCCGAGACCCCCTGCACGGGGCTGTAGGCGGGCAGCGCGGGGTCGACCTCGACCTGAGCCGAGGCGGAAGCGCCCACGACGGCGACGGTGAGGCTGGCTGCGAAGAACCGGATTGATCGAGTCATGCTGTTTGCTCCTCCTGAGGTGAGGCGGCACTCTCGCCCCCAACGATGAACCGCGGGGGCGTTTCGTGTGAAGATCGCGCGAATCTGGCGACCCCCTGAGCAGTCATTCGGGCGTGACCGTCACCTCCGAGGTGCGCTGGCCAGAACTCGTTGGCGAGGCCGCTGGCTCGGGCCGCCAGGCGATCACCGCCAGCGAGACCCCCGCCAGCAACACCCAGAGCACCGTTGCCTGGGCAAGGGCACGCCAGCCCACCAACCGGACCACCTGCCGGGAGATGCCGAGCCCGATCATGAAGAGCGCGGCCTGAAACCCCACCCCGGAAACTTCGGCGACCGTGTCGCTCCACTGCGCCACCACCGGCATGGCCGTTCGAATCACGCTGGCAAGCAAGAAAGCCACGATGAACCACGGAAACGGCGACCGCGCCTGCGTGGAGCTTCCGCCGCGAACAAACCACGGTGCCAGCAGGGCCAGCGGAGTGATCCACACCACCCGCGTCAACTTGACCACGGTGGCCACCTCGAACGCGGAGCCGCCGTAGCCCTTGGACGCGCCACCGACCGACGCGATGTCGTGCAAGGCCACCCCGGCCCACTGACCGAACTGAACGTCGCTGAGCGAAAGGGCGTGGCCGATCATGGGCAGCACCCAGAGACCGAGGGCGTTGAGGCAGAAGATGGCGCCGATCGCGACGGACATCACCGAAGCGGACGCCCCGATCGCTCCGCCCACCGCGACGATCGCAGAGCCTCCGCAGATCGCGGTGCCGCAGGTGATCAGGGTCGAGGTCTCGCGGCCAGTCCGGAAGGCCCGCCCGAGCAGGAGTCCCATCACGATCGCCCCGACGATGGTGCCGACCGCGAGCCCGAGTCCGTCGACGACCGAATCGCGCAGCATTCCCAGATCGAGCCGCAGGCCCAGCAGGACCACGCAGATCTGGATGAGCCACTTGGAGATCGTTCGAGCCGGTCGCAGGAACTCGGCGGCGCCGACGAGGGCGATCACGATTCCCGCGACCAGCGCAGCGTCGGCGCGGCCCCACGGCCCTGCCACCGCGACCAGCGCGGCAATCACCAGCGCCCCGCGCCAGCGCGAAGTGCGCGACTGGATCGGTTTGGGCGCCTCGCCGCCCGGCTCGACGGCGTCACCCATCGACGGCTCGGCGTCTCGAGGGCATGACGGCATCGCGCTCCGCGAGGCTCATGAACGGGCGGCGGCGCCCGCTCCCGGTCCCTTCTGCCACGCCGAGAATCCGCCGCCGACGTTGACGGTGCTTCGGCCTCGTCGCTTGAGCGCCGCCGCGGCCATGGTCGAACGAGCGCCGCTCAGGCAGTGGATGTGCAGCGGCTCGCCGGCGGGCACCTCGTCGAGCCGGTCGAGCAGTCGCGTGTGCGCCACGTTCACCGCACCGTCGATGGCGCCGGCGCGAGCCTCTGAGGCGCGGCGCACGTCGAGCAAGGGAAGCGCGGGCTCCGATTCGAGCCGCTGCGCCAACTCGTCGACGTGGATCTCCGGGATCGACTCGTGCCCGCCACCGGACTCGAAGTGCTGCGTCAAGGTCGCGGGATCGGTCCAGGCCTCGATGCGGTCGAGCCCGATCCTGACCAGCGCCCGCACCTGCCGATCGAGTTGGGCCTCCTCGCAGATCAGGACGATGGGATCGGTCGGTTCGACATAGCTTCCGATCGCCATCAGAAAAGCGGGGCCGAGCGGCGCCCAGAGGCTGCCGGGAAGGTGCCGGCGAATGAACTCCGGCTGCCGACGACAGTCGACGGGAACGTTGCGGCCGTCGATCGCCGACGCAATGTCACCGGCGGCAAGCCGCCGCGGCTGCGGCACCTTGCCAAGCAACGGAACTCCGTCGCGGTTCCAGGCCTTCATGCGGGCAAAGTAGGTGGGAGGCTCGGGCTGGCCCTCGAGGATGGTCCGCACGAAGGTCTGCTCGTCCTCGACAAGCCGCAGCATCGGATTGAAGCGGCGCTCGTAGCCCATGGTCGACTGCGGCACCGCCCCGAGGGCCTTGCCGCACGCGCTGCCGGCGCCGTGGGCGGGCCAGATCTGCAGGTGGTCGGGTTGGCTCATGAACTTCGAGGCCGAGCGATGAAGATCGTGCGCGAAACCGTCCGCCACACCCTGCTGCCCTGCCGCGGATTCGAGCAGGTCGGGGCGACCGAGATCGCCCACGAACATGAAGTCTCCGGTCACCACACCCATTGGCTCGTCCGCGCCGCCGCCGCGGTCCTCGACGAGGTAGACCATGTGCTCGGGGGTGTGTCCGGGCGTGTGCAACGCCTTGAAGTGGATGTTTCCCACCGCGAAGGTGTCGCCGTCCTTGAGCAGCGTGTGGCGGTAGGGGCCGACCCACTTCGACTGCCACTCGGGACCACCAAGGCCGGAGACGTAGACGTGCGCCCCGACCTGCTCCGCGAGCTCGCGGGCGCCGGAGAGAAAGTCGGCATGGATGTGGGTCTCGGCGACCGCGGTGATGCGAAGACTGTGGCTTGCCGCAAGCGCGATGTAGCGATCGACATCCCGTTCGGGGTCGAAGACGATCGCCTCACCGGTTCGCTGGCATCCGATCAGATAGGCGGCCTCGGCGAGGTCTTCGTCGTAGATGAGTCTCCAGAGCACGCGGTCGTTCCTCTCGTGGGTGGGCGGGTCTCGGGACCGGAGCGTACCGCTCCCGCGCCCGAGGGTCGACCGACTCGCGGGGATCCGCAGGTTGCAGGAGAATCCCCCGCTTCCCTTCCGCGAAGAAGAGCCCCGCCATGCCCCATCCCGCCCTCGAACTCCTCCTGGCCCATCGCTCCATCCGACGCTTCACCGAAGCGCCCCTTCCCGACGAGGATGTTCGCAGCGCGGTGGAGGCTGGGCAGCAGGCGTCCACGAGTTCGAACGTGCAGGCGTACTCGCTGATCCGAGTCCGCGACCGCCAGCGCCTCGAACGGCTCGTCGAACTCACCGGCGGGCAGACCAAGGTGGCCCGCTGCGGTGGGTTCTTCATCGTCTGCGGGGACACCCGTCGGCATCGCCTGCTCGCGGAGCGGGCGGGCGTTCCCTACGCCACCCGCCTCGAGGGCTTTCTGATCGCGGCGATCGATGCCACCCTGTTCGCCCAGAACCTCTGCGTTGCCTTTGAAGGGCTCGGATACGGGATCTGCTACATCGGCGGACTCCGGAACGACCTCGCCTCGGTCCAGAAACTCATGGCCTTCCCGCGTGGCGTCTATCCCCTCTTCGGTCTCTGCGTCGGCGTGCCGGCGGAGGATCCGGACCGTCGGCCGCGACTCGAATCCGAGGCGGTGCTCTTCGAGGAGCACTATCCAGACGACGAAACGGTGCTCGCCGGAATCGCCCGCTACGACGAGCGGATGCTCGACTACTACGCCGCCCGAGGGGTCGAAGGCTCCTGGTCGCAGCGCATCGAGTCGCAGTTCCGCGAGCCCTACCGGGCAGCGCTCGCGGAGTACTACCGCGAACAGGGGGCGGTGCTCGACTGAGCGGCGCCGCTTCGCAGTGGGATCTGCGTCGGGGAGGACTGGTCGAGCCGCGCGGCAATCCACGGCAGAACGTCGGCGGAGCGCCGCCTTCGTCCGCCGGGGACCCCGGAGCGTCGCCGCGCGCGGTCTCGCCGACATTGAGGCGTTTGTGGCGCGTCTCATGGTTGCCGTTGGGAGCTTCTCGTTACTAGGCTTGTTTTTCACTTCGCAACGCCTGACGATCCGCCTCGCCATCAAGGTCGATGCCGAGTCCAGTCGATTCGAGTCGATCGCCGCAGCAGGAGCCTCGCATGACGACCATCGCCGCCAACAGCCCCTCCATCGAGTCAGGTCTCGAGATCGATGCGGCGACCGCCCGTCGATGGGTCGAGTCGGGCGAGGCGGTGGTGATCGACGTTCGCGAGCCCGACGAGCGTGCGGCGGAGTGGATCGACGGCAGCAGCGCCAATCCGCTTTCGCGATTCGATGCGAAGCCGCTCCTCGCCGAGAAGCGCAAGATCGTGCTGCACTGCCGCAGCGGCAAGCGCTCGCTCGATGCCCTGGGTCGCTTCACCGCGGCAGGCGGCGGCAACGCCTTCAGCCTTTCGGGAGGGATCGGTGCCTGGAAGAGCGCCGGCGGCGCGGTCAAGGTCGGCAAGGCGCCGCCCATCTCCCTGATGCGGCAGGTGCAGATCGTGGTGGGCATCGCGGTGCTCGCGGGATCGGCGCTGGCCCACTGGGTGAACCCATGGTTCCTGCTGATGCCGGCCTTCTTCGGTGCCGGCCTGGCCTTCGCAGGTTTCAGCGGAACCTGCGGACTCGCCGCAGTGCTGAGCCTGATGCCTTGGAATCGCTACCAGGGACCGTCGGCGAGTTGCGGCGTGTGAGCGTGGCGGTGCCGGAGCCAGCTTTCCCGGCCTGCCGCCCCCGGTCCTGACTGCGGCTGCGAACCGACCGCACCAGTGCTGCCGGTCTCGCTCACGCGGTGGGCAAGGCCGCGAGAATCGCGTCGACCAGCGCCTCGGGCTCGGGCAATCGCCCGGGGCCATCGCTGCGGCAGGCGTGCCAGCCCGACGTGGGCTCGACCACGACGAAGTTGTCTTCGCGGAGCGTGCGGAGATTCCGCTGCGTCGCCGGCTGCCGCCACATGGCCTCGTTCATAGCCGGCGCGAGCACGGTGGGTTGGCGACTGCGGTCGAGCACCGAGGCGAGCAGGGTCACCGCGTCGTCGGCCATGCCGACCGCGAAGCGGGCCAGCAGGTTCATGGTGCACGGCGCCACGATCATCAACTCGAGTTCGCGGGCGAATCGGACGTGCTGCGGGTCGGCGCGATCGAGCGGCGACCACGGATCGAGATAGACCGCCCGGCCGGAGATCGATTCGAAGGTGAGCGGGGTGACGAATCGGACCGCCGAGGCGGTCATGGCCACCGTCACTTCGGCCCCGGCCTGCACCAACGTGCTCACCAGGCCCGCGACCTTGTAGGCCGCGATGCCGCCCCCGACACCGACCGCGATCCTCCGCCCGGAGAGTGCAGTCAGGCGAGCAGGATCCCCGTGATCCATGGACGACCGATCACTGCTCGACCGATTCGAGCGAGATCTTGTCGTGCAGGATCTCGTCGATCACGACCTCGAGGTCGGTGCGGCCGCGACGCTCGACCAGGGGTCGATCGCCCGCGATCAGTTCCTCGAGCCGCCGCTGGATGAGGGCGGTCAGCTTGAAACGTCCTCCAAACTTCCGGATGAGTTCGTCGCTGTTGAGGGGTTCGAGCATGGTTGGATCCGTCTCGGCGAGCCGCGGGACCCACCCGCGGGCGAATCGGGCATGATACTGCCGATCCGGCCGATGGAGAAGCGGCAGTCCGCCCCATCCGAATCGCCCCAGCTTCGCCCGCATGTCGCCCCCCCCCGAAACCCCTCCCACCCCCTCGATTCGCTCGCTCGCAGAGCGTCTGGGCATGGCGGTGGGATCGCCTTCGATCGTCACCGCCACCGTGGTCGGCGTGGTGATGGGCCTCGCGGCGCTGGCCTTCATCTTCCCGATCGAGTGGATGGAGGCCCTGCTCGGCGAACGCGTCGACACCTCGACGCCGTGGGCGGCGCTGGCGGTCCTGATGTTCGCGCCGGCGATCGGCGGGCTCCTCACCGGACTGCTGGCGTGGAGCGTGCCGTTGCGACTCACCGGTCACGGCGTCACTCAGGTGCTGCACGGCATTCACCGCGAAGGCGGCCGCCTGCCGTTGCGGCTTTGGGTTCGGCAGTGGCTCGGCTCGACGCTCACCATCGGGTTCGGCGGCAGCGCTGGTCCGGAAGGGCCGATCGTCGCGATCGGCGCCGTCACCGGATCTGCCGCAGGTCGGCTCGCCCGCGCCGACACCGCCTCGACCACGGCGCTGCTCGGGTGCGGTGCCGCGGCCGGACTCGCCGCGGTCTTCAACGCCCCGATCGCCGGCATCTTCTTCGTGCTCGAAGTGCTGCTCCGCGACTTCTCGCTTCGGACCTTCACCCCGATCGTGGTGGCATCGGTGGTCGCCTCGGCGACGGTGCAGACGTTGCTCGGGCGGACCGATCCCCTCTTCGGCGTCGGTCCGGAGTTCTTCGGGAGCGGCGCCACCAACTTCACGGTGAGCCAGGTTCCGGTGTTCCTCGTGCTGGGCGTGGTCTGCGGCGTCGCCGCGGTCGCGGTGCTCCGGACCTTGATGTTCGCGGAGGGATCGTTCGCGCGCGGCTTCGAACGATTCCGGGTGCCGCGTCCGCTTCGCCCCGCGTTGGGCGGCCTCATGCTGGGCGTGGTCGGAGCTGTCTTCTGGTGGGGATTCTCCTCGCCGCTCAACAGTCCCGGCGGGCTGCCCTCGTTCTTTGGGACGGGGTATCCGGCGATCCGCCGCATGCTCGATCCGCAGTTCTATCTCGCCGGTGCCGATGCGACGGCGCTGGTGCTTGGCGGCTGGCTCGCCCTCAAGCTCGTCGGAACCTCGCTCACGCTCGGATCGGGCGGATCGGGAGGGTTCTTCGCACCGGCGCTGGTGCTCGGTGCGGCGATCGGCGGGCTCTTCGGAATCCTGGCGCAGCAGACGCCGTGGTACCCCGATGCCAGCCCGGCGCTCTACGCCCTGGTCGGGATGGCGGCGATGGTGGCGGCGACCACCCACGCCCCTCTGACCGCGGTGCTGCTGGTCTACGAGTTGACCGGCCAGTACGACTTCATCCTCCCGCTGATGCTCACCGCTGCGATCGCCACCAGCCTCGCCAAGCGACTCGCCGGAGAGAGCCTCTACACCGCGGAGCTCGCGGCGGCGGGAATCCGGCTCGGCCGTCTCAGCGACCTGACCCTGCTGCGGCGACACAGCGTCGGCGAGCTTCCGCTGCTGCCGCCGGTGCTGGTGCTTCCCTCCGACAGCAGCCAGCGACTCCTCGACCTCGCCGAGCGTTTCCCGGTGAACGACTTCGCGGTGGTGGGCGAGGGCGAACGCTACCTCGGGCTGGTGGCGGGCAGCAGCCTTCGCGAAGCACTGGTCTATCGCGAGTCGATCCCCTTGCTGCAAGTCGAAGAGCTCATGCGCACCGACCTTCCCATCCTGCGTCGAGAAGACACTCTCGATCTGGCGGTGGAACGATTCGGTCGCGCCGACATCGAGAGCCTTCCGGTGATCGACCACCAGGAAAAGGTGGTGGGCATGCTCACCCGCACCCGCCTGCTGCGGCACTACAACCAGCAACTCGAGCAGGATTGAACGTGTCGGACGACGCCGTCCAGCCATCGCGGGGCGACTTCCGATTCGGTCGGCGTTTTCGCATGCGCGGCGCGGCCGCGTTCGACCTCGCCTACGCGGCCCGCGCCCGTCGCAGGGAGGGCCCGCTTCTGGTGTACGGCCGTCCCAATCGCGATCTGGTCGACGCCGGCGAGACCCGACTGGGGCTCTCGGTCTCGCGGCGCTGCGGCAACTCGGTCACGCGGCACCGCGTGAAGCGACTGATTCGCGAGGCCTTTCGCACCACAAGAAGCGAACTTCCCAAGGGGTACGATCTGCTCGTGGTGGTGCACCCGCACGCGCCGCTGCGGCTCGAGGACTACCGCCGCCTGCTTCGTCGCGCCGCCGAGGCGCTCGATCGACAATGGAACAGCACCCCCGACTGCGACCGGACGTCCCCGATCGACCCGCCGAACTCGGCACGAGGCGAAGTCTCGCCGCAGTCGGACTGATGGGAGTGTTCCGTGGATATCAGCGGGTTCTCGGCCCCCTGCTCGGCGGGCACTGTCGGTTCAGTCCGACCTGTTCCCACTACGGACTCGAGGCCGTCGATCGTCACGGCGCACTCCGGGGCGGCTGGCTCACGCTGCGTCGCGTCTGCAGGTGCCATCCGTGGGGCGGCCAAGGCCACGATCCGGTGCCATGATGCAGTGGCTCGACCGATCAGCGCTTGAGCGTGCAGATCGAGCGCGGCAGGTCCCGAGAGACCGCGCCGACGGAGCGAGTCAGCAACGTTGCTCGATCGGTCTCGTTACGTGGCCCTG
This sequence comes from bacterium, assembly GCA_029977865.1. Lineage (GTDB taxonomy): Bacteria > Planctomycetota > Phycisphaerae > Phycisphaerales > SM1A02 > VGXO01. The sequence goes on from JAPOKA010000002.1 coordinate 105,551, forward strand.
CGGCCATGCTCGCTCCTCCACTGCGAAGCCGACTCCGCCGTCGCTGGGCGCTCGAGTGAACGAGGCCACGTGCCGCGAGGGTGGGGT
>JAPOKA010000030.1 GCA_029977865.1 bacterium
CTTCGAGGACCTCGACGGGCTGGATGAATTCGCGAATCCGGCCCATTCCGCCGCCGGTGAGGACCTCGTCGACGCGGGTCGGACCGGCCCCATCGCAGCCCGCTGAATCGAGCGACGGAATCTCGAAAGATCTCCGAACCCCACCCGAGCCGCCCGAGTAACACCGGCGGCTCTTCTTTCTCCAGTTCCTGTCTCCGCTTATGGCGCCGCCGATCCCAAGTCGGCGGCGTCGCGTTTTGGGCGGGGTTCAGGCGTCAAGCACTCGCAGTTCGTAGCGGCGGCCGCCCGGCACGGGCTCGGCCCACCGCACTTCCAGTCGGCGCCCCGCCACCACGCCGCCCCAAACCTCGAGCCAAGGGCTCGTCGCCCGCCCGCTCGTCGGCCTCCATGCTGGCTCGGCTCCCGCCTCTGGGTGCCACGGGCAGCGACCGCTCGGGCCGAGGCACTCCTCGTCAACGGCGAAGCCGGTGGCGAGCAGGTGCGACCGGAGCTCCGACAGGTCGATCGCCGGTTCTCCCTTGGCCAGGCGATCGATCCAGCCCTCGGCGAGCCAGCGGGCTTCGCGAATCGCAGCATCGAGTTGGGTGGACTCTCGCGCGACAAGCTGGTCGTGAGCTCGTTCGAGTGCTGCGGTCGCATCGGGCGGAAAGCGAGCCTGCCAGGCCGACACCGGATCGCTGCCCCGTTGCAGATCCGCGAACCAGCGCTCGAAGCAGCCACGAAGCTCGCGACTTTTCGCGCCATCCGATCGACTCCCGTCGAGCAGGGTCGCCACCAGCGCCCACGACTCCGCGTCCTGCAACGGTCCGCTGCCGGCGGCGAGGTTGGCGTTCCATCGTTGCCGATCCAATCCGACGAGTCGGATCACCCCGATCGCTCGGCCCTGTCGCATCGCCGTCGCCAGTGAACTTCGCAGCGGTTGCGGCGGATTCCCCGAACCCGCGCCGGCAAGCGGATCCACCACGCCCGCGTACCAGCGCGGCAGTCCGGACACGAGCCACGGCGGCGCGTTCGGCGCAAGTGCCGTGAGGTGATCCTCGGCGATGGCTCGAGCCAGCGCCGTCAAAACGGTCTGCTCGTTCGGTGTCGCATCGCAGAGCGCGACCACGCGATCTCCCCGGCGTGGCGCGGCGACCGCGTCGTGGCCGCGAGCATCGACGCCCAATTCGCTTCGCAGAGTTCCCTCGAACTCGCTCCGCGACGCGAAGAGCCAGAGTTGCACCGCATTCGGCGACCGGGCACCGCCGAGCCTCGCAGCCAAGTCCCGCCGCATCGAGGTCGCGGCATTGGCAATTCCGCGGGTTCTCCCTTCGGGCAAATCGCTCCGAATCGCAAAATTCCCGTCAATCGCCTTCGGGGCGGTGCGGTCGATCCACGACGCCACCGCCCGCGGAGGTTCCGGAGGCCCTCCCGTGGCGGCAAGTGCTTGACAGGCCAAGGTTGAGGCGAGCACCAGAGTGGGGAACGCAGCAGGCATGGGAACCCAAGGATGGCCGCGGATGTCAAGCGGGGCAATTCCAACCCATGGGGGCGCGGATAAAAATCCACCCAAATCCCACTCACCCACTTGCATGCTGCGGATCCCACCCCACAATTTGGACTTGGAGGCTCTGTAGACCTCAAGTTCGACTCAAGGGAGGGAGCAAAACCACAGTCGAATGCGGGTCGAGCGATTCAGGGAGCAAGGGACCTTCGAATCGTTCGGCTGGGAAGGATGAAGGCTGGAGCACCGAGTCCCGCGAAGAAAAGGGCGCGGACCCACTCGGAGGTCGACGGGAAAGGGAACCCCGAACATCTACGCTCCTCGAAAAGGTGGATACACCTCAACGAACCTTCAATCGCCCGACGGGTCTTGGAGCACGAGGGAAAGGGAGACCGGCCGCGATCTGAAAAGGGCGCGGCCGTGTCTACTTTTGGGCCCGATTCGTTCCGTGATCCTCCTCCGCAAGGTCGCAGCGGCACCAGGGCTTCAGCAGGCTGCCACCCCCCGACGCAGCCGCAGAGTCCGAGTCGACCCGACCCTCAAGCCGACGGACTTCCGACCGCGAACCTGTTCAACCTCCGAGCCGGCGTGACGGCAGCGAGCCGTCATCCCCAGCACGAGATCGGAATCGAGCCGGGGTAGTAGCGGCCGAGGATCTCGAGGTGCGAGACGCCTCTCCGGCCCATTGCTTCGGCCCCGTACTGGCAGAGACCGACGCCATGTCCGTGGCCGCAACCTTCGAAACTCGCATGGCCTGAGGCCACCTCTGCCTCGAAGGCGGCGGACAGGAACCGATCCGAGGCTTCCGGGGCGGCGGCCTCGAGGGCTCGGCGGGCCCGCTCGCCGCGGAGTTCTGCGGTGCGTCCCCGAACGTCCTCGAAGCGGTATCGCACCGGACGGCCATGGCGGTTGACCGCCGAGACCTCGACCGCGGCGAGTCGGTCGAACTCGGCAAGGTCGACGGCCTGCTCGCGACGTGCCCACAGGGCCAGCCCGGCGGAAAGCCCGCTGAGGTCGAGCCTCCGCCGCCAGCGCCACGTCGGTGAGCTCTCGCAGCACCCTCCGCCGTCGGATCGACCCGCCAGCGGTGGAATCGCATTCGCGGGATTCGACCCGATCGCATCGCTTGCATCCGCCGGCAGTCCGCCGCAGCAACTGCAGTAGTACCCCGGCACCACCTTCGTATCCCAGGTCAGCAGCACGCCTCGGGTCTCCCGCGCAGACTCTGCCGCTCGGCCGGACTCGACGAGACCAACCCACGCCTGCGAAGCGCCACCTCGGGTCAGGTCGTAGTGCCGACGACCGCTCCAATGGGCCGCTTCACAGACGGCGAAGCTGCGTGCGGCGACGGCCTGAGCCCGGAAGGCCTGGATCGACCAGTGCCCGAAGAGCTCCCGCGCCAGGACGCCGGGCAGGTACCGCTCGATCGGGAGGTGGGTCACCAGATCGACCTCATCCCGATTGGGCACCAGGGCGAGCGTGGTCCCGAGGGGCTGCGGTGCCGCCTCCGGACCGCTCGCGACCGAGATCTCCCCTGCTTCGCCGCGACTGCCCACCGAGGTCAGGGTGAGGACGCCCACGGGCACTCGAATCGCGGGCGCCGACGCAGACTCGATCCGCCACCGATCGCCAAGCGAGGTGATCACCAGCGGCGAAGCGAGCACCGCGCCGCCACGGTCGCTGTCGTCGCGGATCCGAACCCACGGTTGCGTCGACTCGATTCGAAGCTCAAGCCCCGACGTAGGGAAGCGCTCGGCGAGAACGCGCACGATCGGCTCGCGCGTGGGCGGCAGCGGGCGGGGATCGCTCTGGCGACCGCCCTGCGGCCGCACTTGTCGCGTCATCCGCGGCGGGGTCGCGACATCGGGCTCGCTCGCACCACTGCACCCCCAGAGTGCCGAGGTTCCGATCGCGGCAAGGCCCCGGAGGATCACGCTGCGGCGAGCGTGGCGATCGACGTCGCCGGCCGTGGAGGCTCGCGCGTGTAGGGCGGGGCAATGAAGGAGTGCGGGGATGGGATCGTCCATGATCCGAACAGGTCCTCGAGGGAGCCGGCGATGGTAGATCCTCGACGGCGGCGAACACGGCGGGGTTCTGAGCGATCTCGGAGACGGACAGCGTCGAGGTCGAGCAGTTTCAGAGGGGCAGGCCTCGTGGCACGCGGCCATCGACGAGGCAGGTCGCCTCCGGGCCAAGGTCCGCCTCGCGGCGAGAACTTTTCTTCGATCCGAGCCTCGCCACGACCGCAAGGGTTGCTTCGGAGCTCGAGACCCAAGATCCGGTGGTCGAACGCCTCCGGACCCCCCATCTTCGCCTCGTAGGCCCAGTTATCGACTCGATCGTTCGGCCGAGACCTCCCGATGAACGCTCGCGGCGGGAGGGTCCCGCCTCGCAAGAACACCGAAATCGCTGGAGCACGGACGCCCATGCACGCCACCATCGCGAACGCCCCGAGCCTCTCCGCCCGCACCGCCACGTCGCCCTCGACCGAGCGACTCGAGCGGGAGGAGATCATCGAGATGATCGCCGAGATCAATCAGGGCGTGGGCCGGGTCTGGCTCGAGTCGTTCCCCACCGAGGAGTTGCGTCAGTACCTCGCCCACCTCGAACTGGTGCTCGAGCCGCGGGGCACGGTCTGGATCCGTCGGCCCGGAGCGCCGGCGATCGAGCGCAAGGCCGCCTGAGCCTCAGGACTCGCCGAATCCCTCGTCGCGGCGGCCGACCATGCGGTCGAGCCTGCGTCGAAGCAGGCTCAGGCGCAGCAGGCTGCGGATTCGGGTGAGCAGTTCGAGCTTGTTGACCGGCTTCGAGAGAAAGTCATCGGTGCCGCTCTCGACCGCCCGCTCGTGGTCGGCCACCTCGTTGAGGGCGGTGACCATGATCACCAGGGTCTGGCGGGTCTGCGGGTTGCCCTTGATGCGACGGCAGACCTCGAAGCCGCTCATGCGGGGCATCATCACATCCAGCAGCACCAGGTCCGGCCGGTGGACCGCCAACGCCTCCATCGCCTCGACGCCATCGTGGGCGGTGTGGACGGCACAGGGCAACGCCTCGAGATAGGCCTGCATCAGTTCGAGGTTCTGCAGGTTGTCGTCGACGAGCAGGATCGTCGCCTCGGAGAGATCGACCGAGGCGGTCGCTTCTTCGGCGTCGAGGGCCAACTCGGAGATGGGGTCTGGTTCACTCGGAACGGACATGAATTCGATCCGGGCCATCGGTCGCATCGGCCGATGACGATCCACCCGCCCGGCGACCCGAAGAGGTCCTCCTCGGGCGGGGCGACGATGGTAGCGATCCGGATCCGAACCGGAAGCCCCACCCTGCCCCGCGCGGCATTCTTGCAGTCAACTTCGGCGAACTTGGGGGGTTCAGGCGTCTTCGTGGTGGTTCCTCGGGGCCCAAACGAGCGTCTGGCGGTATCTGAGGGGCCGGTCGCGCGGTTCGTCGACCTTCCCGAGAGCTCGTTCCCTCGCAGGCCCCCGACGCGGCCTGAGCGAGGGACTGGCTTGCAGTGACTTCCGGTCCCGCTGACCATGAGTTCGGGGCATCCAGCGGCCCGCGCTTCCCTTTCCTGACCTGAACGTGACGACCCGATGAGCAGACGATTCACCGTGACTGGCACCGATCAAGCCACCGGCGCCCCCGCATCGGTCACCATCCGCGCCGGCAGCCTGGGTGAAGTCGAGGCGGTGGCGGCCGAACTTGGCCTCAAGGTCGGTTCGATCGAACTCGACGCCGGCGAGCAGGCCGCCGAGCCGCAGTCGGGGGAAGCCGCCGCCGATCCACTCTCGGGGGTGCCTTCTGAAACGCGCGGAAGCAACACAGCCACGCCAAGCTCGGAGGAGCCCCTCTGGAGCGGTCGCCCGAGCCAGTGGCTCAACCTTGGAAGTTGGGCGGCCCTCTTCGGCGGCGCCATCGCCGCGGTGGCGGTGCTGACGACCGTGAGCAACTGGGGCTGGCTTGCCGCCGCCTTGGCGATCGTTCCTCTGCCGTGGGCGGGTTGGCGGTGGCTGCGGCTTCGCCTCACTCGCTACGAACTCACCCGGGAACGGATTCGCGTCCGAAGCGGCGTCTTCACGCGGCACCTCGAGGAGATCGAGATCTACCGCGTCAAGGACACCGAACTCACGCTCGCGTTTTGGCAGCGGCTCGTCGGAATCGGCACCGTGGTGATCCACTCCTCGGATCAGACCCGCCCGATCCTGCCCCTCGCGGGAATCGCCGGGCCGGAGCAGGTGCGCGAATCGATTCGCCAGGCGTGCGAGGCGAGTCGCCGCGCCCGCGGGGTGCGCGAACTCGATGTTTCCTGACCAACGAAGTGCAACTCTGGCCGCGCCGAGCCGGGAAGCGAGTCGCAGCGCCCGCGGGGTGCGCGAGCTCGATTTCTCGTGACCACCGTGTCTCGAATCGCATCGCACCAGGTCCGACCCGCGACGGCGCGATCCGCAACGCGCTCGGCAAGGCGAGTCATTCGAGATCGCAATCGACCCTGATCGACCGGCTCGCCGTCGACGCGGACTACTGACCGAGCTTCTGCAGGAAGATGATCTCGGGCTTGTCGTCGGGGTGCTCGACCTTGCTGCGATCGACGAGCATGACGAAGCGATCGTCCGAGATGATGTACTCGGGATCGGTCGCGTCCCAGACTCCGGTGATGGGATTGCGGCGGAAGGTGCGGACCTTGTAGTAGACCGTGAAGACGTCGCTCCGCACCCCCACGAGATTCGAGACGCCGGCGAAGAGCAGGTTCCGCTCGAGCGCGTCGCCGGGAACGCGATCGGGAATCAGCACCGCGTTGGGATCGTTGGGGTTGGTCGAAGCGATGCCGATGTTGCGGTCGGTGGCGAGCCGGGTATCGAAGGTCAGTGCCTGACCGCGGTAGCCGAAGTCGCCGTCGAGGGGATCAGACGGACCTCTGAACGGATCGAGGCCCGCGAACTCGATGCTGCCGTTGACACGTCGGTTCCAGGTGCCGTCGTCCTGTCCCTCGTTGACCCGCTGCAAGAGTCGCAATTCGCCGACCGAATCGAGTCCGCGCTGGTTCCGCATCCCGGGGAAGTAGCCCGGATACCCCGCGACCTGATCCTCGGCCAGGCCTCGGTCGCGGTACTCGGAGATGTCCGCCGAGACGTCGAAGGCGTTCGGTTCACCCCAGTTGCGGGCAGAGCCGGGAGTGAGGGACTGATCGCGGTATCGAATGATCGATTCCGGCACGCGCACGCGAGGGCTCGCACCATCCGGCACCGGCACGACCTGACTGGGCGCCAGCGATCCGCCAAAATCAGAGTCGTTGTAGACCATCCGCGTGAAGTGCGGCAGCGTGCGCAGCACCTCAGGCGTCGCGGTGTTCAGGTTGATTAGGCCCGGCGTCGCGGCACCGGTGTAGGCGCGGGCATTGGCAGGCGCGAGCAAGCGGGCCAGATCGAGATCAGCGAGGTCGATGTCGCCGTCGCCGTCCTCGTCACGCTGGTACGCACCGCGTCCATCACAGACCAGTGCGTCGAAGAGTCCGATGCCGGCCGGCAGCCGCGGACGGGTCGCGTGGAACGCCTCCCACTCCGACTGCTGATCGGGCTCGAGTCCACCCGGCGCAGCCCCAAGCACCGGCGCCGCGGCGCGGGTGTTGGGATCGCTGTAGACCGCAACCTCGAGCGAGTCGGGATCGGGGGTCAGTCCGACATCGAAGCCCGGGAAGGTACGGAAGCGATTGCGATAGACGCCGCGCTCAAGCGGATGGGTCTCGCAGTCGAGGTCCTCCTCATCTGCAAGGATCTCCGCGAGGGTGCGGACCGTCTCCGCCTTGCCGTTGCCGGGAATCGGATAGCGCACCTCCGGACCCCACAGGGGCACGTTGGCGATCTCGCCGATCTGCTCGAAGTCTCGATCCTTGGGGCTGAACTGGAAGGCGAAGCGCTCGAAGTTGCGATCGCTCTTGTACTGCTTCGCCTTCGGCGCGCCCTTTTCGCCCCAGCGGACCTCCGCCCCGGCGACGGGATTGAAGTTCGAGACATCGCCGGGTCCCCCGCCGCCATATCGGTAGCCCTCGTAGGTTCGGAAGTTGCCGTCGATCACGACCTGCATCGGGAAGAAGACCGGCTTGGAGCGGATGGGATTCACGCCGCCCTGCGGAGGCGAGAACTGGTCCTCGAAGGTGAAACCGGTCAGCCACATCTCGGCGTCGTTGGTGGCGTCGGGCCCGTCGGGCGATTCGTCGGTCGCCTCGATGACGTCGCCCTTCCAGAAGTTCGGGCGCTCGGCACCGTTGTCATCGACCGCGACCGCATTGGTGCGAACGACCCTTGAGATCTCGGTGTTGATTCCCAAGGCGAAGCGCGGCGAACGCTCGTCGGGGTTGATGAAGCCGTCGTTGTCGAGATCTCGAAGCCACAGACGGCTCGCCCGCGCCCAGTTGACCAGGTAGTCATCGCTGCCAATGCGGATGCCGCTGTACCAGGTGCGAGCGGGATCGGGCACGCCCGGCGGCGGCGGCGGCAGGAACTCAAGTTGGAACTTCGGCGGCGGCGGCAGGTAGTCGTCGCGGTAGAGCTTGCTTGCGATCTGGCTGAAGTCGTCGTCGGAGTCGATGTCGGTCTTGCCGAATCGGTCCACCACCAGCTGGATCCCGTTGGCGCCGTTGTCGTCGAGATAGTTGCGGACGATCTCCACCGAGGCCACGTCCTCGTCGCGGAAGACGTCCCACGGCAGGTTGAGGATCGAGGTGGCGTTGACCACCATGCTCTCGCGGGGCTCGTAGGTGGTGCCGGCATCATCGAGCGGCAACTCGTTGTCGGGATCGTCGAAGAGATCGGTCGCCTGAAGGTCGAGGTAGTCGAGCCACTTCTGCCGGAACTCGGCTCCGTAGGCGCCGGCGGCCTGAGGGATCGAATAGAGCACCAGCGAACACGGCCGCTCGGGGGTGGTGGGCTGCAGGGAGTAGTTGAGCGGCAGGCCGAGTTGCTGCGCCGCCAGCGCGAGCGGGAAGGTCTTGCCCGCAACGCGGATCGAGTAGTCGGCAAGATGGATCGGGGTGTTGTAGGGGTTGGCGATCTGCACCGCGAAGACAACCGTCGGCTCCGGGGTGAGCAGGTTGCCCTCCTCGAACTGCACGAAGTTCTCGCCCTGCCCCGGACTCCAAGGGCAGCCGTACTCGCCGTAGCTCACCGGACCGCCCGCAGCCTGCCAGGCCGGGTCGACCCGAGTCTTCTCGTAGACGAGGGCGAAGAAGACCTCGACGACGACCGGGTGCTTCTCGATGCCCACGAAGGCGACGGTCTCGTCGGGGAACGATGCCTCGACCGGATCGCTCGGATCGGGGTAGAGCACCGCCTCCTGGATGTTGCGGGGATTGAGCGGGCGGTCGATGTAGGCCACCGAGCCGTCGGGGAACTCGCGACGCTGCGGCCCATCGCGCCACTGGTCGATGTTCGCGGTCCAGCTGCCGAGCATCCGACGGGTCAGGCGAAAGGCGTCGCGGCCCTCGTCGATGGTGTCGTCGGGACGCCCGAGGTAGCTCTGGTACGCGGTGGTCGCGCCGTCGCGGAAGGTGTAGTTGCTGGTCATCGACTGCCGGAGCAGGCGTCGCATCTCCTGCCGCCAGAGGCGCCGGTTGGTGGCGATCTCCGCGGGGCTGAGCGGAGTCACGCTGCCATCGGCGGCGAGAATCGGCTCGTCCATCGGCTGACGCAGGTCGAGCTTGCGCCGCTGGGATTCCCAGGTGGCGCGATCCTGCGCCAGCAGCAGCGCCGCATTGGCGGTGGCCCCGCCGTCGGTCGCGAAGTCGAAGCCGTCGCGGTTGTAGTCGATGTCGGTCTCGAAGCGCGGACTCGACCACAACCACGGCGGCGAGAGATCGTTGCGGGCGCCGCTGAAGGCGGTGATCTTGCGACGGTTGTCGTGGACGAGTTGCGGATTGTTCAGTTGATCGAGGTACTCGTTGACCTCCGGCCGCAACGGCGTGGCGCGGAGGAAGGCGAAGTCGAGGCCGCCATCGTCGAAGGCGCGTTCGAGCCGGGTGGTGATGTTGGGGTGGTTCTGACCGTGGTTGGCGCGGAGTTCGAGTTCCTCCGCCGATCCGAACGGGGTGAGCCCGAGGGCTTCGGGACCACGGCCGAGGAAGCCTCCGTTGAAGGCCTTGAGCCGCTCGAGGGGCGAGAGCAGCGTGCCCTGCAGATCGGGCGACTGGTTGTAGTCGGTGATCAGCGGATTGGGATTCCCCGCCGCGTCCTGCAGACCGCGGGCCTGCAGGTACATCGACTTGTCGGGGTTGGCGCCGGCGCCGTAGCGGTTGAGGTCGAAGCCGGTGAAGCCGGTCAACTTCTTGTTCGCCGGCTCGCTGCTGGTGTAGTTGTAGATGGTGGCCGGCGCCGCGTTGGCCGGGTTCTCGAGGAATCCCACCGGTGGCGAGGAGAAGCCCAGCAGCGCGAGATCGCCAGGGTTGGCGCCCGCAGTCGAGCGCGGGTCGAAGAGAGACGCCACGTTCACGTTCAGCAGTCCCGAGTTGTCGACGATCGACATGGCGACCACCTGACGGGTATCGCGGTCGATCGGCTGCGGGGCAAGGAACCAGAACGAGTCGGTGAAGCCATCGCCGTCGCTGTCGGCGAAGGTCGACGAGATGAGCCAGCGATCGGTTCCGCGGGTGAACTCGTCCTGCGGCGGCCCGAGGTCCTTGAGTCGGAAGAAGTTGGGCAGCGTGGTGGCAGGCGCGAGATAGACCTGCCCGTAGAGCGGGAACCCGCCGCTCTCGCCGAACCATCTGTCGCGGCGATTGATGAAGTCGGCCTGTCCGTTGATGGGGGCCGGAACCACCGAGGGCAGCCACTGCTCGACGGGGATGCCGAGGTTGTCGAGCACGTTGATCGGATTGTTGTTGCCGTTGGGAGTGAGACGGATGTCATGGATGTCCCAGGCGATTCGCCAGGCGTTGTCGGGGCGGCTGATGTTGCTCAGGTGCAGCCAGTGCGAGAAGACCTCGGCCTGATTGGGCGCCGCGATCGGCAGCGTCGTCGCGAATCGCTGCGGCTCGGTGCTGCGCAGCCAACGAGAATCGTCGAAGCCGGGATTGCCGTAGGGATTGCCGTCGCCGATGGGGACTCCCGGCGCGATCTCGGCCAGCCCGGTCGGCGCGCCGGGCCCCACCGGCCACACCGTGGCGTTGACGCCGAGGGCATCGGGCCAGTTGGTCCAGGGGATGGTGGCGTAGGGAGCCTTGTTGTAGGGGAACTCGTAGAACTTCCTGACCTCGCCGGTGTTCGGATCGGTCACGTCGATGCGGGCCGGGTCGACTCCGTACGGGCGTTCGTCGGGCAGGATCGGAAGGCGGCGCCAGTTGCTGCTGACGGTGCCGCCGGAGAATCCAATGGTCGGCACCGGAGTCTCGACCGCACGCACGAAGAGGGCTTCCGCAACCTCGCTTGCGAGCGACAGGCCGATCGACTCCGCGCGATCGTCGACGATGGTGGTCTGCTGCTGCGCCGCCGCGGTGGCACGACCGACTCGGGCGAGGCTGATGTAGGCGACGGCCACGATCACGAGGATCACCAGGATCCCCGCGACCAGAACCAGCGTGCTTCCCCGGCGCGGAAGGCGCGGGCGACTCGAGGCGTGGGGGTGGAGGACGCGTGTCATGGTTTCTCGCTTCCTCAGTTTCGGCGGGGAATGGAGATGACGAACTGGAAGGTCTGCCCCTCTTGGATCGTGCCCCGCGAGTCGTGCAGTTTCAGGGTCACGCGAATCGCCGTCGGCAGCGGTGCGTAGCCGAGTTCAGGATCCATCCACCGACCCTCCGGGCCGGGACCGAGCGTTTCGTAGGCGCGGCCGCGGTTGACGCCGAAGGCAGCCTGGTAGGTGCGGATCACCGCATTCGAACCGTTGCCGAGCGGCGAGACATCGACCGGATTCTGGCCCTCGATGTCGATGGGATAGATGGGGAGTGTCGGGTAGGAGTTGCTGTAGTTGGTGAAGGACTGCACACCACGCGCCGCATAGGGGTTCTGCGCGGCAGTGAGACCGGGCAGGCCGAACCACGGAATCGGACGGGCGACGTCGACCACTGCCCCGGTCATGGCGGCGAGGTTCCCAGTGACGAAGTCCACGCCGCCGAGCACGGTGCCGTCGTCGGCGAGTTGGCGGCCGACGCCGTCGTCGTAGGTCCAATCGATCGCGAACGAACTCACGTTGCTCCCGAGCATGGCGCTGGTGAGCAGCTGGTCCTCTCGGCGGCTGCTTGGCGGAGTCTTCTCACCGCGGGGATAGCTGAAGGCGTCGGCGATGATTCGCAGCGAGCTCTTGGTGCCGCCGGAACTCTGGAAGAACGGGCGCACCGGGTCGTAGTTGGCGGGCGGGTTCGCGGGGAAGCTGTCACCGATGCGGGTGACGTACCGCTGAATCTGCTCGGAGGTCTGGCTGGCGATGTCGACGCGTCCCTTGCGGATCGAGCCGCGATCCTGGGTGCCGCCGTCGTAGTCGGGCCAGATGCTGCCGGCGGCGTTGCGATCCTGCGAGGCATAGAAGAGCGGGCTTCCGCCATCGTCTGCCAGCAGCACCGGCTGACGCATCAGCAGCCACTGGCTCGGCTGCGGCTGCGTGCCGACGATCGGCTGGCCGAATCCCCCATTCGGCCAGGCCTGCATTTCGACGAGGGTGTTTTCGTCGAAGGGGTCGGATGCCGACCACGGCGCCAGCGGCTGCCCGTCGCCGTAGCAGCAGGGATCGCTCAACGGCGCCGCGGTCGGGAACTGCACTGCGTGTCCGTAGTAGACGCGCGAATGCATGCTGTTCGGGTTGTTGCCGGCAACCGATCCGGGCGAGATCTCCTGCGAATCGACGTAGCCGCTGGTGGGCACGTGGCCATCCATGAAGAAGATCAGGCGATCGGCGCGGAAGACGTACTTCACATCCTTGGTCGGATCGAGCAGTTGCCCGGTCTGGGCGAAGTTGGCGTCGTTGCGGACCTCGACGCACTGGATGGCGAAGAATCCCTCCGCGGAGAGCCGCGCGAGGTCCTGCCGCATGCGGTCCTCGATGGCCCGCGCCTCCTGCAGCAGTTCAGCGGTTGCCTTGCCGTAGGCGGTCACCTGACCCACCGTCGAGAAGATGCGGGCCACCGCGATGATCACCACCAGCAGCACCACCACCGCGACGAGGAGCTCCACGAGGGTGAAGCCGCTGCGACGGAGCCGACGAGTCGAGATGTGGTTGCAGAGATCCATCTCAGAGGTCCTTCACCGCGACATAGACGGGCGTGATTCGGTAGCCGGCGGTGGTCTCGATCGGCAGGTACCAGAAGGTGCCGACATCGCCCGGCGTGTCGCCCATGAAGTAGAACGAGCGCATGCTGCGGAGCGGGTTGTCGGTCGGATCGGGCAGACGCGGCAGCGGCGTCATCAGCCGCACCGGCCCGTCGGCGCGAACGCGGCGGCCGGCGCCGAGGCGATGAGTGTTGCCGTTGGGGTCGAGCAGCCATTGCCCCGGCAACTGCCAGTGGAAATCCGGATTGTCGATGTCGAGGGTGGTGTTGGGGTTGGTGCCGGGAATGACGGTCGGATCGACGTTGCCGGTGGGCACCACCGGCCACGCGATCCCGAGATCAAGACGACGTGGGATGCCGATGCGCTGGCCGAGCAGATTCTGCGTCTCGCTCACGTGGTAGGGCCCCCGCTGCTCGGTGCCCGCCACGCTGTAGACGAAGATCGCCACCTGCATCCGTCCCTGATGGCGGCGGAACATGCAATCCCAGTGGTACTGCGGCGGATTCTGCTGCGACTCGAGCGTGCCCGGCGCAAACGACGGATAGCTCCGCTCCCATTGCTCGAAGACGATCACCGGAAACTCCCCCGGCTGACCGTCGTCGGCGGCAGGGCCGAAGACCCGTCGATTCCAGGGAATCTCGCTGAGGGTCACATTCACGTTGGGCTGTGCACCGGTGGGACGCCCGAAGGTGTTGAACAGGATCGTGGAGCCCGGCTGGACGAGCGGATCGGTGCCGCCGAGCGCGGGGTAGTTGGTGCCGCAACCGAACTCCTGCAGACAGAGCGAAGGCCGGCGCCATCCCCAGTCGCCGAGCGTGCGAGGCGCCGTCGGGTCGAGATCGCCGTAGGTGCCCTCGAAGGGCGTCAGCCCCAGCACGCCGAGCGGGAAGTTCTCGAAGTCCTCGGCGTAGCCGAAGTCATCCGGCGCGACCTTGGTGCGGATGACCGCCAGCGCAAAGTCGGCCACGATCGGCCCGATCGCATCGTCCCGGGTCTGCTTCTGCAGCACGATTCCCGCCGGGAAGACGGCGCCGATCGAGATGATGCCGATGCCGAGCACGAAGATGGCGAGCAGCACCTCGAGCAAGGTGAAGCCGCGACGAGCGACTCGGCGGGGTGGAACGCATGTCATGGCTGCACCACTCCGGTCGAGGGATTGAAGTCGATCCGCTGCCCGTAGCGGGCGATGTAGCCCGTGTCGCGCGAGATCAGTTCCTGCTCGATCTGCGAACGCACCGTCCAGTCGAGGACCTTGAACTCGCGGGCGGCGTCGTCGTCGTAGACCAGAAGGAACGGAACCAGCATCACGTTGGTCTCGTCGCGCGGATGATCCTGGAAGTAGAAGCGGTCGAAGTTGCTCGAGAAGTTGCATCCCGTCGGGAAGCGGTAGTGGACATCCTGGCGGTCGCCGTCGTTGTCGGAGTCGACGGTGTCGAAGTCGATGAAGCTCTTGTGGTCGCCGGAGGAGGCATTGGCCACCCGGGTGACGCGGCGGCCGTCAGGCGCGAAGAGCACCGCGATCATGCGGTAGTACTCCGGGTACTCGCCGCAGGAGCGAGAGAGGATCTTCATGTCGGCCTGGGTGTAGAAGCCCGGCACTTCGTACTGGGTGGTCTCGAACTCGAAGTTCGGCCCCGCCACCTTGATCCCGGTCGGAAGCCGCACCGGTTCGATGCCGGGCACCGGCAGGTAGCGATCGGCGAGATTGCGGGTGCCGTCGCTGTAGGTGAAGACCTCGCTCTGCCCCGTGGCCTTCGCGATCACCACTTCGGTGGCCTGCGGGGTATCGGCGGCGGCCGCGCTGCCGTCGGGATTGGTCGCCCAGTTGGGCCGGAACGCCACCATGACGTAGGTGTTCTCCTTGATCGCGAGCGCCCGAGCGTTGCCGAGCGCCGCGGTCAGGCGATTGACCGCGGTCGAGATGCGGGCGTCCTTGGAGATGCGGCCGACGCCGGTCAGGGTGAGCACCGCGAGCAGCACCAGGATGCCCATCACCGCAAGGAGTTCGATGATGGTGAACCCGCGCCCTCGTGACCTCTTGCAAGTCATTGCGGCACCTCCGAGTAGTTCATCACGTCGTCGGCGGTGCCGTAGTTTCGGTCCGGACCGGGCGAGATGATGCGGGTACGGCGGTTCACGCAGGGGACGTTGCCCTGCTCGTCGTTGGTGCGGATGGTGCCGTCGAGATCCTTGAGGTTGGGATCGTCGCCCTGCTGCCAAGGCCGGCCGGGGAAGATCACCGCGAGGCGGGTGTCCCAAGGATCGACGAGTTCCATCCGCGGGATCGGCCCCCACCAGAACTCGGTGACCGGATACCCCCCGGGGGTCACGGGGATGTTGGAGGACGCGGTGCGGAAGAAGTCGCCGTCGAGCTTCGCGAGCATCTCGCGGCTCGGGCCGTGGGTGGCGAGCCGGTCGAGCACGAAGAGGATCACGTGCGCGTAGTTGACATTGAGCTCGGGAATGTCGTAGCGGGCGTTGGCCGGCGTGTTGCGGGGGCCATAGGTCATCGGTCGACCGCGGGCCTGCTCGAACTCGTCGATCGCGGCACCGAGAATGCGAAGGGTGTTCTCGGCCTGCTGCACCTCGGAGCGGCGGAGGATCGCCGCCGAGACGCCGAGCACCAGCGAGATCAGCACCAGGATCACCGCCAGCACCACCAGAATCTCGACGATGGTGAATGCGCGATGCGATCGAGGAGCGATTGGATTGGAGTTCATTTGCCGACCCTCACCAGATTGTCTTCGTTGTAGCCTTCCGGATCGGTTCGGACCGCGGCGTTCAGCGACTTGTCCGGACCCGCGGAAAACAGCGCATACTCCGCAGCAACGAGATCGCGGCCGGTGGATCGATCGCCGCCAGCGACCGTCGTGCTCGCATCCGCGAACCCGTCGATCGCCTGCCCTTCCTCGAACGACCATGGCCGAAGCGCGATCACGTCGCCGAGGTTCAGCCCGGGGTTGGGCGTGGAGGGATCGGTCCCGATGTAGGGACGCCGCGTGTACCAGATCGGAAGGCCCCAGTAGTCGCAGATCACCTTGGGGTAGAGATCAAAGTCGGGGATCTCGCCCGGGAAGGCCACGATGGGATTCCCGTTGCTGTCGATTCCGGTAAGGGCGGCGAGCAGGCGGTTGTCCTGCAACTCGAGGTAGGGCCCGTAGACCCGCCCCTCCAGTTGCACCGCGTTGCCGGCAGCGTTGGGGAAGATCCCAGCGTCGCCGGGATTCCGCGCGAGGAAGACGCCGCGCGAGAGTCCCTGGGTCGAACGGGGATTGACGATCGAGCCCCACGCGCCGTCCCGCCCCGGAGTCCGCAGTCCGAGGGTGGGAATCTCGGTGGCGCCGGGAGCATTGGGGTTGGAGTAGGGCGGATCGCCGATGGCGCCGTATCCGTCGGCGCTTCGGGGTCCATAGCCAAGCAAGTAGTCGGCGAGCGAGGTGATCGAGAGCCACGACTGTTGCTGTGCCGCGTTCACCGGCGGCGCCAGCACATCGCGGCAGTAGCCTGCATTGCCCGGGCTCTGGCTTCCGGAGGTGCCGCTGCGCCCGAGCACCGGGGGCAGGTAGCCGTGGTCGCCGCGGAACTGGGCCAGGCCCTGCTCGATCGAACCCATCAGAAACTGGGTCTGGGCTTCCTGGCCGCTCCGCATGGCGCGGTCCACCGCCACCACCAGCAGCGCAATCAGCGTCACGATGATCGCGATGGTGACGAGCAGCTCGATCACGGTGAAGGCGCGGTTTCTCGAGGCGGGTCGCCGCAGCATCAGGTTCCTCCTGCGACGCTCTCGATCATGGACACCAGCGGCATGAACAGCGCCAGCACGATGGTGCCGACGATGCCGCCGAGGACCACCACCATCAACGGCTCGAGCAGGCTCAGCAGACCCGCGACCGCCACGTCGACCTCTTCGTCGTAGTTGTCCGCGATCTTCATCAGCATCACGTCGAGGTCGCCGGTCTCTTCACCGACGTCGATCATGTTGACCACCAGGCTGTCGCAGACCTTCGACTCCCGCAGCGGATTGGCGAAGGTCTCGCCTTCGCGAATGGAGTCGTGCACCTTGGTGAGGGCCTTCTCGTAGACGTAGTTGCCCGACGTGTCGCGGGTGATGGTGATCGCCTCGAGAATCGGCACACCCGCCGAGATGAGCGTGCCGAGGGTTCGGGTGAATCTCGCCACCGAGGTCTTTCGCACCAGATTGCCCAACACCGGTATCCGCACAATCACGGAGTCGGTCGCCGCCTTCCCGAAGGTGGTCTTGCGGATCAGCTTGTAGAGGATGAAGGCGATGATCGGCGAGCAGATCACCCAGATTGCGCCGGGCACAGATTGGTTCGGCTCCGCTCCTGCCACCCAGCGGCTGGTGTCGATCAGCCAGAGGGTGAGGCCCGGGAGCTTCACGTCGAAGTCGTTGAAGATCTCCTGGAACTTCGGGATGACGAAGTACATGATGCCGGTGACGATCAGCACCGCGATGGTGATGACCACCACCGGGTAGATGAGGGCGCTCTTGATCCGTCGCTTGAGCCGCTCGGCCTTCTCCATGAAGTCGGCGAGTCGCTGCAGAATGACGTCGAGCACGCCGCCGATCTCGCCCGCCGCCACCATCTTGCAATAGAGCCGATCGAACGCCGCGGGATGCTTGGCCATCGCGTCGGAGAGACTGGATCCGCTCTCCACGTCCTCGGCCACGCCGGACAGGATGTTCTTGAGTCGACCGGGCTTTTGCTGCTGCTCGAGCACCTGGATCGACCGCAGCAGCGGCAGGCCGGCGTCCTGCAGGGTCGAGAGCTGACGGGTGAAGAGCGTCATCCGCTTGAGTGCGACTCGCCCGAAGGCGAGCGAGAAGCCCTTCCGCTTCTTCTTCGCCTTGACTCTGCCCGCGCCGCCGGCCGCGGCGCTGCCGCCCTTGATCTTCTGCTCCCGGACCGCGGTCGGGAAGAATCCCTGACCCTTGATCCGCTGCACCGCATCGTCGGCGGACTTGGCCTCGATGGTCCCCTTCTGGGGCTTGCCGGCGGCGTTCAGGGCTTCGTAGCTGTAGGTGGGCATGGGACGCTCGTCTCCTGCCGCACTCGGGCGGCGTGCTGCGTTCGCGTGCGCTGTGTCGGGACAATCGTGCATGCGACGGGTCGGCCCGCCGCGGTCGGGGTCACTCCTCGGCGATCGTCTCGCGGACGACCTCGTCGATGGTGCTCTGGCCTTCGTAGATCGAGATCAGGCCGCTCTCGCGAAGCGTGCGCATGCCGCGTCGGCGAGCCTCCGCCCGCAAGACCGCGGTGGAGCCCTGCTGCATGATCAGTTCGCGCATCGGATCGTCCATGCGCATGATCTCGAAGATCGCCAATCGCCCGCGGTAGCCGGTTCGGTTGCAGTTGTCGCATCCTCGTCCGCGGAAGAAGGTGCGCCCCGCGACATCGGTCGGCTTGAGCGAGAGCTCCATGAGCTGCTCCTCGCTCGGCACATACTCCTCCTTGCACTTCACGCAGATCCGCCGCACCAGGCGCTGGGCCACGATGGCCTCGACGGTCGCGGTCAGGAGGAAGTTCTCCACGCCGAGGTCCTGCAGTCGCAGCACGCTGCTCGGCGCGTCGTTGGTGTGCAGGGTCGTGAAGACCAGGTGACCGGTGAGCGACGCCTGGATCGCGATCTGCGCCGTTTCGAGGTCGCGGATCTCGCCGACGAGGATGATGTCGGGGTCCTGCCGCAGGAACGAACGCAGCAGGCGGGCGAAGGTGAGCTCCTGATCGAGGTTCACCTGGCACTGGATGAGGCCGTCGATGTCGTATTCGACCGGATCCTCGGCGGTGAGGATCTTGGTGGCGGGATCGTTGAGTTCCTGCAGCGAGGCGTAGAGGGTGGTGGTCTTGCCGGAGCCGGTCGGCCCCGTCACCACCACGATGCCGTTCGGACGGCGGATGATCGACCGCATGGTCTCGAGCTCGTCGTCGCGGAGCCCGACGCGATCGAGGCTCAGCTGCACGTTCGAACGGTCGAGCACCCGCATGACCACGCTTTCGCCGAACATGGTCGGGAGCACCGCCACGCGAAGGTCGATGGGCGAGCCGCCGATGGTGAGCTCGATGCGGCCGTCCTGGGGGAGGCGCCGCTCGGCGATGTTGAGCTTGCTCATCACCTTGATGCGGCTGACGATCGGAAGGGCGAGGTGCTTCGGCGGCGGAATCATCTCGTAGAGGACGCCGTCGATGCGGTAGCGCATCTTGAACTCGTCCTCGAACGGCTCGAAGTGGATGTCCGAAGCCTTGTCGCGAATGGCCTGCAGCAGCACCAGATTCAGCAGCTGAATGACCTTGTTGTCATCGGCGGCGGCCTCGAGGCTGGCAAGGTCGACCGAGTCGCCGCGACCGGAGACCGCCGCGACTGCGGCGGAGTCGCCGACGTCGGCATAGATGTCCGCCATCGATCGGTTCGCGGTGGAGTACTTCTCCTTCAGCACCGCGTCGACCTCGTCCGGCGGGGCCACCACCGCGGAGACCTTGAACCCCATCAACAGTCGAAGGTCGTCGATCGCCTTGAAGTTGTCGGGGTCCTTCATGGCGATGGTGAGTCGCTTGCCCTGCGGCTCGTACTCGATCGGCACTACCTGGAAGGTGTTGGCAGCCTCTGCCGGCACCGCCGCGAGGATCTCGGGATCGATCTCGAGATCCTTCACGTGGACGAACGGCAAACCCGCCTGACCGGCGCGAGCCTCGAGCACGTCCTCCTCGGTGACGTAGCCGAGCTCGATGAGGATCCGGCCCACCGGTTCCTTCTTGGTCTTCTGGATCTCGAGGGCCTCGTGAACCTGATCTCGGCTGACCTTGCCAAGCTTGGTCAGCACGCGTCCGAGGCGACGTCCCTTCAGTTCTTCAACCGGCACGCTCATCGGGCCACCCCCTCAGAGAGGCTGAATCGATTGAACAATGACCGGACGAAGTGTGGCATGCTTGGATTCTTCATCGGGAAGCCCCCCTTCGGTTCCTTGATTCTGGCATCGCCAACGATATGACGATTGGACTTGTGTTCGAAACGGACTTATCCGGAATCACTCGAGGTTCGGCACCTTTCCGCTGATTCCAGGTCCAGAATGCCGGGGAGCGAGCCTGAAAGTCTGCGGTCTCGGACCGGTCGGACCGGCAGGATCGAGGACGAGCGGATCGACTCACTCCGCGTCATCCGCCTTCTCGTCGAGCTCGGCTCGACCGACGAGGCCACCCGAGCGATGGACCTTGTCGGCGAGGTCGCCGGGATCCTTGCCCTTGTCGATCATCTCCTCGGCCGAGATCACTCCCGCGGCATAGAGCTGCCAGAGGTGGTCGTCGAGCAACTGCATGCCGAACTTCTTGCCGGTCTGGATCGCGGAGTCGATGCGGAAGGTCTTGTTCTCGCGGATCAGGTTGGCGATTGCGGGGGTCACCACCAGGAACTCGTAGGCCGCGACCCGGCCGGGACGGTCGTTGCGGGCGAGCAGCTGCTGGCTGAGCACGCAGAGAAGGCTGGTCGACAGCTGCACCCGCACCTGCGCCTGCTGGTTGGTGGGGAAGGCGTCGATGATTCGGGTGATGGTGCCGGCGGCACCGGTGGTGTGCAGGGTGCCGAACACCAAGTGGCCGGTCTCGGCGGCTCGAATCGCGGCCTCCATGGTCTCGAGGTCGCGCATTTCGCCGACGAGGATGACGTCGGGGTCCGACCGCAGCACGCGGCGAAGGGCTTCGGCAAAGCTCGGAACGTCTGCCCCGATCTCACGCTGGTTGACCACCGACTTCTTGTGGACGTGGTAGTACTCGATCGGGTCCTCGGCGGTCACGATGTGGCGATCGAAGTTTGTGTTGATGAAGTCGATCATCGTGGCCAGCGAGGTGGTCTTGCCGGAGCCGGTGGGCCCGGTCACCACGAAGAGACCGCGGGGACGACGCACGAGTTCCTGAACGATGTCGGGAAGGCCGATCTGCTCGAAGGTCAGCAGGCGGCTCGGAATCAGACGGAGCACCATGCTCACGTGCCCCTTCTGCTTGAAGATCGAGACGCGGAAGCGAGCCTGATCTCCGTAGCCGAAGCCGAAGTCGGTGCCGCCCATCTCCTGCAGTTCCTGCTGGTTCTTCTCCGGCGTCACCGACTTCATCAGCGCCACCATGTCGTCGGGGTCGAGCACCTTGGTCTGCAGGCTGCGCAGCTTGCCGTTCAGTCGCACCGTCGGCGGACGACCGACGCTGAGGTGGAGGTCGGAGCAGTCCTGACGGATGACGGTGTCGAGCAGGCGGTCGATCTGGATGGTGGACATGGGGTGGGCCGAGAGTTGAGGAAGTGGCGGATGGCCGGGTCAGCAGGGGTCACTTGATCTCGTTGGGGTTGAACCCTTCGATCTGGGCGAAGCGGGCGACCTCGCCCGGAGTGGTGTCGCCGCGGAGGATCTTGATCTTGCCGTCGCCGAGCAGACTCCGCATGCCGCCTCGGATGGCGGCCTCGCGGATCTTGGCGATGGGGGCCCGCTCGAAGGCGAGATCGCGGATCTCGCTGTTCATGATCATCATCTCGAAGATCGCCTTGCGACCGCGGTAGCCAGAGCTGCCGCAGGCGGCGCAGCGACCGGGCCTGGAGATGTTGCCGCGAGCGACTTCCTCCTCGTGGATGCCCACGAGTTGGAGCATCTTCTTGTCGGGCTCGGGGTCGGGTTGCCGGCACTTCTGGCAGAGCATGCGGATGAGCCGCTGGGCCATGATCGCCTGGATCGAACTGGCCACGAGGAAGGGCTTGACGCCCATGTCGACGAGCCGGGTGATCGCGGAGGGAGCGTCGTTGGTGTGCAGGGTCGAGAAGACCAAGTGGCCGGTGAGGGCGGCCTGAATGGCGATGTCGGCCACTTCGCGGTCACGGATCTCGCCGACGAGGATCACGTTGGGCGCCTGCCGCAGCATCGACTTGAGGATGATCGGGAAGCTCAGGCCGATGCCCTCGCGCACCTGGACCTGGTTGATGCCCTTGAAGTTGTATTCGACGGGATCCTCGGCGGTGATGATCTTCTTGTCGGGCCGATTGAGCACATCGAGCGCCGAGTAGAGAGTGGTGGTCTTGCCGGAGCCGGTGGGCCCGGTCACCAGGAAGATCCCGTTCGGACGACGAATGATCCGGTTGAAGACGTCGAGATTGTCGGGCTCGAATCCGAGGTTCACCAGACCGATCCGCACCGAGTCGGGGCGGAGGATTCGCATGACCACGCTCTCGCCGTGGTAGGCCGGACAGCACGAGACGCGGAAGTCGATCGCGGTGCCATCCACCACCATCTTGATGCGGCCGTCCTGCGGAATTCGCCGCTCGGCGATGTTGACGCCGGCCATCAGCTTGAGTCGAGCGAGAATCGACGACTGCATGCGCTTGGGCAGGTTGTCCCGCACGTGGCAATGTCCGTCGATGCGGTAGCGCAGCATCACCCGGTCGGCCATCGGCTCCACGTGGATGTCGGAAGCCCGGCCTCGCACCGCCTCGATGATGATGCGGCTGCACAGCCGCACGATCGCCGAATCGCCGCCGCCCGCGGAATCGACGTCGATGGAGCTGTCGATCGAGGTGTCGACGCTCTTGTCGACGGTGACGTCGACCGAGTCGGTGACGAGGCTCTCCTTCGAGAGCATGCCGCCGCCGCCGCTACTGCTTCCGCCGCCGCTCTTCGCAGAGAGGAACGCCTCGATCTGCGAGCGAGGCGCGATCGCGGTGTCGATTTCGGAGTTGAGGCGAAACCGCAGCAGATCGAGCATCTCCAGATCCATGGGATCGTGGATCAGCAGCTTGAGTCGCCCCCCCTGCTTCTGCAGCGGCAGGATCAGGTACTTCTTCGCGAGGTCCTCGGGGATGAGCTCGAGGTCGATGCGATTGGTGTTCTCGGCGCGATCGAGGTTCAGGAACTCGACCCCGAACTGATCGGCGAGCGCCTTGGCGACGTGCTCCTCCTTGCAGGTGCCGCTCTCGACGAGCACTTCACCGAGCCTGCGTCCTCCGCCCTTCGCGGTGGCGAGTGCCGACTCGACTTGGGCGGCCGTGCAGTGCCCCGCCTCGACCAGGAGCTCTCCGAGTTTCTTGCGAACCTTGCGTGCCACCGTGGACTCCGGGGAAAGTCATCCGATCCACCGAGCGGCGGAGTTCGGGCGAAGCCTCGTAGTATGCGGGCGTGCACCACGCCGGGCAAACCGCTTCCCCCCCTTCCGGGCCCGACCGCCACGTTTCTCATCGCGTGCTGGTCACCGCAGGACCCACCCGAGAGCCCATTGACGAGGTGCGGTTCCTCGGCAATCGATCCTCCGGCCGCATGGGGATCGAGATCGCTCGCGAGGCCGCACGCCGCGGCCACCCCACCACCCTGCTGCTCGGACCGGTCGGTGACGCGGCCGGACTCGACGCCTTCGGCGTCACCGTTCACCGCTTCGAGACCGCGGAGAGCCTTCGCCAGCTGCTCGACTCGCTCTCCCCGTACGCGGATCTGGTGGTGATGGCCGCCGCCGTCGCCGACTACCGCCCCGTCACCCGACATGCCGGAAAGCTCCGTCGAGAGGGAAAGCCGATCACGCTCGACCTCGAGCCGGTGCCGGACCTGCTCGCGGAAGTCGCCGGTCGCCGCCCGACCGGCCAGCGGATCGTCGGCTTCGCCCTCGAACCCGCGGAGCGGCTTGACGAATCCGCCCGTGCCAAGCTCGTTCGCAAAGGCATCGACGCGATCGTCGCCAACCCTCTCGAGACCCTCGACGCTGCCGGCATCCGGGGAAGGCTCATTCACGCCGATGGACGTGTCGAGATGCCGTCGGACGACTCCGAGGTCGTCGACAAGTCTCGATTCGCCGGGTGGCTCCTCGACCGGCTCGAGGTGCTGCCGAGTCGCGAGCGCTGACGATCACCCTCGCCCGCGGCGGCAGGTCTCGAGGGTGAGCACCGCGAACGCGGTTCCGTAGGGATGCCCGTAGCCGTAGAGCGGGAAGTCGATCCAGGAGCCGTCGGGATTCTGGATCTCCCGCAGCACCCCCTCGAGCCAGTCGAGGTACTCGCGACGCTTCGGGTCCGGCAGGAGCGCGGCGCACTCGGCGGCGTACCAGTGGCCGTAGAGGTAGTAGTAGCCGGAGTTCTGGTAGTAGGCCTCGTGGGGTCGCGGCCGACCTTGCCCGATCTGCAGGTAGTGGTGGTCGCGACGAAGCGCCTCGAGGCCCTGTTCAAGGTCGGCGATGGTGGCCGAACCGGCGAGCAGATGCAGGGCGAGGTTGCAGGGCTGACTGCGTCCGAGCGAGCCTTGCACCATGTTGAATCCCGCGGTCGGACGGTAGAGGGCGTAGGTTCCGTAGACGTACGCGCCGCTCGGAAGCCGCAATCGCTCGATCACCTTCACCGCATCGAGCGTCCGAGCCTCGGGGTAGGAGGCCCCGATGCGTTCGGCATCCCGCAGCGCCAGCAGCGCCGAGGCGGTGTTGAAGCAAGTGGTCATCTCGCCGGATGGCACTCGGGCGGCGTGCTCGAAGTCGTAGTAGCCCCAGCCGCCGTCTGCGGCCTGAGTGGTCTCGAGCAGCCCGCGCTCGCGTTCGAGGAGGCTCCGAAGCGCGGACGACTGCGGCGCGCAGAGGCCCGACTCGAGCAGCCGCGCGGCGGCCTGCACGAGATAGGTGTGGGTCCAGACGTTGTAGAAGGTGTCGCCGGTCGCACGCAGGCTCGGCTCGGTCGAGACGAGGTAGTCGACCGCTCGCGCCAAGGAGGCTTGGGCCGCGGCATTTCCCCGGGTGGCCGCGGGAATCAGCGCCATGGTCGCGAGGGCGCTCGTCGCATCGCGAAAGGCGCGATGGCTCGCCACCGTGCCGAGGTAGATCTCTCCCGGCCGCGCCGACTCGAACGAGCCCCACGAACCGTCCGCGTTCTGATTGGCGACGAGCCAGGCGATGCCACGATCGAGCGGCGGCCGTCGGTCGAGGGTCGGCGGTGCTGTCGCGACCGACTCGACCCCCGCGTTCGAATCTGCATCCCGCGCAGTTGGTCCGGCGCAGGCGGCGAGGCCGCTCATGAAGAGTGCCAACAGTCCTTCGGCGATGCGATGCCGCCAGACGCGAATCGCGGGGTCGCGACTCAAGGGCTCTTCTCGATGGCGAGGCCCTTCGATTCCGGCTCTGGAAGCACCACTCGATCGCCAGGCTCGAGACCGGAGAGGATCTCGATCATGGTGGTGCCGCGGCGGCCGGGCACCACCTCGCGCTCGGTCTCGCGTCCGTCGAGCAGCACCATCACGAAGCGGCGGTCTCCGTCCTCGCGGAGCGCCTCCTTCGGCACCGCCACCACCGGGTCGGTGCGGGTGCTCGCGGCGACCATGGCCTCGAGGCCGATCAGCATTCGTGGATCGCTCGCGGGCACCTCGACCCGCATCGGGAACGCGGCACCGCGTCCGTCGGCGGTGCCGATTCTGGAGAGCCTGGTCACCGATCCGCGGCCCTCGATCCCCGGCACCGCGGGCAGCGTGACCGAGACGGCGGCTCCCGAGGCGAGCCAGCCGAGGTCCTGGGCGCCGATGGTGGTCTCGACCGCGAACGACGAGGCGTCCATCACCTCGGCGATCGACTGGCGGGGGTTGATGGTGTCACCGGGACCTACGGCGATCGTGGTGAGCAGTCCGGTCGCCGGGGCGAGCAGGGTCATCGCCTCCAGGTCGGACTCGAGATCCTCGACGCGATCGGCGAGATCCGCGACCTTCCGCTGCGACTCGGCGAGGGCGAGCCGGCGGCGGATCGCATCGAGGCGTTGCGAAACCTCGAGATGGCGCAGCTCTTCCGCGGACCAGCGGGCACGATCCTCGACATCGCGATCGCGATCGGGCTGCTCGATCGAGAGGAAGAGCTCGTGGTCGATGCGGGCGAGCGCGAGGCTCTCCTTCGCCCGGGTGATCGCGCGGCGCGAGCGTTCGAGCACGATGTCCTTGGTCTCGCTGGCGAGGCTGGTGCCTGCGTACATCTGCTCGAGCTGGTCGAGCTCCTGCTGCTGATTGGTGAGCGAATCCTCGTTGCCCTGGATTCTCAGCTGCGCACCGCGGAACTGCCGGTCGCGCTCGATCTCGGTGCGAACCTCCAGCGCCTTGGCGGCTCGCTCCGCAGCAAGCCGCGTGCGTTCGACCCGGGTGAGCGAGGCCTCTTCGGCGACCTGCTGTTCCTCGCGCACCAGATCGAGGCGAAGCGTCGCCTCCTCCAACTCGATGCGGGCCCGTTCCAGCGCCTCCTCGATTTCGGCGGTCTCGAACGTGAGCAGGACTTCGCCCGCCTCGACCGGCCCGCCTTCGACCAAGACTTCCGCCACCACCAGCGAACCGCGGAACGCCTTCGGATTCAGGCGCACGCCCAGTTTCCGTGCGGCGACGAGCCGCCCCTTCGCCTCGAGCGCCAACTCGATCGGCGTCGCTTCGACCGTCCACGGCGGCAACGCCGCGTGCACGGGAATCGCGGAAAGCGACACCACCAGGATCGCCGCTGCTCGTGTCACTCGCTTCGTCGGGTTCGCCATGGATGACGCTCCTGTGGTGTGCTGACGCCTGCGAAATGCTCCGCGTCGCGCTCAGGCGTTCGTTCGGACTCCGTTTATACTCCGCCGCTTCGCCGGAAGGCTCGCCTCGCCGCTTGGGACGACGATTGTCCGGCTTCTCGACACCAGCGGAGACCAATTCGATGCAACTCGGGATGATCGGCCTCGGCCGCATGGGCGCCAACATGGTCCGCCGTCTCATGAAGGCCGGACACCAGTGCGTGGTCTTCGATGTGAATCCAGGCGCCGTGAAGGCACTCGAGGCCGAGGGAGCGGTCGGTGCCACCTCGCTGGCGGACTTCGCCGGCAAGCTCACCACCCCCCGGGCCGCCTGGCTGATGGTTCCTGCGGCGCTGGTCGATCAGACGATCGCCGCCCTGCGGCCGCATCTGGGCAAGGACGATGTCCTCGTCGACGGCGGCAACTCCTACTACCGCGACGACCTTCGCCGCTCCAAGGAACTCGCTTCCGCCGGCATCCACTACGTCGATTGCGGCGTGAGCGGCGGCGTTTGGGGGCTCGAACGCGGCTACTGCCAGATGATCGGGGGCGACGAGGCCGCGGTGAAGCGACTCGATCCGGTGTTCTCGACGCTGGCGCCGGGCAAGGGCTCGCTCGACCCCACCCCCGGCCGCCCCGACGGCCGCGGCACCGCCGACCGCGGCTACCTCCACTGCGGTCCGTCCGGCGCCGGGCACTTCGTCAAGATGGTCCACAACGGCATCGAGTACGGCATCATGGCCTCCTACGCAGAGGGGCTCAACATCATCAAGAACGCCGATGTCGGACTGCGAAAGCAGGAGGTCGACGCCGAGACCACGCCGCTTCGCGAGCCCGAGGCCTACCAGTACTCGGTGGACATCGGTGAAGTGGCGGAAGTCTGGCGCCGCGGCAGCGTGATCGGATCGTGGTTGCTCGACCTGACCGCGGCAGCGCTGGTCGAGGACTCCTCGCTCAAGGACTTCGCAGGTCGCGTGAGCGACTCCGGCGAAGGCCGCTGGACCCTCGAGGCAGCCATTGACGAAGGCGTGCCCGCTCCGATCCTCGCCGCAGCGCTCTTCAACCGGTTCGACAGTCGCGGGAACGCCGACTTCGCCAACAAGATCATGTCCGCGCAGCGATTCCAGTTCGGCGGCCATCACGAGAAGCCGGCCTGATCGACGCTCGCCCCCGCACCCGCTCGTCGCGCTGCGACCAACCCCGCGCGCTGCCGCCGGAACCACCCGCATGACCCCGCCCCCTCCCTCCGATGCCCTGGTCTTCTTCGGCGCGACCGGCGATCTGGCCTTCAAGCAGATCTTCCCGAGCCTGCAGGCGCTGGCGAAGCGTGGCCGCCTCGACGTGCCGGTGATCGGCGTCGCCAAGGACTCCTGGAACGACGACCAGCTCCGAGCCCGCGCCGCCGAGAGCCTCAAGTCCCACGGCGGCATCGATGACGCCGCCTTCAAGATCCTCTCCGATCGCCTGCGCTACGTCGGCGGCGACTACGCCGATCCCAAGACGTTCGCGACCCTCAAGAAGGCACTCGGCACGGCGCAGCGGCCGCTGCACTATCTCGCCATTCCGCCTGTCCTCTTCGGCAAGGTGGCCGAGCAGCTCAAGACCTCCGGCTGCGCCGACAACGCCCGGGTCGTGGTCGAGAAGCCCTTCGGCCGCGACCTCGCGTCGGCGAACGCCCTCAACGCCACCCTGCACTCGGCCTTCCCCGAGCAGTCGATCTTCCGCATCGACCACTTCCTCGGCAAGGAGCCGGTGCAGAACATCCTCTACTTCCGCTTCGCCAACACCTTCCTCGAGCCGGTCTGGAATCGCCACTTCATCGACCATGTGCAGATCACCATGGCCGAGGACTTCGGCGTGCAGGGCCGAGGCTCGTTCTACGACGCGACCGGCTGCATCCGCGACGTCATCCAGAACCACCTGCTGCAGATCGTCTCCTGCCTCGCCATGGAGCCGCCGCACTGGGAAGACTCCGAGTCGGT
This sequence comes from bacterium, assembly GCA_029977865.1. Taxonomy (GTDB): domain Bacteria; phylum Planctomycetota; class Phycisphaerae; order Phycisphaerales; family SM1A02; genus VGXO01. Next base: position 28,242 of record JAPOKA010000030.1, read on the forward strand.
CCGCGACCAGAAGGTGGAACTGCTCAAGAGCATCCATCCGCTCACCACCGAGCACGTGACCCGCGGCCAGTTCGTGGGCTATCACGACGAGCCGGGGGTGAAGGCGGGATCGACGGTCGAGACCTACGCGGCGGTCAAGTTCGAGATCTCCGATTGGCGCTGGGACGGCGTGCCGTGGTACATCCGCGCCGGCAAGCACATGCCCACCACCAACACCGAAGTGCGGGTGCAGTTCCGTCGTCCGCCCTCGGTGGTCTTCCCCGAGACCCAGCCCCCGCCGGCGAACTACCTGCGAATCCAGATCAAGCCGCGGATCGAGGTGGACCTCGGCGTGCGGACCAAGAGTCCCGGCGTGGCCATGCTTGGCGAGGACACCGTGCTGTCGGCGATCGACACCGACCCCGACCTGATGGAGGCCTACGAGCGGCTGCTCGGCGACGCCCTTCGCGGCGATGCCACGCTCTTCTCACGGCAGGACGAGGTCGATGCGGAGTGGCGGATCGTCGACGGGATCCTCGGCGACCAGACCCCCTGCTACCAGTACCAGCCCGGCACCTGGGGCCCCGAAGAGTGCAATCAGGTGGTGATGCCACGCGAGGGCTGGCACAACCCTGAGCTGCCCGCGAAGTCCTCCTGATGCTCAGCCCCGGGGACCACCGCCCCGAGCCCCCTGCTAGATCGGGTCTCCAGACCGGCACCCATCGAGGTTTGGTCGGGGCCACCCTGCCTTTGCGCTGCTCGGTCCGACCCGCTCAGCCCGCGCGAGACTCACGACCCCGGGGTTGAAACGGCACTGGGCCCGAAAATATGTTGTTCTACGATCTTGCCTTGTGCGAATTCGGAGACAGATTTCGCGTCGAGGGAGGGTCCCCTTTTCCCCTTGTTGGAGGACCCTGAAAGATGCGTTTCTCGAGTTCGTGTGGCATCGTCGCTGCGGCGACGATCTCGTTGGCCGCATCGGCCGACTACTTCCCGTCCGCCGCCTCGTTCAATGGGCCGATGACGCTTGCCGGTGCGGGCACTTCCCCGCTCGCCGGAGGCACCATCTTCGAGCACGGCGCCGAGACCGGCTCACGCTACAACCCGCAGTCGTCTGCACCCCTTCCCGGCGGATACACCGCTGAGAACACCATCGCGTTCACCAACTGCGTGTTCTCCGGCGGCAACACCAGTGCGATCCTCGACACCTTCCGCATCGGCATCCGCCAGGGCGGCGGATCGCCCGACGTCGATCTGCGGATCTTCGTCGCGGAGATGGACTCTTTCGGTGACTTGAAGACCGACACCGTGACCGACCTCGGCCTCGTGAACCTGGCCGGCAACGGTGGCGCCAGCTTCGTGACTACGGTGGTCGAGTTCGCCGCAGGCGGCTACACGGTGGCGATGAACGACCTCTTCGAATCGGGCAATCCAGGCTACAGCGGTTTCTTTGTCGGGATCCGCTTCGAGGGCGCGGGTGCCACCAGCAACCTCAACGGATGGCGAATCACCAACGCCCCGGCGGTGGGCGAGGCCTTCAACTACTTCGCAGCCTTCGACCCGACCGTGCCCATCCATGGCAACTGGGCGTTCACGCCGCCGACGCCGTCGTACTTCTACCTTGACATCGACGGCACGCTTGTCCCCGCTCCGGGCGCGATCGCCCTGCTCGGCTTCGCGGGCCTTGCCGGCTCGCGCCGCCGCCGCGGTTGATCGACGCGATCACGGCTGAACGAACAACGCTCCCGGCCCTCGGGCCGGGAGCGTTGTCATTGGTCGAGCGAATCGAGATCGAATGGGTCCGGCGGGACTCGAACCCGCATGCCCTTGCGGACTGGGGATTTTAAGTCCCCTGCGTCTGCCAATTCCGCCACGGACCCAAGACCGATTGTACGAATGCAACGCCGCGAACCCGGCGGCACCTGCGGCGTACCATGACGCCCCTTCGTCGTCGGCCGACCGCCGAATCGGACGCGACGACGACGGCGAAGGAGAACTGGCTTGGCCGCCCTGCGGCCGCTTCGGAGTCCTCCATGACCAATCGACCCTTCGGACTGATTCTTCCGGCGAGCGTGCTCGCCGCCTCGATCGCCGCGATCGCCGCGGTCGACATCGCCCGCACCTCGGCGGCAGAGCCGCCCGCCAGTTCGGACGCTCCTTCCATGTCCAACAAGACCAGCACCGACCGCACCTCGCCCCTCTACTCCAAGACCGGTTTCGACATCACCCCGTACTCGAAGGAGCGGGTGGCGGAACTCGCCAAGAAGCTCACCCCCGAGCAGTACCGGGTGACCCAGAGCGAGGGCACCGAAGCCCCCTTCTGCGGCAACCTGCTCGACAACAAGAAGGACGGCGTCTACTGCTGCGTGGTCTGCGGACTGCCGCTCTTCGACAGCACCCACAAGTTCCATTCCGGCACCGGATGGCCGAGCTTCTTCCGCGAGTTCGATCCGCAGCATGTCCACCGGATCGAGGATCGCAGCCACGGCATGGTTCGAGTCGAGATCGAGTGTTCGCGTTGCGGCGCCCATCTCGGGCACGTCTTCGAAGACGGGCCCAAGCCCACCGGTGAACGGCACTGTCTGAACTCCGCATCGCTGGTCTTCTACGAGCGCGGGAGCGAGATGCCGCTCGAGAGCCGGCCCACCGCGTTGGACACCGCCTACTTCGCCGCGGGTTGCTTCTGGGGCGTCGAACACGCCTTCACCCTGGCGCCCGGCGTGATCGACGCGGTGAGCGGCTACCAGAACGGCCGCACCGAGGAGCCGTCGTACAAGGAGGTCTGCTCGGGCACCACCAACCATGCCGAGAGCGTCAAGGTGGTCTTCGATCCGAAGCGGGTCTCCTACGAAGACCTCGTGAAGTTCTTCTTCCTGATCCACGACCCGACGACGCTCAATCGGCAAGGCCCCGACTTCGGGACGCAGTACCGATCGGGCATCTTCACCGCGAGCGACGAGCAACTCGCGGTCGCGAAGCGAGTGCGCGACGAGGTCCAGGCCTCGGGCCGACTCGGGGACCGCCGCATCGTGACCGTGATCGAACCCGCCGGCACCTTCTGGGATGCCGAGGAGTACCACCAGGACTACGTCGAGAACACCGGCCGCGCCTGCCATGTCGACATCCCCGGTGCCATGAAGGCGATGGGTTGGAACCGCTGAAAGCAGACGAGGCGCAGGCGAGCGGTCGACGACGCCGCCTTCGATTGCGGCCACCGCACTCGCCTTCTGATGCTCGCGACATCGCAGCCCCAACCGCCCTGCGGCGTGCTGCCTCCGCCTTCGATTGCGGCCGCTGATCGACTCAGCCAGTTCCGCGTCGAACCCATCGCTCTCGCCTGACTGCCGCCCATGTCCCGTCGAGATTCGTCGTTCCCTGCCTCGCCAGCGTCACGCTCGATGGCGACCGTTTCGTTCGCGGCGATCGCGGCCGTCGTGGGTGCCGCGATCGCGGGATGTTCGACCCTTCCCGGAGCGGCAAGCCCGGTATCCGCGGCTGGCACTCCCGTGCCGCTCCGAGATTCCGGGACCGCGGCTGCCCTCGAACGCTTCGAATATCGCCGCATGGCGATGGGAGGCGAAGCGAGGCTCGTCTTCTTCGCGCCGGACGAGTCGGTCGCTCGGGCCGCTGCGATCGCGGCCTTCGACGAGATCGAAGCCGTCGAGCAGGCGCTCTCGGACTGGCGCGATGCGAGCGAAGTGCGGGAGGTCGAGCGGGCGCTCGCGGAAGGCCGCGGCGTGGCCGTCGCGGTCTCGCCGGTGCTCGCGACATGCCTCGCGCGGGCGCTCGAGGTCTCGCAGGCCAGCGACGGCGCCTTCGACGTGACGATCGCCCCGGTGGTCGAGCAGTGGCGCATCGCACGGCGAGCGGGCGGGCTTCCGCCGGCTGAAGCTCGGCGGGCGGCGCTCGATCTCGTCGGTTGGGACCGCGTGCGCCTGCTCCCGGGCGCCCCTCCTTCACTCACCGCACCACCCGGTACCCGCTTTGACTTCGGCGGTATCGGCAAGGGCTTTGGCGCCGATCGCGCGTTGGCGGTGCTCCGCCGGCACGGCCTCGAGCGGGCGATGGTCGAGCTCGGCGGCGACTTCGCGATCGGCGCCGCCCCACCCGACGAGGCCGACGAAGCGGACACGCCGGAGCTACGCGATGAGCCCGCTGCTCGTGGCGCTTCCGGCTGGACCATCGCCATCGCGACCGGTCTCGGTGACGAGCGACTGGTGCTGACCCTCGCCGAGTGCGGCGTCGCCACGAGCGGCGACCTCGAACGCTTCGTCGAGATCGACGGTGTGCGCTACAGCCATCTCGTGGATCCGAGGACCGGCATGGGATTGACCACCTCGATCGCCGTCACCGTCATCGCTCCAAGTGCGACCTTCGCCGACGCGCTTGCCTCGGCGACGAGCGTGCTGGGGGCTGAGCACGCGAGCGAAGTGCTCGCGACGTTTGACGCCTCGGCCCGCGTGGTGACCGCGTCACCCGGCGCAGCTGTCTCGAAGACGCCACGCATCGCGACGATCGGCGCGTGGCCGGAGTAGGCGATCCGAACTCGGCAAGCCCGGTCGCGCCGCCCCCTCAGTTCTCGCTGCGCTCGGCCTTCTCCCCCGCCTCGATCGCTTCGCGATCTCGCGGGGGAGGGTTCGCGGCCCCCACCCTCACGCCCGCTGCGCCTCGCCGAGCTACTCGAGCACATCGAGGTGCGCCGCCTCGATGCGGCTTCCCAATCCGTAGCGCACCTGCCTCGGGAACCGCCCCACCTTGGGGATGATCCACTTCAGCAGGTCCCCCGCAAGGACCACCGCGGCTGGCTCCGAAGGCGGCGGCGTGGTCACGACTCGTTCACCCAACGCGTGACCTGCACGATGGCGAAGCGCGAGAAAGCAGCAGACAAGCCGGAAGAAGAGGAAGAAGGAACAAGAGAACAGGAGAGATGGAAGATGGGAAGAGGGAACTCAAGGAGTCCTCGCGACACGAAACCCGAAGTTGAGGTTGACGTTGCCGGGGGCGCTGAAGCGGCGGAACGACGCACGACAGTAGTTTGAGAAGTCGCCCCAGCTCCCGCC
>JAPOKA010000031.1 GCA_029977865.1 bacterium
TCGCCCGCGCGGGCTCCGATCGCTGGATCAGGGCGGTCGAAGACGCCGATCTCGCGGCGCTCTTCCGATCGGCACCGCCGCGGGACGCATTGGCGGCTTCCGCCAGCGCCGCGATGGCGAGGTCTGCGGCGATGCTCGATCCGACTTCCGGCTACTCGTTCTCCGAGGCCTTTGCGACCGCCTGGCGCACCCTCAAGTCGCGGTGGGGCGTGCTCGTCGTCGGCGGACTGTTGTTGATGCTGATCTACGGCGTGATCGGGGCGCCGCAGTGGATCCTGCAAGACGCCGCCCGCGCGAGCGGCGACCATCCCATCGCAGCGGTGCTCAACCTCGCAGGTTCGTGCTTCAACCTCGTCGCCAACATCCTGGTGGGAGGTCCGATGTTCGCCGGCGCGATCCTGCTTGGTGCCGAGGCGGTGGCCGGTCGAGGCGAGGTGGGCGACCTCTTCGCGGCATTCAGGCGCTACTGGCAGGTGGTCCTCGCCAATCTGCTGGTGGCCGCGATCGGGATCGGCGTGTCGATCGCGGTCGTGGTTCCATCGCTGGTGGTCGGGTTGATCGTCGGCGCCTCGGCGCACGCCGCGAGCGGAGCGAACGGATCCGAGGAAACTGCGGTCATCGCGGGCGTGATCGCCGGTGGCGCGGTCATGTTGGTGCTGTCGGTGGTTGCCACGGCGCTGGTGCTGCTCCGCGTCTTCCTGACGCCGGCGATCATCGCCGACCCGCGCCTCGGGATTCCCACGGCGATGGATGCGCTGCGCCTCAACTGGCAGCAGACGCGCGGCCTCGGCTGGTCGCTCACCGGTCTGCTGGTCTGCGTCGGCCTGGTGGCGGCGGGGTCGTTGCTGCTCCTCTGCGTGGGCTACATCCTGCTGGGAGTTCCGCTGCTGATCGCGGCACTCGGTGCGGTGTATGCGATGCTCTTTCGCAGGGTGGCCCCGTCGATGCCGGCCGAGGAGACGTGGTCTGCCTGAATGCAAGCCGAAGTGCGCGAGATTGAGGGTCGCATCGCGGGGCACGGCGTTACCCTTCGGGCATGACGAACAACCACTCCTCGGCCGGATCGCTCTCCCGCCGCGCCTTCGCGGGCTCGCTCGCCGGAGCCGCAGCCTCGTTGGCGGTTCCGGGCCTCGCATCGGCCCGGTCGACGACCGCCCGCCCTCAGGCGGGCCCGCTGCGGATCTGCCACATGACCGACTGGCACGTCTGCCCGGAGCGACGTTCCGCCGAAGGTTCGGAGCAGGCCCTCGAAGCGGCCCTCGCTTCCAAGCCCGACCTCATCCTGACCGGTGGCGATCTCATCTTCGATTCCTTCGCGACGACCAAGACCCGGGCCGACGAGCAGTGGAGAATCTTCAAGGGCCTGATGGCGGCGAGTCCGGTGCGGGTCGAGCATTGCCTGGGCAATCACGATCTCTGGGGCTGGAACAAGGACAAGTCCGGCGCCACCGGCGACGAGCCCGACTACGGCATGCAGAAGGCGCTCGATGAGCTCGGCCTCGCGTCGAGTTGGCGGAGCTTCGATCTCGGCGGCTGGCACTTCGTGGTGCTCGACTCGGTGATGAGCGATGGCGGCAGCGGCTATCGCGGCCGCATCTCGGAACCGCAGCGGGAGTGGCTCGAGGCCGATCTCGCCGCCAACCGCCTGCCCACCTTGGTGGTGAGCCACATTCCCATCCTCTCGCTGACGCCGCTGGTGTGGGACAGCGACTTCGACCGCGGCGACCACGGCCGCGTCGCCGGCGGCGAGATGCACCTCGACGGGCCCTCGTTGCACAAGCTCTTCCGCAGCAACGGCCGGGTGAAGCTCTGCCTCTCCGGCCACATGCATCTCATCGACGACTGCCGCATCGATGGCGTCACCTACTGCTGCGACGGCGCGGTATGCGGAGCGTGGTGGAAGCCCGACGCCAACTTCGCGGCGCCGACCTTCGCCTCGATCGAACTCGAGCCCGACGGGAACTTCTCGCGGCGGATGATGCCCACCGGCTGGGTCAACGCCTAGAGCTCAGGCCCCGAGGCGATCGGGGTTGAGCGGGTGCAGATCCGCCGGCACGAAGAGACCGTCCTTGCGGATCGTCTCGCCGTCGAAGCGGATCTCGCCGCCGCCCCACTCGGGCCGCTGGATCGCCACCATGTCCCAGTGGATCTCCGAGCGGTTGCCGTTGTCGGCGTCCTCGTAGGCGCGGCCGGGCGTGAAGTGGAAGCTGCCGGCGATCTTCTCGTCGAAGAGAATGTCGCGCATCGGCGCGAGGATCCGCGGATGGAAGCCGATCGCGAACTCGCCGACGTAGCGAGCGCCCTCGTCGGTGTCGAGGATCGCCTCGAGCGCCGCGGTGCCGGCGCCGCCTGCGGTCGCTTCGACCACCTTGCCCTTGCGGAAGACGAGCCGCACGTCGTCGAAGCCCTGGCCGTTGTAGACCGTCGGCGCGTTGTAGTGGACGACACCCTCGATCGAGTCGCGGACCGGCGCGGTGAAGCACTCGCCGTCGGGGATGTTCCTTGCCCCGGTGCAGGGCTTGACGGGGATCCCCTTGATCGAGAAGGAGAGGTCGGTGTCGCCGGGGCCCTTGATCTCGACGCGGTCTGCCTTCTCCATGCGGGCTGCAAGCGGCCGCACCGCCTCTGCCATGCGGCCATAGTCGAGCGTGCAGACGGAGAAGTAGAAGTCCTCGAAGTCGCGGGTCGACATGCCAGCGAGTTGGGCCATGCTCGGATTGGGCCAGCGCAGCACCACCCAGTTGGTGTGGTTGACCCGCTGCTCGAAGTGGACCGGCTTCTGGTAGAGCCGCCCGAAGGCCTTCATGCCCTCGGAGGCGACACCCGCCATCTCCGAGATGTTGCCGCTGCCGCGAATGCCGATGTAGCCCTGCATCCGTTCCATGCGGAAGCGATCGCACTCGCCCCACATTCGCAGCGCCTCGTCGCCGGCGCCGCCGACGAGCGCCGGCATCAGCCGACTCGAGCGAACTTCCAGATGGGCGTGGCCACCCGCGTCGCGAATCTCCGCGACGAGCGCCTCGATCATCGTCTCGGGCGTGTCCCAGGCCTCGACGAGGATGTGCTGGCCGGGTGCGGTTTCGGTGGAGTGGCGGACGAGGATGCGGGCGAGGTCGCGGTATCGGGTGTCGGTCATCGGGGCATTGTGACGACTCGTGCGCGACTTGCTGTCCGCGACGATCCACGCCTCGAGCGGAGGCCTCGGCTCGTCTCCCGGCGCATCGGGATCGAGTCCGCGCAGCAGAAAGGCCCCGCCGGACGGCGGGGCCTTCGAGACTCGATCGGACGCTCCGACCGAGGCCAGGGGCGGTGGGGGATCGGGTCGTTCAGTTCCAGCCGAGCAGCAGGGCGCCCAGCTCGCTGCCGGTCACCATCTGGTCGCCATCGAGGTCGTAGCCGGGGTTGATGGTGGCCCAGACCGAGAGCAGTTCGGTGAGATCGACAGCCCCGACCTGACCATCGTGGTTGTAGTCGCAGGGATGGAAGTTGACGCCGGCGTGCGACGCCGCGGGCGACCCGCCCATCGCGTCGATGTAGACGTCGATCTCGAGGCCGAGGGCGTTCACCAGCTCGACCTTGAAGAAGATGCCCGCATCCTCGGACTCGAGCGAGATCTCATGCACGCCGAGGGCGCCGGGATGCTCCGCGAGCGCCGCGTCGATCGCCTCGGCGAAGGTCATGGTGATCGAGCCGAGCGCATCGATCACCGGCTGCAGCCGCGCAAGCTGATTGTCGGAGGGCACGAAGGCGATGTTCGAGAGCACCTCGCCGGTCGCGGCGTCGACGACGGTCTCGACGAGTTCGCCGGTCTTCGCGTTCCATTGCAGCACCTCGACGACGCTCGCGGTGTTGTCGTCGCCGCCCTGCTCGTCCTCGCCTGCGGCGGCGAGCACGGGAAGCCCGTTGAGGGCGACTGCCGCGTCGATGCCGGCGATCAGCGCGGCGGGCGCGATCAAGTCGTCATCGCCTTCGTCGTCTCCGTGGTGGTTGGCGACCTCGCCGGTCGCGGCGTCGACGTAGAACTTCGCTTCGCTCGGCAGGAATTCGACCTGGTAGGCGAGGATGCCCGCCTCGAGATCGAGCTGCGCGTCGAAGGCCGTCTCCTTGGCGCCGGCGACGGCTTCGGCGGCAGCGACGGCGTCCGCGAAGGAGATCGCGATCGCGTCGAGGTTCGCGAAGATCGTCTCGTACACGACGAGGTCGCTTGGATCGATCGCCTCGAAGCCCTGTCCGACGACGGCACCGGTCGCGGCATCGACCTTGACTTCCGCCTCGTCGAGAAGTTCGGCGTTCACGAAGGAAGCCTTCCAGAACGGTGCGTCGCCGTCCTCGAGACGGATCTGCACGAGCATGCGATCGGCGACCACGCCCTCGGCGATGCCGATGGCGTCGATCATGGAAAACTGGGCGGTCGCGGGTGCGGCGACGATCAAGGTCGCGAGAAGGCTGAATCTGAACGGGCTCACGGGGCTCTCCTTTCTTGGAGGACTGGCCTGGCAGCAGAGTCGAGGCCCGTGCGAAGCCGCAGATACACTCGGATGAGCGAAATGGCCGACGAGACCGCCAAGATCATCGAGCGATGCCTGCAGGGGGAGGCTTCGGCGTGGCGGACGTTCGTCGACCGCTACACCCGGCTGGTGTGGAGCGTGATCCGCCGGCATCGACTCGAGGACGCGGACGCGGAGGACGTGCACCAGGCGGTCTTCGCCGCCGCGGTCTCGCACCTCTCGGCGCTGCGGGACACCGACGGGCTGGTCGCCTGGCTTGCAACCACCACCCGCCGAGAGTGCTGGAGGGTGCTTCGCCGTCGCGGTCGCCAGCGATCGGTCGAGTTGCCGGAAGCGCTTGTCGAGATCCACTCCGACTCGCCCGCGGCCCTCGAGATGCTGGAGCAGCGGCAGGCGGTGCGGGAGTCGCTCGATGAACTCGGCGGCCGCTGCCAGCGACTGCTCGAGGCGTTGTTCTCGGTCTCCGGCGAGCCCTCCTATCCGGTGATCGCCGAGCAGCTCGACATGCCGGTCGGCAGCATCGGCCCCACTCGGGCCCGGTGCCTTGCACGACTTGCGGAGATCCTGCGTCGCCGAGGTATTCGAGGCCCGACCGCGGACTCTCCTTCGACGGGAGCCGGAGTCGAGTCCGAAGCCGGCGACCCTGCGCGAGGTACGCGATGAGTGACAGCCACTCCCCCGAATCGATCCGACCCACACCGCCCGACCGACCCGAGGCCCTCGTCGAGTTCGCCCTCGGGGGGGCGGCGCTCAAAGGCCTGTCCCGCGACGAACAGGAGTTCGTGGACCTGATCCGACTGGTCCGCGACTCGGTTGCGCATGATTCGCTCGAGTCGCCCGCTGGCGTGCCGATCGCGGCGATCGCGCGAGCAAAGGCGCTGGCCTCACTTTTGCCCACGCCTGCCGCGAGCGGCGTGCGAGCCTGGTGGGATCGCACCGTCGCCACCATCGCCGCGTGCCTGCACGACGACGCCACGGCGCTCGCCCACGCCGGGCTGCGGCGCGGCGGCGCGGTGCGTCAGGTCGCCTTCGAGGCGAGAGCCGGTGGCGAGGCGGTGGCGATCGATCTTGAGATCGAGCGACGGATCGCTCCCGAGCGCGGTTCGGTGCGGGGCCAGGTCACCCGCTCCGCTCGGCAGGAGTCTCCGGTCGCGGTGGCAATGGTCCGTCAGGGACTCGCCGAAGCGGTGTCGGTGGTCGATGGCGACGGCTTCTTCGAACTCGAGGTTCCGGCGGGGCGGTGGGACCTTGCACTTCATCTTGGCGAGGACGGCGCGGTGGTGCTGCCGGACCTCGAGGTCCCGTGAACGCGGCGGCGCCGGACGGAGCGGCACCGATCTCCGTCGCCAGCTTCCTTGAACTCGACCCAACCGAGCGTGATCTCCATCTGGCCCGGTGCGAGAGCGCCGAGGCGGAGTTGCTTCGTCTCGGCGACGATGCCGAACGGTCGGCCGCGAGCGATCCGGCAGCCGCGGCGGCTTGGCTCGCGGGACTGAGGGCGATCTGCGGGTCCGTTCATCCCGCCGCGCGAGCGCGGGCGGCTCGCGGAGAGGTGTTGGCGCTGGCGTATCTCGGGCGACTCGACGAGGCGATTGCGCTTGCGGCCGCGGCTCGGATCGAGGCGGCGGAGGGCGGCGCGACCGTCGAGGCGGCGCGGCTGCGGCTTGCCGCCATGCAGCCGCTGCTCAAGCGAGGCAGGATCGACGAGGCAATCGGGGAGGGCGAGTCGGCGGCGGCGGAACTTCGTGCCGTCGACGAGGCAACCATCGCAGCCCGAGCCGAGATCAACCTCGGAAACGTCTACAAGGCGACGGGCCGGCCCGCGCAGGCCCTGGTCCACCTCGATCGGGCGCTCGAAGCGCTCGGGCAAGAGGCGGCGCTGGCGGCGGCCATCGAGAACACTCGCGGCGAAGCCCTGCTGCAGATGGATCGCTTCGACGAGGCCCGCGCCGCCTTCGTCCGCGCGATCGAGCACTTCACCGCGCAGGCGCAGGGGTTCGCGTGGGCGATCGCCGAGGGCAACCTGGCCGATCTTGCCGCGCGATCCGGGCAGCTGGCCGAGTCGTTCGAGCGCTTCGCCTCTGCGCGAGCCCGGCTTCCGGCCAGCGCCGTCGGCCATGCGGCGCGGCTCTTGCTCGAGGAAGGCGAGGTCTTTCAGGCGAGCGGACTCCTGGAAGTCGCGCTCGATCGCCTGCTCGAGGCCGATCGCGCTCTCGACAACCTCGGCTTGGTCTTCGAGGCGGAGCGAGCGGCGCTGGCGGTGGCCCGGACCCGCGTGGCGCTCGGTCGCGACGAGGAGGCGGTCGCCGGTCTTGCCGCGCGAGCGCCGCTTGAAGCCAGGGACCCGCTCGGTCTGCTTCGAAGGCAGTCGATCGCGGCGCTGGCCGAAGCCGGCGCCGCGGCCCGTTCGCTCGGCGGCGGCTCCGCCGAAGCGACTTCCTCGGTCGAGCGGCTTGCTGCGACCATCGCAGAGGTGCCCGCCTCGCTCGATCGGGTGCTCGCCCTCGATCTGCTTGCCGCGGCCAACGAGCGCCTTGGACGACTCGATCAGGCGCTTGCGGCGGCCCGGTCGGCCTCGGAAGAGGGCGGTGCCATGGGGCTCGATGCAGTCATGGGCGAAGTCGACGCCACCCGCGCCCGCCTCGCCCGCCGATCGAGCCTCGGTCCCGAGGCCTTGGCGGCGGCGCGTCGGGCGGTCGCGGCGACCGAACGCACGCGGGCCTCGTTCGGCGCCGATCGGCTGCGAAGCGCATTTCTGGGCTCGCACCTTGCCGCCTACGAGGAACTGGTGCTGGCGCTGGTCGAGCAGGGTGGACCCGCTGCGATCGAGGAGGCCTTCGAGATCGCGGAACTTGCCCGCAGCCGAACGCTCTTGGAGCGACTGTTCGGCTCGCTTCCCCGCACCGAGGAGGCGCCTGACCCGGAGACCCAACGACTGCTCGATCGTCTCAAGGGTCTGCACGCCCGACTCGCGGCGGTGGCCCGAGACGACGCGCGAAGCATGGTGATCGATCCGATTCGCCTCGAACTCGCCGAGGCCGATGCGGCGCTGGAGCGGCGCCTCTCCGAGCGGGCGGGACTCGGCGCGGTTCGCGGCAGCACCGCGAACGCGACCACGCCTCGGGGGTCGTGGCGTCGTCACCTCGCAGAAGGTCAGGCGATCGTCGAGTACTTCGAGGCGGCCGGTCGCCTGCTCGCCTTCGTGGCGCGGCGGGATGGCGTGGCGGTGGTCGAACTTCCCGTGGCGATCGCCGCGATCGAGGACACGGTGGGCAAGTTCCACTTCCGGATTCGCCGGCGGCTGCGCTCGCCAGGATCGAACTCGCCGGCCGACGACGTCTCCTCGTTGCTGGGACGACTCGGCGGCTGGCTGTGGCAGCCGGTGCTTCCCTCGCTCGCGGGTTGCACCAGCCTGCTGGTCGCGCCTCACGGATGCATGCACTCGGTGCCCCTCGCTGCCGTCATCGCAGCGTGCGGCGACGACGCGCCGGTGCTTGCGACCGTGCCCACCGCGGCAGCCTGGGCGCGATTGGCCTCCGGTAGCGCGACGCGGCAGGAAGACGGCGCGATGCTCCTCGTCGGAGTCGCCGACACCGCGGCTCCGAGAATCAACGAAGAGATCGATCGAGTCGAGGCAGCGGTGGCGGGAATGCGCCCCGTCCGCACGCTGCGGGGTTCCGACGCGACTGCGGCCGCGGTGCTCGAGCAACTCGAGGATCCCTCGGTGACCGTGGCCCACCTGGCTTGCCACGGCCAGTTCCTGCCCGAAGCGCCGCAGGCGAGCGGGATTCGGGCGGCGGACCGCTGGATCTCGGTCCGGGAATTGACCGCATTGTCGCGGACCCCGGAGACCGTGATTCTCAGTGGATGCGACACCGGATCGGTCGCGGTCAGCCCGGGAGAAGAGACCCTGGGGCTGCCGCGGGCCTTCCTCGCAGGGGGCACCCGGCGGCTGATCGGGAGCCTGTGGTCGGTGGGAGATCGAGACACTTGCGAACTGATGGTGGAATTCCATCGTCGCTGGAGTAGGGTCGGGGTGCCGGATCGGCCGAGTGTGGCGGCTGCGCTTGCCCAAGCGCGGCTCGAGCGGTCGCGGCACGAGCCACACCCGGCCCACTGGGCTTCATTTGTGGCCGTGGGAGATGCGTTGTGAAGATTCGCAGTCGAAACCTCCATCCCCGACGGGGCCGATCCGGTCGACTGCCGGCCGCGCTCGTGGCAGCCGCGACGGCCTCGGCCGCCTTCGGCGGCGATGGGCTCGACCCGCTCATCCCCGATCAGGTCATCCTCAAGCTTGCCGAGGATGCGTCGCTCGAGGCGGTGGTGCAGGAACTCGCGCCGGTCGCGCCGGGAATCCACGCCGCCGACGAGATCCCCGGGCGGAGGATCCACCAGCTCCGCTTCGAGTTGCAGGACGGGGCGCCGCCGGATGGCCTTGAACCGGCCCTCGCCGGAATGGTCGCCGCGGGCACCCTGATCTGGAGCGAGTTCGGCTACCAGGCCCAGACCGGCGAAGGCCGCACCGACTCGCTGTGGGTGACGGGGCTCGACCTTGGCGCCGACCAATATCACGGGCAGTTCGTTCGCGAACTCCTCGGTCTTCAGGCGGCGCACGCGCTCACCCGCGGAAGCGGAGTGGTGGTGGCGGTGCTCGACACCGGCCTCGACCTGACCCATCCGCTGATCGAGGGACCGATCTCCGCCGCGGCACTCGATCTCGTGGACGGGCTTCCTTCGATCACCGATCCCACCGACGGGATCGACAACGACGCGGACGGGCTCGTCGACGAGATGGCCGGACACGGGACCTTTGTGGCGAGCCTCGTGCATCTGGTCGCACCAGAGGCGACGCTGCTTCCGATCCGAATCCTCGACACCGAGGGCCGCACCGACATCTTCCTGATGGCTAAGGGCATCGCCGCCGCGATCGACGGCGGCGCTCAGGTGATCAACATGAGTCTCGGCTCCACCTACAAGTCGGTGGCGGTCGAGGACCTCACCGACGAGGCCGCGCATTCCGGCGTGGTGGTGGTGGCTTCGATCGGCAACCTCGATCGCGATGCGCCCGAGGAATACCCAGCGGCGGACAACGGCGCCTTCGGCGTGGTCGCGACCGGTCCGGCGGACCTGCGCGCTCCGTTCTCCAACTACGGGGACTTCGCGGCGATCTCGGCGCCGGGCACCGTCGCCCTTGCGGGAAAGGCCGGAGTCGATCCGAATCTCTCGGTGCTCGGCGCGATTCCCGGAGGCGGCGTGGGAGGTTGGGCCGGCACAAGCTTCTCGACCGCGCTGGTCTCCGCCGCTGCAGCGCTGGTCAGAGCCGCGCACCCGGAATGGCCCAACGCAGCGGTGCCGCTCTCCGATCTCGCCGACGCGGTGATGGAGCCCCTGTTGCTGCATGCGGTTCCGATCGATGCGATCAATCCCGGCTTCGAGGGACTGCTCGGGGCTGGTCGGCTCGATGTTGCGGCTTCGATCAAGGCCTCGCCGCCGCAGAACCCGGCCGATCTTGATGGCGACGGAAGCGTCGATGGCGTCGACCTGACCATCGTGCTCGCGGCCTGGGGCCCGTGCAACAACTGTCCCGCGGACATCGACGGGAACGGCATGGTCGACGGTGTCGATCTCACGGAGGTGCTGGCCGGCTGGACCGGCTGAAGCAACTCGAGTCCCACCACGGCCGCCGCCTCGCTGCCGGTACCATCCTGCGATTCCCCTTCAGGAGAAACGCCGATGCTCTCGATCCTGTCCGCCGCCAGCCTCGCGTGTCTGCTCGCCTTGGTGCAGTCGCAGTCGAACCCCGCCTACAAGGTGCACGACATGAGCCGGCCGCAGCCGCCGGTGGTTTCCCCGGGGAACGCCTCGACCCAGAAGCATGCCGGGACGGCGCCCTCCGACGCGGTGGTGCTCTTCGACGGCAAGGACCTCTCCCAGTGGCGCAGCGGCGACGCCGATGCGAAGTGGAAGGTCGTCGAAGGAGAGATCGAGGTCGCGCCGGGCACCGGTTCGATCACCACCCGCCAGAACTTCGGCGACTGCCAGTTCCACATCGAGTGGATGGTGCCCAAGAGCCTCAAGCCCAACGCCCAGCACGGCGCCAACAGCGGCGTGTTCCTGATGGACCAGTACGAGGTGCAGGTGCTGCACTCGGCCGGGAACGTCACCTACGCCGACGGCATGGCCGGATCGCTCTATGGACAGCACCCGCCGCTGGTGAACGCCTGCCGACCGCAGGGGGAGTGGAACAGCTACGACATCCTCTTCACGGCGCCCCGCTTCAACGACGACGGCAGCGTGAAGACCCCGGCCTTCTGCACGGTGATCTTCAACGGCGTTCTGGTCCAGAACCACTCCGAGATCTTCGGCCGCACCGCCCACGCGGCGCGGGCGAGCTACTCCAAGCATCCCGACGCCCTGCCGATCTCGATCCAGGACCACGGCGATGCGCTGCGGTTCCGCAACATCTGGGTGCGTCCACTCGGGAACTGATCGCGATCGGCCACCGAGGCTGTTCGATTCGGACTCTAGAGGCGGAGGCGAACTCGCCATGAACCGACCACGACCGTCGAACTGCTGGAGCGTCGCCTGGCTTCCTGCGGTGTTCGTCGCCTCGGTCGCCTGCGGGCAGGAGTCGCAGTCCGACTCGAAGTACGCCGTCCACGACATGACGCGGCCGCAGCCGCCGGTGGTGGACCCCGGGAATCCCTCGACGCAGCCGCATGCCGGGACGGCCCCTTCCGATGCGGTGGTGCTCTTCGACGGCCGGGACCTCTCCCAATGGCGGACCGAGGGCGGCGACGCCGGATGGAAGGTCGTCGATGGGGTGATCGAGACGGTGCCGCATCGCGGCGATCTCATCTCGCGGCAGTCCTTCGGCGACTGCCAGCTGCATGTCGAGTGGATGGTGCCGAAGGGCCTCAGGCCCAAGCATCCCGCCGGCGCCAACAGCGGCGTCTACCTGATGCAGCAGTACGAGATCCAGGTTCTGCGTCGAGAGGACAAGCCGACCTACACCGACGGCATGGCGGGCGCGATCTACGGCCAGCACCCGCCGCTGGTGGCGGCCGACCTTCCCAAGGGCGAGTGGAACACCTACGACATCCTCTTCACCGCGCCTCGCTTCAACGACGACGGCAGCGTGAAGACCCCGGCGTACTGCACGGTGATCTTCAACGGCGTGGTGGTGCAGAACCACGCGGAGATCCGCGGCCGCACCGCGGTCGGCGACCCTCCGACCTACGAGAAGCACCCCGAGCGCATGCCGATCTCGATTCAGGATCACGGCGACGCGATCCGGTTTCGCAACATCTGGGTGCGCCCGCTGGGCGAGTGAGCGCACGCCGCTTGCCCGTGTCACGCCGGGGCGTTCTTCCTCGCCAGGAGGATCAAGGTGCTGCGGAACGGCGGTGGGATCAGGGGATGCAGTTTCGCGAAGACGCGGTAGAGCACCGGAGAGAACTGCAGATAGTTCGGTTCGCTCTCGATCGGGTAGACCACATGCTCGAGCGACCGCCGACCGCACTGTCTCCGCAGCGCGCCCGCGGTGTTGCAGCGGTAGACCGTCGGGAAGACATCCTCTCCCTTGCGGTTGCCCTGGGCCTTCGCCACCACCCGCGCATGAAGCCGGTTGGGGATGATCCGCGCCGCCATGGATGGATAGCTTCGCTTGTTGGGAGTCTTCAGGCAGATGACGCCGCCCGGCTTCAGCACCCGGGCCACCTCGTCGAAGAACGCAGCCGGATCCGGAACGTGCTCAAGCACGGAGATGCTCACCGCAAGATCGATGCTTGCATCGTCGATCGGCCAGCGCTCGACATTCTCGACATGGCGAAACTCGTCGATGAACGGATTGGTCGCGGCATCGGGATCGACGTCGATCCCGATCACCGTGCGGCCCGGTCCCCTCAGGTCATGGAGGCCGCGGCGGTATCGGCAGCGGTCTTCGGCCTGCTGACCTCGTCCACACCCGATGTCGAGCAGGGTCCCTTGTTCGGGCATCAGGGCGTGCACCCGACCGAGAAACGGGACCGTCCCGTCACGGCGGGTGAAGCCGCCAAATCGAGCCTCCGGATAGACACGTTCGCGAACCGAGGAAACGGTTCTCGCGGCGTTGGGTGCCGCATGGGCGGCGGGTGGGGTGTGCTGTGCCGGCTCGATGCGCCGAGGGGTGTCCGCCAATGGCGAACTTGGTGGCACCGAGGACTTCGCCTGATGTGTCCCGCCCGGTAGCATCGAAGCATGCTACGCGTGGATGCTGCCAGGCAACGGCACATATTCGTTGTTTTCAGGCATATACATGTCGTGCCGACCCTCCTCGGATTGCTCGGAGTCTGCGGGTTGGTCGGTGGGGATCGGACTTCGTCGGCGATCTCGCAGCATGCCGACGCCGCCCCAGTGTCCGCCCACCGCCCCACCTACAACCGCGACATCCGGCCGATCCTCTCGGATCACTGCTTCCGCTGCCATGGCCCCGACTCTGCGGCGAGGAAGGCCGACCTTCGGCTCGACGTGCGCGAGGATGCCCTCCGCGACCGTGAGGGGATCCGGGTGATCGACCTCGAGGATCCGGCGGCGAGCGAGATCCTCTTCCGCATCGCGAGCGACGACCCCGACACGGTCATGCCGCCGCCGCAGATGCACAAGCCGCTTTCGGAGGCGCAACGCGAACTCATCCGCCGCTGGGTCGAGGCCGGCGCCGAGTACGAGCCGCACTGGTCCTACCTGCCGCCCAAGGTCGTCGATCCGCCGCGGATCGCGGGAGCGTCCAACCCGATCGACGCCTTCGTGCGCGATGCGTTGCGAATCAAGGGCATCGAGCCGGCGCCGGAGGCGTCCGCACCCACGCTCCTGCGACGGGTCACCCTCGACCTGACCGGGATGCCGCCGAGCCTCGACGAGATCGCGTCGTTCGAAGCCGATGCGGCGCTGCTCGGCGTCGACCGCGCCTACGAGATCGCGGTCGATCGTCTCTTGGCGAGCCCGCGCTACGGCGAGCACTGGGCGCGGGAGTGGCTCGATGCGGCACGGTACGGCGACACCCACGGCCTCCACCTCGACAACGAGCGGGTGATGTGGCCCTACCGCGACTGGGTGGTCGCGGCGCTCAACGCGAACATGCCGTTCGACGAGTTCTCGATCGAGCAACTCGCAGGCGACCTGCTTCCCGAGCCCACCCTCGAGCAGCAGGTGGGCAGCGGCTTCGTCCGCTGCCACGTCACCACCTCCGAGGGCGGTTCGATCAACGAGGAGTACCTCGTCAAGTACGCGGTCGATCGCACCGAGACCTTCGCGACGATCTGGCTGGGCATGACCGCCGGCTGCGCGGCCTGCCACGACCACAAGTACGACCCGCTCTCGCAGGCGGAGTTCTACGGTCTCTACGCCTTCTTCAACTCGACCGCCGAGGCGGCGATGGACGGCAACGCGAAGGCCCCGCCGCCGGTGATCAAGGTGCCGTCGCCGCTGGAAGAGGCGGCGCTCGCCGAACTCGGGGCCCGCATCGGTTCGCTGCGGGAGCGCCGCGACGGCAATCGCCCCGACGCCGAGGCGCTCGAGGCGGAGTGGGCGGCCGCTCGGCACGCCGAGTTCGCCGGCTGCTGGCGGCCGCTGATCCCCGACTCGGTCACCGCCGAGAGCGGCACCGGATTCTCCGATCTCGGGCGCGGCACCATGCTGGCCCAGTCGGTCGCGGCGGCGAAGGACACCTTCGTCTGGACCGGCACCCTTCCCGCCGACCTCGCCGAGCCGCTCTCGGCGCTGCGGCTCGATGCCATCGAGCACGAGTCGCTGCCCAAGCAGGGGCCGGGTGGCGGTGCGAGCAACGGCAACTTCGTGCTGACCGAGATCGAACTCGCGGTGGCGCCGCCGGAGGCCGATCCCAACGACGAGGCCGCGTTCGCCCCGGTCTCACTGGCGGCGGCCCGCGCCACGTGGGAGCAGAAGAACTACCCGGTGGTCAACGCGATCGACGGCATCGTGGATGGCCCCGAAGCCGCGTCCAACGGATGGGCGGGCCTGCGCGACGGCGATGTCCAATCGCAGTCTGCGATCTTCTCGCCGCGGGATCGCACGCCGCTCGTCGCCGGAGCGCACCTGCGGGTGACGCTTCGATTCCAGTCCCAGTTCCCGCAGCACCAGATCGGCTGCTTCCGCGTGGTGGCGGCGACAGACGCCGGCGCGGTGCCGCTCACCTGGTCGCCGTGGGAACTCGCGGCTCCGGTCGATCTGGCGACCCGCGCCGAAGCCCTCGCGCAGGGCGCCTCGGTCGCCGACGATCCCGCCTTCGCCGCGCCGGATTGGAAGGCTCGCCCCGACTTCGTCGACGGCACGTTGCAGGCACTCCCCGGCGGCGCCAATCGCGTCTACCTGCTGAAGCGGACGGTGGTGGCGCCCGAGCCGCGCCATCTCACCTTGGGCATCGGCAGCGACGACGGCGTGCGGCTCCTGCTCGATGGCGAAGTGGTGCACGACAATCCGGTCGCGCGGGGGCTTGCCCTCGACCAGGATCGCGTCGAACTGGAGATTCCCGCCGGCGAGCACGAACTGGTGCTGCGGATCACCGACTTCGGTGGCGCGTGCGGCTTCGCCTTCCGCGTGCTCGACGAGTCGATCGGCGCTGAGCCGCTCGATGTGGCCACGGCGCTCGCCGCGGCGCCGGAGGAGCGCAGCGAGACCGAACAGTCGCTGCTTCGTCGCCACTTCCGCGAGTCGGTGTGGCCGGAGGGAGTCGAGCTCGGTGCGGAACTCGCCGCGGTCGAGGCCGAGCGGAACGCCATCGACGCCAGGATCCCCACCACCCTGGTCGCCTCCGAGCTTGCGATGCCGCGGCCGGCCCATGTCCTGCATCGGGGCGAGTACGACCAGCCGCGCGACCGCGTCGAGCGCCACGTGCCCGCGGTGCTGCCGGCGATGCCGCCCGAGCTGCCGCTCAATCGTCTGGGTCTGGCGCAGTGGCTCTTCGAGCCCGGACATCCGTTGACGGCACGAGTCACCGTGAATCGGATCTGGCAGCGCTACTTCGGCACCGGCCTGGTCCGCACCGTCGAGGACTTCGGCTCGCAAGGCGCCACGCCCAGCCATCCGGAGCTGCTTGACTTTCTTGCGCTGTGGTTCGAGAGCTCGGGCTGGGACCTGAAGGCCCTGCACCGGCTCATCGTGACCAGCGCGACCTACCGGCAGGACTCCGCCGCCTCGCCGGAGTCGTGGGAACGCGATCCCGAGAACATCATGTTGGCGCGGGGTTCGCGGATGCGTCTCGATGCGGAGGTCATTCGCGATCTGGCCCTCTCCACCTCGGGCCTCCTGATCGAGCGGATCGGTGGCCCGCCGGTCAAGCCCTACCAGCCCTCGGGGATCTGGGAGGCGGTGGGGTACGTCGGGTCCAACACCCAGAAGTTCAGCCGCGACATGGGCGATGCCCTCTGGCGGCGATCGCTCTACACCTTCTGGAAGCGGACGGCGCCGCCGCCTTCGATGGCCACCTTCGACGCCCCCAATCGCGAGAGTTGCGTGGTGGAGCGGGAGCGGACGAACACCCCGCTCGCGGCGCTCGTTCTGCTCAACGACGAACAGTTCGTCGAGGCGGCCCGCCACCTCGGCCTGCGGATGCTCGAAGCCTCCGGCGGGTCCGACGAGGTCGCCGTCGACCATGGGTTCCTCCTGGTTCTCGGACGCCGGCCCGTCGCCGCTGAACGCCGCACCATGCTCGATCTGCTGCGACAGGCCCGCACCCGCTTCTTCGCCGACCCGGAGTCGGCGGAGGCGCTGATCGAAGTGGGGGAAAGCCCGGTCTCCTCGGAGTTCGAACCGATCGAACAGGCGTCCTTCGCGGTGCTCGGCAGCGTGCTGCTCAATCTCGACGAGGCGATCACCAACGGCTGACGAGAGCCATCCGACCATGCACCACCATCCGCTGATCGAACGAGCGCTTCTCGAGAACCGTCGCCAGTTCTTCGGCCGCTGCTGCCGCACCCTCGCCGGCGGCATGGGCGTGGCGGCCCTGGCCTCGCTGCTCGATGGATCGCAGGCTCACGCCGGCGCCCTGCAGGATGCCGCAACCGGCGGGGCTCGCTTCGGCGGGCTGCCCGGCGTGCCGCACTTTGCGCCCAAGGCCAAGCGGGTCATCTACCTCTTCATGAGCGGTGCGCCCTCGCAAATCGACATGTGGGACCACAAGCCCAAGTTGAACGAACTGTTCGACAGCGATCTGCCCGAGTCGATCCGCAACGGCCAGCGGCTCACCACCATGACCTCGGGCCAGTCGCGCTTTCCGATCGCCCCGAGCCGCTTCAAGTTCGCCCCTGCCGGCCAGAGCGGTCTGATGGTCAGCGAGCTGCTGCCGTGGTCTGCGAAGATGGTCGACGACCTCTGCGTGATCCGTTCGCTTCACACCGAGGCGATCAACCACGACCCCGCCATCACCTTCATGCACACCGGGCACCAGCAGCCCGGGCGACCGAGCCTCGGGGCGTGGCTCGCCTACGGCCTCGGCACCGACAACCGCGACCTCCCGGCATTCGTGGTGCTGCATTCGACCTGGACCGGCCGACCCGACGCGCAGGCCCTCTTCAGCCGCCTCTGGGGCACCGGCTTCCTGCCGAGCGAGTACCAGGGAGTCGCGTTGCGCAACTCCGGCGACCCGGTGCTGTATCTCTCCGATCCGCCCGGCATCGACCGCGATCTTCGCCGCGCCATGCTCGACGGCGTCGCCGAACTCAATCAACGCACCGCCGAGCGGATCGGCGATCCGGAGACGCGAGCCCGCATCGAGCAGTACGAGATGGCCTTCCGCATGCAGGCCTCGGTGCCCGAACTCACCGACCTCTCCGGCGAGACCGACGAGACCTTCGAGCTCTACGGGCCCGATGCCCGCACGCCGGGGACCTTCGCAGCCAACTGCATCCTCGCGCGGCGTCTCTGCGAGCGCGGTGTCCGCTTCGTGCAGATCTACATCCGCGGATGGGACCACCACGCGAACCTGCCCAAGGACATCGCCGGCAGCGTCCGCGACATCGACCAGCCCAGCTACGCGCTGGTGCAGGACCTCAAGCGCCGCGGCATGCTCGACGACACCCTCGTGGTGTGGGGCGGCGAGTTCGGCCGCACCGTCTACTGCCAGGGCCCGCTTACCAACGAGAACTACGGCCGCGATCACCACCCGCGGGCCTGGACCATGTGGATGGCCGGCGGCGGCGTGAACGCGGGGCATGTGCACGGCGAGACCGACGACTTCTCCTACAACGTGGTCAGGGATCCCGTCCACGTGCACGACCTCAACGCGACGATCCTCAACCAGCTCGGTATCGATCACGAGCGCCTGACCTACCGCTTCCAGGGCCGCGACTTCCGCCTGACCGACGTGCACGGGAAGGTGGTCAAGGAGCTGTTGGCCTAGCCGTTCGGCGAGCGTCGTTGCGGAGCCCCGGCGGGGCGGATGGTCGCGTCGGTAGGGCCCACCGCGCCGATTCGCCCGACCCCCGACCCTTGCGAGCCGTTATCGGAGCTGCGGCGAGCTTGCCGCACCAACGTCCGCTTCATTCGCGATTCGCCAACGCCGACCTTCTCGGGTGCGTCGTCGCCTCTTGCGCGCGGCGCTGCAGCCATGGCCGAATCCAACGCTCCAAGACCCGACTACGACTACCTCTTCGCAGCCACCGCCGGACGGTCGGGCGCGCGACGCCTCGCGGCTGCATTGGCGACCTGCGAAGGCGTCCACGCCACCCACGAGTGCGATCCGGTCATGGACGGCCGCATCATGCGCTGGGCGCTCACCGACCAGTTTCCCGCAGACTTCCTCGCACAGCGCTACGTGATGTCGATTCGATCGAGCCGCGAGGCGCTTCGCTGCCGGGTTCGGGCGGACATCTCCAAGGTCTTCAACCGCTGGTACGGCACGCACGTCGTCCGTGCACTCGATCCGAGGCGCTGTCTGGTGGTTCGCCTTCGGCGGCCGCCCCTTGAACTGATCCGCGATCTGGTCATGGACGGCTCGATTCCCGGCGAAGGCTGGGGCGGCCACTGGATGGGAGATCCGCGTTGGAGCGGCTGGCATCTCCGCTTCGAACCACGCGACGAGGTCGAAGCGGTCGCGTGGCACGTGATGGAGTCGATGGTTCGAAGCGAGGAACTGACCAAGGAGTGCCCGGGGCTTCGGGTCGCCGATCTCGACCTCGAGACCATCGCCGACGCGGAGTCGCTCGCCCATTGGCTTCGCGGCGTGGGGCTGAGGCCGGGCAGGGAGCTCGAAGCGCGACTCGGATCGGTGCCGGTGGGTTCCGACGTCGCGCCGCGTTCCTTCGAGTGCGACGACTCGGCGATCTCAGAAGCCTGGAGCCGAGTCGTGGCGACCGCCGCGTCGCAGGGAGTGATCGGAGAAGCTTCCGCGGCGCGCATCGCCGCCGGACATGCCGACTTCGGTTCCGGTCGCCGGCCGCACGTCGCCTGAGCGACCTCAGTTCACATCGCCGTCGGAGTCGGCCTGGGCCTGCATCCACTGGTCGGCGCAGCGGCCGCCAAGCTGGGCCGACATCTGCCCAGCCTTCATCTCGTAGGTGCGGTTCCACTTGCCGCGGCGGATGCGTCCGACCATCTCGACGAGGCGGTCGAGCTCCTCCTCGACGTTGAAGAGCCCGATCGACGCCCGCACCGCACCGCGGCGCTCGCCGCCGAAGAGCCGCGTCGCGTGGGGATGGGCGCAGAAGCGGCCGTTCCGCACCGCGATGCCGCCTTCCTCGCCGAGGATCGCCGCCGCGAGCATGTCGTCGACGCCCTCGATGTTGAAGGGAATGATCGCGACGCGCTCCTCGAGATCGGGCGGGCCGTAGAGCGTGACTCCGTCGATCCGCTTGAGCGCATCGACGCTGCGGCGCAGGAGCGCCATCTCGTGCTCGCGCACGCGATCCATGCCGATTCGCATGAGCAGTTCCGCCATCGCCGCGAGGGCGACGATGCCGGCGACGTTCGGGGTGCCGCCCTGATGGCGGTCGGGGCTCGGCAGGTAGACGACCTTCTCGTCGCCGACGTCGCTCGCGGTGCCGCCGCCGGGAAGCCACGGCTCCGCGGCGTCCATCATCGCGCGCGGCCCGTAGGCGAAGCCGGCGCCAAAGGGGGCGTACATCTTGTGTCCGGCCGCCACCACGAAGTCGAGGTGCGCCGGGTCGTCGGGGCTCTTCACGTCGAGCTGCTTGTGGGCGAGAAGCTGCGCCGCGTCGACGCAGATCATCGCGCCGTGCTCGTGGGCGAGCCGGGCGAGGCGGCCGAGGTCGGGCGTCCATCCCGAGAGGTTCGCGGCGCCGGTCACCGCGACCAGCTTCACGCGGTGCTTCTTGAGCAGCTCCTCGACGTGACCGTACTCGAGGCGTCCCGTCGCATCGACCTCGGCGCGAAGCACCTCGCCGCGGCGGCGGTAGGGAAGGTCGTTGGAGTGGTGTTCCATGCCCGTCACAAGCACCGCGCCCTCGCGGGATGCCATCACGTGGGCGACGAGGTCGCAGCCGGCGGTGGTGTTGGCGGTGAAGACCACGCAGTCGCGGTCGAGGTTTCCGCCGATGAACTTGGCGCAGACCTCGAAGCAGCGCTCGAAGCGAAGGGTCGCGGAGCGTGCGAGCGCGTAGCTCGCGCGGTGGACGTTCGCGTACTCCTGCTCGAGGAACTCGGTGTGGATCCGGAGGATCGTCGAGCAGGGGTGGGTGGTCGCGGCATGGTCGAGGTAGGCGAGGCTTCGCGAGGTGCCGCCGCTCACGGCGCGGCACTTGGCGATGGGGAAGTCGGCGCGGATGCTCGCCCAGTCGTGCGGGTCGAGCCCGCGGAGGTCGCCGGTCAGGCTCGCACGATCCGAATGAGCGACCGGAAACTCGATCGACTTGCCGATCGCCGACCACGCCTCGAACCCCCCGGCGAGGTTGACCGGATGCCGGTATCCCATGCGCCGCAAGGCTTCGGCGGCGAGGGTGCCGCGCTTGCCGCCTTCGCAGTAGAGATAGACCGGAGCCTCGCGGTCGGCGGCGACCGACGAGACCTCGCGCTCGAGCAGGCCGCGGGGAAGGTGGATCGATCCGGGGATGGCGCCGGCGATCAGCTCCTCGCGCTCGCGAATGTCCAGCAGCGGACCGTCGAGGCCCTGGGCCTGCTTCGCGGCCAGTTGCTCGGGGCCGATCTGCTCGACTTCGCGTGCGGCGATCGCGACGAGGTCGTCGTAGGCGATCGCAGTGTTCTGGCTGGAGTCGGTCGAACTCTCCATCGCGGCTAGGCCATCTCCGTTGGGGGAATGGGCGGGCAGTCCCGGATCTTACGGGGAGGCCACCTCTGGACGAAGAAGGCCTTCGAAGGGAAGGGGCCCTGACTTTCCCCGCCTGAAGCCGGGGACGACGGCGCCAGGACTCGCCAGCAGTGCGATCGCCATGCGGGATGGGCCAGCGAGCCGCTTGAAATCCGGCGGGAACTCCCCGGCCGGCCGGGTGGGCACGCGATGTTTCGCCGGACTCGGCAATCGCCCGCGATGCGGCCGTATCCTCGCCTCGTGGCGACTCGACCCCATCCGCTGCTGCTTCGATCGCTCCTCTTTCGCGGTGCCTCGATCGCGCCCGCTTCGGGCGTGGTGAGCACGTTCCCCTCTGGCACCGTGCGCCACTCCTGGCCTGAGATCCGCGATCGAGTGGGGCACCTCGCGGCGAGCCTCGCTCGGGCGGGTGTTCGTCCCGGCGATCGCGTGGGCACCTTGCTCTGGAACGACCACCGGCACCTTGAACTCGCCTTCGCGGTGCCCTGCCTCGGTGCGGCGATCCATCCGGCGAATCCCCGGCTCTCAGACGCCGACCTCGAGTGGACCATTCGCGCTGCGAAGGACCGGTTCGTCTTCTACGACGGCGAGTTCGACGAGCGGATCGCCGCCCTGCGGCTGCGTCTGCCCGAGGTCGAGCGTTGGATCCGCTGCGGCAGTCCCGCGACTGCGGCGAGCGATCCGCCGAGCGACTCGTGGGAGGGCTTCCTCGGCTCTGGTTCCGACCGCTTCGTGTGGCCCGATCTCGACGAGGACGCGCCGATGGCGGTCTGCTTCACCAGCGGCACGACCGGTCATCCGAAGGAGATCGTCTACACCCAGCGCTCGTCGTACCTGCACACCCTCGGCCTCGCGCTCACCGACACCATGAACCTCTCCGGCACCGACGTGGCGCTCGCGGTGGTGCCGATCTTCCATGCGATCTCGTGGGGGCTCCCCTATGCCGCGGCGATGCTCGGGGCGAGTCTGGTGCTGCCGCATCGGCGCTCGAGCGGCGCCGATCTGCTCGCCACCATCGAGTCCGAGCAGGTGACGCTTGCGATCGGCGTGCCGACGGTCTGGTCGAGCCTCATGCAGGCGGCGCGAGAGGCGACCGCCGCCGTCAACATCCGCCATCTGCGCCGCGTCGTCTGCGGCGGCGGGGCCCCCAACCTCGAAATGATCGGGTTCTTCGCCCGGCAGTACGGCGCCGAACTCATCCACAGCTGGGGCATGACCGAGATCAATCCCGTCGGCACGATGGGACGCCACGCCGCGACCGCCGAGGAGCTCGCGCTCGACGCGGCCGATCGCCGCCGGATCGCCCTCAAGGCCGGCCGCCCGATGCCGATGCTCGAGGTCGAGGTGATCGACGAAGGCGGGCAGCCGGTCGCACACGACGATCGAACCGTCGGGACGCTGGTCGTGCGCGGTCCGACCGTGCGGGGCGGCTTCGCCTCCGAAGACCCATCGACACTTCCCGGCGGCTGGATGCCGACCGGCGATGTCGCAACCATCGACGACCGCGGCCGCGTCACCATCCGCGATCGCGAGAAGGACCTCATCAAGTCGGGAGGCGAGTGGATCAGTTCGCTCGCGCTCGAGCGACTGATCGGCGCGATGCCCGAGGTGGCGCTCGTCGCGGTCGTCGCCCGAAAGGACGCGAAGTGGGAGGAGCGGCCGGTCGCGGTGGTCGAACTGGCCGAAGGTGCTTCGCTCGATCTTGCGACGCTCCGCGCTCGACTCGCCGAGACCCTGCCGGCGTGGCAGCTGCCGGACGACCTGGTCTTCCGGAAGATCCCGCTCACCGGCACCGGCAAGATGGACAAGAAGGCGCTCCGCGCCGAACTGGGATGAAGCCAACGACGTCGCTGCGACGCGCTGCGGCCGACGAGGCGACGGCGATCCTCGAACCTCGCGCTTCCACTGCGACAAGGCCGCGGCGGTCAATCGATGGTCCGCACGGCTACGAGGCCGTCGTCGCCGGCGGCTGATCGGCGAAGGTCCCGAGGCCCCAATCGACGAGGATGCGATCGCCCGGTGCCGCTTCTCCCTTGGGCACGCGTTCGAGCAGGGGGTCATGCTCGGTGGGCGCTCGCTCGAGCACCGGGATGCCATCGACGAGCCGGTAGGTGGCGTGCTCGGTCATCCGCCGCGGGACGCCCGCTCGAAGTTCGGGCGAAAGCTCCTCGAGCGATTCGGGCCATCGGCCTTCGCGCTCGTGAAAGAGGAGGATCCCGGTGCGAAGCGAGGGGGTCCGATCGCCGTGAGGGGGAGTTCGCAGCAGCATCGCCTCGGTGTCGGGCTCGGCCGCCCCGATTCGGACCCGCCGGAACGGCGAGGCGCCATCGTCGAAGCCGTCCGGTCCGACCGACCACGCCAGCGGGCCATCCGCTCGGAGTTCGTAGCGGTAGGGCAGAGCGGTCTCGGGATCGCGCGGCACGTCGGCGAGCAGTTCGGGCACGAGTTGATCGAGCGAATCGGGCCATGCGGAGTGAACGTCTCGAAAGCGCGCAAGGGCGATGGCGATCGCTGCGGCATCGAGTTCGAATCGCTGCGCGGCGAGGTTGTCGTTGGCTCGGCTCACCGCGGGAAGCAGGAGTGCAAGCAGCAGGTTGCCGCCCGAGAAGAGGCCGATCGAGCGGTCGGGCATGATCTCGCGCTCGATCTCGGCGAGGCTGCGGCGCTGGTCCCACCACGGCCGAGCGCCATCGAGTTCGAGGGCGTCGAGCCAGCGCTGGTACTGCTCGAGGGTCTCGCGGCGGCTCGGGGCGAGATACGCGAGCGGCCCCACCGCGAGCGCGATGGGCTCGAAGCCGTCGTCGTTTGCCCCGGCGGTGACGTCGACGAGCGGCGTGAATTGCGCGAAGGCCCACGGGATGAAGAGCCCGTCGCCGCTGCCGTCGTCGGAGTAGGTGCGCTGCACGACATCCTCGAACATGAGCCGCTCGGTGACCATGTCGATGCGCAGGGACGTCTCCGGCACCGACGCGACCGCGGCGGCCAAGCGCTCGAGGTCCGTGGCGGGCCACTCGCCCGATTCGCGTTCGAGCATGGCGACGATTTCGCGGCAGGCGATCGTGCGGATCGCCGCTGCGACGAGTTGGCCGATCAGGGTCCGGCTCTCCTCGGCGTGTCTGGCGATGCCGAACATGGCAAGGAAGTCCTCGCTTGCAAGCGCGAGGTCTCCACGGGCTTCGGCCACGCGGGCCTCGCCGGCGAGGAGCCGCGCCGCGAGTCTGAGTTCAGCAAGCTGCGGCAACAGCACCTCGAGCAGCATGTCCGGCGTCGGCGTGTCCGCCGCGGCCTCGGTGGCCGCGTCCTCCGTGGGATCAGGCGTTCCGTAGTACGCACGCTCCTCCGGGCTCGCCTCATCGGGCGACGTGTTGGGCTCCCTCCCGAGCACCGGCATCGAGGCGGCTCGACGCAGGGTCGCGAGTTGGGTTTCGCGCGCGGCAAGGACCGCGCGCACATCCGGCCGCGGCGACGACTCGGCGTCGGTGGATTCGGGGTCTGGCTCGTCACCGATCAGGCGATCGAGGTCAGCGAGGAACTCGCGTCGCTGCGAGTCGTCGGTGAAGGCGAACTCGGTCTCGCCGAGCGGCTGGTTCGGGCGCGTCCACGCGAGTCCTTCGAGGTAGACCGGCCACGCCGGATCGTCGCTCGTCGGCAGCAGTTCGCGGTAGGCCGCCATCGAATCGAACGACATCACCGGCTTCAGGGTGGCCACGCGAAGCGCCAGCACGAGGTAGACCGCCACCACCGCACCGAGGGCGTAGCCGATGAACTTGAGGGTCTTGCGCACGCCTCGGGCGATCGGCCCGCGGGTGGCGCCGTGCTGGGATGGTCGTTCGTGATCGGCAGCCATGAGCGGGGGGCGGAGAGACGACGAGGCGGATGCAGCGGGAAGCCGAGCAGCGGAAGCGAAGCAGCCGATGGCGACCCAAATCGACGGGACCGTGGCGTATTCGCCGAGACTGCCGATTCTAGGCGGTGGCGAGGGCATCGGCCCGAGGAACCCGCACGACCGGCGCGATCGCCTCCTCGACTGTCCGAGAAGTCCGGATCCGTCTGGAAGCGGTTGACCACTTCCAAGGTGTGCGCAATGTTTTTTGAGCAGGCGCCCCGCCGCTGCGGGTGGCTCGCCGCGGCACTGCGGGACACACCGCTGCGCCGAATCGTGAACGCCGGAAGCACTGACCGGCAACGCAGTTTCTGCGAGAGGGAGAATGGTCATGGCAACGTTTCGATCCGCGGCTTCGATCGTGATCCTGGGAGTGAGCACGGCGAACCTCTGCGCGGGCTACAACTGGTCGGAGAACTTCGATGCGCTGCCGCTCGGTGCGTACTCGAATCCCTTCTGGACGCCGCTTCCCGGCACCCTCCCCGGAGGCATCGCGGTGACCGACGCGACCTCGGTCTCGGCCCCCAACTCGCTCATGTTCGACCCGTCGCTGATCGGGCCGGGCACGCCCAACCAGAACAGCATCGAGGCGGGCATGGTCTTCGATCCCGGGCTCTCCTTCACCGCGACCACGTGGTGCATCGAGTTCGATGTCCGGCGCGACGAGGCCACCGATGATTCGTTGTTCGAGCTGGTCGCCTACGACGCCAACGGCGGTCGCCGCGGCCTCATCGCGATCGGCGACTACGGGATCGGGCCTTCGGTGATCAACATCTCCTTCGGAAGCCCGTTCGCCGAGGCGAACCTGCCCTACACCTGGGGCGAGTGGATCCACATCGAGTGGGAGATCAACTTCTACGGAAACGGCTCCGGCTTCCAGTACCTCACGGTCGACGACTATCCCTACTCGTTCCTGCCCATGGGGTCCTTCGACGCGCCGATCACCGCCTTCGGCTTCGTCTTCCGCGATCCGGCGGGCGAGTACTCGGGCACGGCCTACGTCGACAACCTCTCCTTCACGGCGATTCCCGCCCCCGGCGCGATCGTGCTGCTGGCGGCGGCCGGCATGGTCGGGGGACGTCGGCGACGCTGAGTCGATTCGGACCCGAGACGAACTCGGCGCCTCGGACACGTCCGCCGTCTCGCCTCCGCGTCGACCACGGGCCACTGGCCCGCCGTGCGGTGGGCGATGCCGCTAGTCTTCCTCGATGCCCGACGCTTCAGAGAAGGCCCCGCGATTCGAGGTGCATCCGGCTCGTCGCGACCGCGCGCTCGAACGCCTCGAGAGGCTCGAGATCGAACTGCCCTCGTGGGGCTTCGCCGACACCGGCACCCGCTTCGGGAAGTTCCTGCAGGACGCCGCGGCGATCTCGACCGAGGACAAGCTCGACGACGCCGCCGAGGTGCACCGCCTGACCGGCGCCTGCCCTGCGGTCGCGATCCACGTTCTCTGGGATGTGGATGGATGCGGAAGCGGCGCGGTGATCGAAGGCGCTCGCAGTCTCGCCGCGGCCGCGAAGACCCGGGGCCTTCGGATCGGCGCGATCAACCCGAACGTCTTTCAGGACCAGTGCTACCGCGGCGGATCGCTCGCCAACGAAGATCCTTCGATTCGCCGCCGCGCGATCGACCACCTGATCGAGTCGATCGCGATCGCGAAGGAAGTCGGATCGGACGCCCTCTCGCTCTGGTTCGCCGACGGCGCGAACTATCCCGGACAGGCCTGCGTGCGCCGCCGCAAGCGCCGCTTCGAAGAGGGGCTCCGCGAGGTCCACGAGGCGATGCCTGCGTCGATGACGATGCTCCTCGAGTACAAGCCCTTCGAGCCGGCGTTCTACTTCACCGACCTCGCGGACTGGGGCATGGCCTGCACGCTTGCCCGCAAGGCGGGTCCGCGGGCGAAGGTGCTGGTCGACACCGGTCACCACCTGCTCGGGCAGAACGTCGAGCAGATCGTCGCCTTCCTGCTCGATGAGGGCATGCTCGGCGGCTTCCACTTCAACGATCGCCACTACGCCGACGACGACCTCACCAGCGGATCGATCGATCCCTACCGCGCGTTCCGGATCTTCCTCGAGATCGTGCGCTTCGAGCGCGACGCCGCGAAGGCCGGCGAGCCGGCACCGCCGGTGGCGTTCATGATCGATCAGTCCCACAACCTGAAGCCGAAGGTCGAGGCGATGGTGCAGACCGTCTGCACGGTGCAGGAGCTCTCCATGAAGGCGTTCCTCGTCGATCTCGACTCCCTCGATCTGGCCCAGTCCCGCGGCGACATCGTCGCCGCCGAGGAGTGCCTCAAGGACGCCTTCGCGACCGACGTGCGTCCGGTGCTGGCGGCGTGGCGGGCGGCACGCGGCCTGCCGGGCGATCCGCTCGAAGCCTGTCGCGCGAACGGGTACGCAGCGGCCGCCGCCGCGGCGCGGCGACCGCGCAAGCAGTCCGGCGGAGGCTCGTACGCGTGAGCCATGCCTCGCCGGCGATCAATGCGCGACGAATCCTCGCGATCGATCTCGGTGCCTCGTCGGGGCGGGTGATCGAGGTGCGGATCAGGCCCGACGACTCGATCGACGTCGCGGAACTGCATCGCTTCGCCAACGCACCGGAGTCGATTGCGATCGGCGGCACCGCCCGCTGGGTGTGGCCCTTCGAATCGATCTGGAACGGCGTGCTCGAAGGCCTTCGCATCGCATCGCGCGACGCCGCGCCGATCGACTCGATCGGCATCGATTCCTGGGCGGTCGACTACGGCCTCGTCGACGATGCCGGCAGGCTGGTGGCGCCGGTCTCGGCCTATCGCGACGGTCGCACCGCCAGGCCGATGGCCCGTATCCGCGCTGCGGTGGGGGATGCCGAGATCTACGCGGCGACCGGCATCGCGTTCCAGCCCTTCAACACCCTCTACCAACTCGCCGCCGATGCGGAGGATCCGGCGCGACCGCTCGAACAGGCGGAGCGGATCCTCATGATCCCCGACCTCGTGGCGCAGCGGCTCTGCGGAAGCGCGGTGGGTGAGCGCAGCAACGCAGGCACCACGCAGTGCTTCGACGCTGCCGCCGGTGCGTGGATCGATGCACTCGTCGCTGCAGCAGGAGTTCCGAGGCGGATCCTCCCCGAGGTGGTCGCGGCGGGAACCGAGCTGGGCACCCTGCGCCCGCGACTCGCAGCGTCGGTGGGGCTGTCGGCGTCGACCCGCGTCATCGCGACCGCGACCCACGACACCGCGAGTGCGGTCGCCGCCGCTCCCATCGAGGCGTCGGGCGACGTCTACGTCTCGAGCGGAACCTGGTCGCTCGTCGGCGTCGAGGTCGAACGCCCGATTCGAACCGAGGCGGCCCGCGTGGCCGGCCTCACCAACGAGCCTGCGGCCCACGGCGGCACGCGGCTTCTTCGCAACGTCGCGGGGCTCTGGATCCTTCAGGAGTGCCGCCGGGCGTTCGAGGCGGCGGGTCGCGCGAACTCGTGGGCGAGCCTCGCCGAGGCCGCCGAGGCCGAGCCTGCCTTTCGCAGCGTGATCGATCCCGACGACCCGCGGTTCTCGCCGCCAGGCCTCGACATGCCCGAGCGGGTGCGATCGTGGTGCCGCGAGCACGGCGAACGCGAACCTCGGAGCGATGCCGCCATCGCCCGCACCATCTTCGACAGCCTTGCACTCGCCACCGCGAACGCGGCTCGCCGGGTGACCGAAGCGGCCGGCGTGCCGCTGCGGCGACTCGCGATCGTCGGCGGCGGTGCCGCCAACACCGTGCTCGACCGGCTGATCGCCGAGGCCGCGGGGGTGGAGGTGGTGCTCGGTGCGACCGAAGCCACCGCCATCGGCAACGCGCTGGTGCAGCAGGCGGCACTCGATGGCCTCGCCGGGCGCGAGGCGGCTGCGGCTGTGCGAGGCGCCGCTGCGAAGATCGAGGAACATGCCCGCCGCACCTTCGAGCCGACCGGATCGCTCGAGGGGCCGATCCACGACGCACGCAGCCGACTCGCCGCCGCCTCTTCCGCCACCTCCTTTTCCTGAGCCGCATGACCTCCACCCGAACCCCGACCGTGTCCCGCACCTGGAACGACGCCGAACTCGACGGCCTCGATCCGGTCGCTCGACTTGTCTACCGCTCCAACTGCCTCGGGAGCGATCAACGCATCACCAACACCGGCGGCGGCAACACCTCGTCGAAGATCGACGCGACCGATCCGCTCACCGGCCGCCGAGAGCAGGTGCTTTGGGTGAAGGGCTCCGGCGGCGACTTGCGCACCGCAGGCCGGGAGTTCTTCGCCTCGCTCTCGATGGAGAAGCTCGAGGCGCTGAAGGCCGTCTACGCGGCGCGGCCCGACCGCGGGCTCAAGAGCCCCGCCGAGGATGCGATGGTCGAGGCCTACCGCCACTGCGTGTGGAATCTCAACCCACGCGCGAGTTCGATCGACACGCCGCTGCACGCCTTCGTGCCGCATCGGCACGTCGACCACACCCATCCGGTCTCGGTGATCGCGCTTGCCGCGTGTGCGCGCGGCGAGCAGGCGGCGCAGGAGGTCTACGGCGACGATGTCTTCTGGCTGCCATGGATGCGGCCGGGCTTCGAACTCGGCCTCGCGCTCGAGTCAGGCTGCAAGGCCCATCCCGACGCGGCGGGCGCGATCCTCGGCCAGCACGGGCTCATCAACTGGCACGATGACGATCGAGCCTGCTACGACCGCAGCCTCGACCTCATCGAACGGGCGGCTGGCTACCTCGCCGACCACGATCGCGGCGCGAGCACCTTCGGCGGCGAGGCGATCGCCGCGGCGGACGAGGCAGCGCGTCGCCGCATGCTCGTCGAAGTGCTGCCGTGGCTGCGGGGGCGGGTCTCGAGCCGGCGGCGCATGATCGCCACCGTCGACTGGAGCGGAGAGACCCTGCGCTTCGTCGGCAGCGCCGACGCGGCGCGGCTCGCGGCGCTGGGCACGAGCTGCCCCGACCACTTCCTCCGCACCAAGATCCGTCCGCTCTTCGTCGAGTTCGATCCCCATCGCGAGAGCGTGGCGATCCTCAAGGAGCGGCTCGATGCGGGTCTGGCCGCGTACGTCGCCGACTACACCGCCTACTACGAGGCCTGCCGCCATCCCGACAGCCCCGCGATGCGGGCACCCGAGCCGACGGTGATCCTGATCCCCGGCATCGGCATGATCGCGTGGGGCTCGAGCAAGTCGGAGAGCCGCACCACCGCGGAGTTCTACCGTGGCGCGATCGAGGTGATGCGCGGCGCCGAGTCGATCGGCGGCTACCTGGCCCTGCCGCGACAGGAGGCCTTCGACATCGAGTACTGGCTGCTCGAAGAGGCCAAGCTGCAACGGATGCCCAAGCCCAAGGCGCTCGCCGGCCACGTCTCGATGATCGTCGGTGCGGGGTCGGGCATCGGTCGCGCGGCTGCCATGCGCTTCCTCGAGGACGACGCCACGCTCGTGGTCGCCGATCGCGACGAAGCCTTCGCGAAGACGACCGCGGAGATGGTGCTCGCCAAGGCCGGCCGCGGCATCGGCGTCGCCGGCAGCGGGATCTCGGGCTGCGGCCCGGCGACCGCGATCTCGTTCGATGCGACCGACCGTGCCGCGGTGCATCACGCCGTCGGAGAGGCGATCCTCGCCTACGGCGGCATCGACGAACTCGTCATCACCGCCGGCCTCTTCCCGACCCCCGGCCCCGACGGCCGCATCGGCGACGATGCATTCCGCCGCACCTTCGACGTCAACGTGCTGGCGCCGCTGATCCTCGCCGACGAGGTCGGCGCGGTCTTCGCGGCCCAGGCGCTCTCCGCCTCGATCGTGATCACCACCAGCGTCAACGCGGTGGTCTCCAAGAAGGGCTCGACCGCCTACGACACCTCCAAGGCGGCCGCGAACCACCTCGTTCGCAGTCTCGCGGTCTCGTTGGCGCCGCTGGTGCGGGTGAACGCCATCGCGCCGGCCACGGTGATCGAGGGCAGCACGATGTTTCCCCGCGAGCGGGTGCTCGCGAGCCTGCGCAAGTACGCCCTTGAGCATCATGAGGAGATGAGCGACGACGAGTTGATCGCCCGGCTCGGCCGCTTCTACGCAGATCGGACCCTGCTCAAGGCGACCATCACTCCGCGCGATCAGGCCGAGGCGATCCGATTCCTCGCCGGGCCGGAGACCGCCCGCACCACCGGTCAGGTGCTCCACGTCGACGGCGGCCTTGCAGACGCGTTCGTGCGATGAACCTGGCGACCCTCGAGGACTCCGATCGATGAAGCGAGTCTGCTTCTTGCTCCAAGTGAAGGCCGATCGGCTCGAGGAGTACCGCGAGCGGCACCGTGCGGTCTGGCCGGAGATGCTCGCCGCACTCTCGCGGCACGGCTGGCGGAACTACTCGCTCTTCCTGCGCGACGACGGGCTGCTGGTGGGCTACTGCGAGACGCCCGACTTCGAGGCGGCGGTGCGGGGCATGCAGTCGGAGGAGGTCAACGGCCGCTGGCAGCGGGAGATGGCGGAGTTCTTCGAGAGCCTCGGAAGCGGCGCGGCCGACACCTCGATGCAGCCCCTCGAAGAGGTGTTTCACCTCGATTGAGGCCAAGGCGGAATCGGGCTGCGGCCGGCGATCAGCCGCCGAGCGGGTTGTGGAAGTGCGTGTTCTGGATCGGCACGAGCACCTGAAGCACGTGCTGCAGCACTTCGGCCGGCGAGCCGATCGAGTCGATCTCGGAGACGATCGCGGGCGGGTAGAACTCGAGGACCGGCCGGGTCTCGCGGTCGTAGACCTCGAAGCGGCGGCGGATCACCTTCTCGTCTGCATCGTCGAGCCGGTTCTCCTTGAGGGCACGGCGCCGCATGCGGTGGGCCATGGCGTCCCGGTCCTTGCAGACGAGGTGGATGACCTTGAGCACCTCGAGGTGCGACTCCATCGCCTTGGCCTGCGGCACGTTTCGGGGGATGCCGTCGAGGATGAGGAGGTCGGCCTTGGGCTTGAAGAGGCTCAGGACCGTCTGGGCGTGGACGTTGTTCCGCCACATCTCGATGGTGAGTTCGTCCGGGACGAGCTCGCCCCGCGAGGAGTACTGCATCACCTGCTTGCCGAGATCGCTGTTGACATCGAGCGACCGGAAGACCTCGCCGCAGGCGAGATGGAAGAAGCCCGGGATGTGTCCGAGGATCTTGCCCTGGGTGCCCTTGCCGACGCCGGGCATGCCAAAGAGAAGGACGGTCTTGAAGCGATCGGGCATCGCGAGAGATTCCGGGTGACTTGAAGGGCAGCCGCAGGGACGTTTCGAGAGATCGGCACGCCCTGCGGGGCGACCGCAGTATGCCCGCGAGGTCGCCCGACCGCCACGTCGGGCCCCCATGCGGTGGCCTCAGCCGTCGCTCGTTGCACCGGGCGTGCGACCGCTTGCGGCAACCGGGCTTCAGCGACGGCCCCCGCGCCCGGACGCCGCGGCCGAAGCAGTCGCTGGTGGGGCACCGGACCCGCGGCCCCGACAACCC
>JAPOKA010000032.1 GCA_029977865.1 bacterium
CGGCTGGGTGGCGTACAACATCCTCGGCCCCGGTCTCAACCAGCTCGAGGACATGCAGAAGGCTGCCGCGAAGAAGACTTCGTCGGGCACCGGTGGAACCACCTCATCCCGTTCCCGCGCCGGGACCAAGGCGGATCGGACCGGAAGCAACCGGTCCCTCACCAACTCGCGCGGCGGAGGAAAGCGCATGGCCTCCACACGAACCCAGCGCCGTGCTCGCGGCCGCGGATCCAAGGCCGTGTCGAAGCAGGGTGCGTCCCCGCAGAAGCCCCGTTCCGAGGCGGCGGTCGTCGAAGTGCAGGTGCCCGATACTCGTCCGATCGCGGAGCGGGTCGCCGAGCGGGCCTACCTGATCTGGCTCGAGCGTGGCGGCGACGCCACCCTCAACTGGCTCGAAGCCGAACAGGCGATCCTGCTCGAAGGCTGACCGGGCGATTCCGCCGGCGGCACTCAGGAGACTTCGGACCGCAGCGGCAGCCGCTTCCACGCGGCAAGACTGCGCCACGCCCATTCCACCGGGCCGAGGTCGAAGCGTCGCAGCCAGATGTAGGTGAACTCGATCTGCACGACCCACACCAGGGCGACGATCACCAGGAGCATGGTGCGGTCGACCACTCCGAACCATCCAAGGCCGTGGCCGAAGAAGATCGCGCCGCAGAGCACCGTCTGCAGCAGGTAGTTGCTCAGACTGGTGCGGCCCACGCCCTCGAGGCTGACCGCGAAACCCTCGGGAAAGCCCAGGCGGGGAAGCGCCAGCACCAGCGAGGCCCAGCCGAATGCTCCGAAGAGGCTGCCGAGGTAGTTGAACATGCCTCCGATGGTCATGGCATCGATTGCCGCGTAGTCGATGGCCTCGTTGCGAAGGAGCCCCCATCCGGTGATGGCGGTGCCCAACGCGAATCCGCTCACGGCGCAGGCGAGATAGCGCGGGAGCGACCACGTTGCCTGCAGGAATCCGCATCTCAAGAGCACGATTCCCAGCAGCATCAGCGCCACCACCCGCCACAGCGACCATGTGGTGAAGACGAGGGTCTGCATCACCACCGCGTTGATCGCGCGTTCGGGGAGCTGCTCGGTCCACGACCCCGAGAAGGCCGCGATGGTGGCGCGGACTTCAGCGTCGGAAGGCGACCAGCTCGCGACGATCGGCGCGAGTTCCTCGGCGTTCAAGGAGGCGAAGGCCAGGTGCAGCAGCAGCCCGATCACCAGGGGCACGATCAAGAGCACCGCAGCGATCGCACTGAGGAGGGGAGTGCGAAGACGGCGCATGGGAAACACGATCATCGCGCAGACCGCGTAGGTCGCGAGGATGTCCCCGTGCCACAGGCCGTAGGCGTGGAGCAGCCCGATGACGAGCAGCCACGCCATGCGCCGGTAGAAGCGAGCGGTCGCGGAGATGCCGACCCGAGGCGGCCGAGCGTCGAGCAGCACGATGCCGGCTCCGAAGAGCACGGCGAAGAGGGTCATGAACTTCTGATCGAAGAAAAGGTGGGTCAGGCGCCACGCCCACCAGTCGCTCGCCGAGATCGGACCCATCGCAAGCGGGTTCTGGTAGGCCGCCGGCACCAATGCGAAGGTCAGGATGTTCATCGGCAGGATGCCGAGAATCGCCACGCCGCGCAGGAGGTCGAGCGCGGCGAGGCGCTCGCCGGGGGCGGGCAGCTGAGCTTCGCCGGAGTGCGGCGAGTGCTCGGACATCAGCCTTCCCAGGCTCCGGCGAGCCCGGCGCTCGGCGACTTGGTCGCCGGCTTCGCCTCGGAGAAGGTCTCGATGACGGGCGGCTCCGCCGGCTCGCTCGCGGCGCGACGAATGGCCGACTCCGAAAGCGAACCGTCGCCGGAGACCTCTTCGACCCGCACTGCCACCCGCTTGGAGACGCCACGCTGCGGCATGGTGACGCCGTAGAGCAGATCGCAGTGGCTCATGGTCCGCTTGTGGTGGGTGATGATGATGAAGTGGCTGCGGTCGAGGAAGGGACGGATGGCCTGGCAGAATCGCTCGACGTTGGCCTCGTCGAGGGCCGCATCGACTTCGTCGAGCACGCAGAACGGGGCGGGGCGGCTGCGGAAGATCGCCATCAGCAACGCCACCGCGGTCATCGCCTTCTCGCCGCCGGAGAGCTGGTCGAGCACCCGCGGCTCCTTGCCCGGCGGCTTGGCGCGGATCTCGATCCCCGACTCGAGCCAGTCGACCCGGCCCTGCTCGTCGGGCACCAGCGCAAGTTCTGCGCTGCCGCCGCCGAAGAGCTTGCGGAACATGCCGTCGGTGCCGGCGAAGTGCTCGCGCACGCGGGTGAAGGTCTTCTCGAACCGGATCCGGCTCACCTCGTCGAGTCGGCCGATCAGTTCCTCGAGCCGCCCCTTCGCCGCATCGATGTCCTCGACCTGCTTGGCGAGATCGTCGTGACGGCCCTCAAGCTGCGAAAGCTCCTCGATCGCATCTGGATTCACATTGCCGAGGCCGGCGATCTCGCCGCGAAGTCGTTCCGCCTCGAGCCGGGCCTCCTCGATCTCGAGCGGCGGGGCGCCGGCGAGTTCGCGGTCGGCGCGGTAGGGGCGATAGGCCTCCATCACCTCGAGTTCGAGTTCTTCGCGGGTCTGCTCCTCGAGGGTCTCGCGACGGACCTCGAGTTCGCGGCGACTCATCTCGACGGCGTGGTGGTTGCGTTCGACCTGGCCGGCACGCTCCCGCGCCGATTCGAGCAGGGTCGCGGCCTCGCGGGCCTGCACCTCGGCGGTTTCGGCATGGCGATCCGCTTCCTCGACCTCGCGAACGAGCG
Source organism: bacterium (assembly GCA_029977865.1). Taxonomy (GTDB): domain Bacteria; phylum Planctomycetota; class Phycisphaerae; order Phycisphaerales; family SM1A02; genus VGXO01. Next base: position 2,780 of record JAPOKA010000032.1, read on the forward strand.
TGGAAGCCTCGGCCTCGGCTCGGGCGGCGGCCTCTCCGGCTTCGGCGACCACGCCAAGCAGTCGCGTTCGCTGCTCTTCGCGTCGGGCGAATTGCTCCGAGAGGGCCTGCTCCTGCCGCGTGGCTTCTTCGACCTCGCGCTCGAGATCCCAGCGCTGCCGGCGGGCGCCGTCGAGGTCGGCGGCGGCGCGGGCGAGGCTCTGCCTCGCTTCACCGAGCACCTCGGTCGCCTCGTCGAGGCGGGTGCGATCGGCGGTCGCTGCGGTGCGGGCCTCTTCGATCCGGCCAGAGTGTTCGGTGAAGAGCCCCTCGAGCGAGGATTGGCGACGTTCGAACTCGCCGCGCTCGCGATCGGCAGCCTCGAAGCGATCGGTCAGGGTGCGTCGACGTTCCTCGAGGTGGGCCCGCTCATGCTCGAGCCGTTCCACCAAACTCCCGCAGCGTTCCGCCTCGACCTGCTGCGCCACCGCCTCGCGGCCAGCGCGCTCGATGGCGCCGCTCGCCTCGGCGGCTTCGGCGCGATTGCCCGCCAGCGCCGTTGCGAGGGTTCCTTCGTTCTCGGCAAGACCGGAGATGGTCGCGTCGAGCGACTCGATCTCGCGGGCGAGTTCGGCCGCTTCGGCCCTTCGCTCGAGCCACCCTGCGTGGCTGTCGCGACGGCGATCGGGCGCCTGCCCGATGCGGATCGAACCATCGGCGGCGACCACGGAGCCGTCTGCGACGACCACGGTGGTGCCCTCGAGGGCGCCGCCGGGTGCGGTCCAGCGCAGCGCGGTCTCGAGATCGGGCGCCGCATGAATGTCGGCGAGCAGACGGTCGGCGAGCCAGGTGAGGTCGTCGCGCACCCGCACCAGCGAGCGCACCGACACCGCGCTTGCGGGCAGGGAGCGGTTCGGCGTCGCGGTTGTCTGACCTGCGTCGAAGGGCAGGAAGGTCAGGCCGCCGCCGGCTTCAACCACCGCAGCGGCGCCGGCCGCCACCGACTCGCGTTGGGTGGTTGCGAAAAGTTGCAGACGATCGCCGAGCGCCGCCTCGACGACCGCAGCGTCCTCGCGCCGGGTCTCGAAGAGGTCGCCCACGAGCCCGAGCACCCACGGATATCGCTCCGGCGCCGCGAGCACGCGGCGGACCGGCTCGTCGAGTCCTTCGCCGGATTGCCGCCACTCCTCGAGCAGGCGGCGACGGGATTCGATCGACGTGCGGCGATCGCGCAGTGCGTCGAGCTCCTCGGCGAGGCGGCCGCGCTTCTCGTCGATCTCGGCGGCGTGACGGCCGATCTCCGCGAGCCTTCCGCGGGCCGCGTCACGACGCTGCTCGGTCTCGGCGAGGGCCCGCTGCGCCTCATCGCGTCGGGTGCGCTGGCTGGTGAGCGACTCCTCGAGCGGGGTGCGCCGTTCTGCGATCTCTTCGAGGTCGCGCCCGAGGGCCTCGACCCGCTCGCGGGCACCGGCGAGCCGGGCGACGAGTTGGGTGCGTTCGCTGGCGATGCGGGCCGCGGCCTCCTGTAGGCGCTCGAGCGCCGCCTGACTCTCGATGACCTTGGCTGCAAGTTCACCGCGCTCGCCGCCGAGCCGCTCCACCGCCCGCTCGCCCTCCGCCGCTCTCTCGGCGGCCGCGGCGATCTCCTCGCCGCTGGCCTCGAGGCGGGTGCGGAGCGAGGCGATTCGCTGCGCGTCCTCGGCGAGGCGGCGGCGGTCTTCCTCTTCGCGGGCGGCGATCTGGTCGAGATTCTGCTGGGTGAGTTCTGCCCGCTGCCGGTGCTGCTTGGCCTCGCCGAGCAACTCGACGCGGCGTTGGCCGATGCGGTGCTTCTCGGCGATGGCGGAGTGGCGGGCCAGATCGAGCTTCTCCTGCCGCTCCTTGAGGGTGTCGAGGCTGCGGGTCAGCTCGAGGCGTTCGCTCTCGATCCGGGTCAATTCGCTGGTGAGTCCTTCGAGCCGGATGGCGAGCTCGTGATACTGCTCGAGCACGAGCACCCGTCGCAGTTCACGGCGGCGCGACTCCAGTTCCTGCCAGCGCCGCGCCTTCTCGGCCTGGCCGCGCACGATCCGCAGGCGTCGCTCGGTGGAGGCGAGCTGCTCGCGCACCGCGACGAGGCTGCGCTCGGCGTGGTCGAGCCGCCGCGCCGCCTCGACCTTGCGAAGCCGGAATCGAGCAACGCCGGCAGCCTCCTCGAGGATGCTGCGACGCTCCTGCGGATTCGCGAGCAGCATCGAGTCGACCTTGCCCTGCTCGATGATCGAGTAGGCGTCGGTGCCGATGCCGGTGTCGAGGAAGAGCTCGCGGATGTCCTTCATCCGGCACTTCCGGCCGTTGATGAGGTACTCGCTGCGTCCGTCGGCGTGCAGCCGTCGCATCACCTCGACTTCGTCGGTGTCGATCGGGAGCCAGCGGCGGGTGCCGATCTCGCGGCGGATGGGGGAAGCCCCTTCCTGCCCGATCTCGGGATCTGGATCGACGAAGGTCTCCTCGGCCGGCTCCTCGGCACCGATCTCGCGGTCGAGTTCGTCCGCCATCGCCTCGTCGGCGCTGCGCTCGTGGGCGAGATCGCGGGGAGGGTTCGAGAAGGTCAACGCCACCGAGGCCATGCCCGCGGGCTTGCGGGCACTGGAGCCGGCGAAGATCACGTCGAGCATCGCGGTGCCGCGAAGGCTGCGAGCGCTGCGCTCGCCCAGCACCCAGCGGATCGCATCGACCACGTTCGACTTGCCGCAGCCGTTGGGTCCGACCACCCCGGTGATCGGCGGATCGAAGGAGAATTCGGTGGGGTCGGCGAAGCTCTTGAAGCCGCTCAGTGAGAGTTTTCGCAGCCGCATCGGCCAGACCTCCGTGTCACGCCCTCGCACGCGGTGCGCGAACCCTGCCGTGGGTCCACGTTCATCACCTCGGCACAGTATCGCGCGGGTTGGTCGTCGCTTCAACCGTGGCACCCGAGGAGGGCGCCACCGGAACCGCGATGCCGGCGATGCCGCCGCGGCTCGTCGGAGCGGCGAGGTTCGAGGCTGGACCGTCGGGGTCGAGTTCCTCCTCCTCGAATTCGAGCCGCGGCTCGAGCACCTCGCCCTCGCCGGCGCGAAGGATCGCCGCGAGGATTCGGTCCTGCTCGGCCCGGAAGCTGCCGGGGAACCCGCCATCGCGCCACAGGGCGTGCAGGGCGCCGATGGTCTCGGAGTAGGTGAGGCCCAGGCCCGGCAAGGGCGACTCGGGGGTGCGGCCGTGGGCGAGGAACGCCACGAACTCATGCACCGAGGAGGGCGCGTCCAGCACCACCGCCGGCTCGGGGCCGGGCATCTTGTAATAGACCGAGAGGTTCGGCGACCGTTCGTCGCCGCGAACCATCAGGCGGTTGGACCAGGTCGAGAAGGTGATCGGGCGACCGATCCGGTTCTCCTCGTCGAAGACCACCAGCTTCGGTTCGCCGGTCTGGGTGATGTAGATCATCGGCTGGTCGCTCGGCACGACCTGGAGGTGGAACTTCCCGTCGATCGAATAGCTCTCGACGATGGGATCGGCCCGCTTCTCGAGGCACTCGAACGCCGCGAGGCGGATGTCGACGTCCTTCTCGTCGAGCAGCGGCCGCAGCGCGAGATCGATGCGGGGATCGGTGCCGAGTTGGGAGAGCAGATCGATGGCGAGCAGGCGATTCTCGAGCGAGCCCGACTCGGTCATCGCGAGCAGGGGAGGGACCACCCGCGGGTCCTTGAGGTAGGCGCCCGCCTCGATCGCCGCGAGCCGCGGGCCGTCTTCGGGATAGTCGTAGAGATCCTGGAAGACGGGGACCGCCTTGGGGCCGATCGCTCGCCAGCGCCAGGTCGCGCTCTTGCCTTGGCCGGGGCTGGCCAGAAGCGAGCGCCGCACCGCGTAGGCGGTCTGCTCCGGCGCCGTGGTCTGCAGCGAGGTGTGTCGAACGAGGTTCACGAACTCCTCGGGCCGGTCCTTCCACGATGGCGGAACCGCGAGTTCGACCGACTCGCCGCTGCGGCCGTGCGCGGTCTCGCCGAGTTGCCCGGGCTCGCGAGGGAACATCGAGTTCACCGCCGACTGGATCGACGCGGCGCGGGCGTGGCTGGTGTTGGCGAGCCGCAACTTGATGGGGATGTCCTTGATCGAGTCGCCGCCGTCGAGGATTCGTCCGCTGGTGCGATTGATCGCATCGCGGCCGGTCGCGTCGGGCTCGATGAAGGGATTGATGAAGATGGGGCCGCGGGCCTCCGCGAGCGGGAACGACTGCTTGCTTCCGGTGCGCAGCGGGCCGGGCCGAAGATCGGTGGTGTAGAGGCGGCCTCCCTCGAGGCTGGTGGTGCCCGATCCGGGAATGGCGACCACGCGGACGTCGAAGGCGGTGCCCTTGGGCGCGCCGGCTGGAATCACTCCTTCCACCACCACCACGGCGGTGTCGTCGGAGTTGAGCATCTCCTCGGGGCTGAGGTCGCCCGCGCCGAAGGATTGATTGCCGACGCCCCGGCGGGCCATCTCGCGAATCATCTGGGCCCGGACTTCCGCCGGCATGAGTCGGCTGCCGGTTCCCTTGAGCCCGACCACCAGGCCATAGCCGCGGACCACCGTCGGCTGGTAGCCGATCATCACGGTCTCGCTCGCAATGGTTCCGCGGAGGATCGGCTCGACGTCGAGTTCGAAGTTCTGCTCGCTGCGGGTGGTGCGGGCCTTGCTGCGATCGGCCTTCTCGATCATCTCGCATCCCGGCACGGCGAGCAGCAACGCCAGGCCGACGCCGAGGAGTCCGCAGAGTCCGCTTCGGGCGGAGAGCAGGCGAGAGGGGGTGGCGTGGAACGGCTTCACGGAACGACAGTCCTCGAGACCGCGGGAATCAGTGGGCGCTACTGGATTCGAACCAGCGACTCCCGCCTTGTAATGGCGGTGCTCTAGCCACTGAGCTAAGCGCCCGCTCTTCGTCGGAGACCGCTCCGACGCCGGGTCGGACATGGTACGAACCCCCGCAGTTCGGGACCAGATCGGGGTGAAGACCTTCGCCGCGAGGGATGGCGATTCTCGCGGCCGGTCGTGCTCAGCCAGCCGCCTCCCGCCCCTAGGATCGCGGCCGAGACCCTTGAGCGATCGCCCCTCGACACCCTCGCGTGACGACGAATCGGTGGCCCCGCCCGACCGCGACGGGGCCGCGGCCGCACCCGCGTGGCCGGATTCGGTGCGGGCGAGATTCCCCGGATTGATCCGGCGACTGAGGCGGGGTGAACTCGATGAGGCAGCCGCTGCGCGGGCCCATGCTCTGATCGCTGCCGCCTGCGAGGCCCGCGAAGCCCGCCGCTCCATGCCGATGCGAATCGAGCCTCCCGATGCGGCGCTGCCGATCGCGGCGGCCTGGGACGAGATCGCTGCGGCGATCACGCGCCATCCGGTGGTGGTGGTGCGGGGAGCCACCGGCAGCGGCAAGAGCACGCAACTCCCGCGGATCGCGCTCGCGCTTGGCCGCGGCATCGAGGGGGTGATTGCGGTGACCGAGCCTCGCCGCATCGCGGCACGGGCGATCGCCACCCGCATCGCCGAGGAGTGCGGAGTGGTGGTCGGCACCGGGGTCGGCTGGCGAACCCGCTTCGAGCGCCGTTGCGGGCCCTCCACTCGCGTCGAGGTCTGCACCGATGGCGTGCTCGCGGCGAGTCTCGGCCGCGATCGCATGCTGCGCGACTGCGACACCGTGATCATCGACGAAGCCCACGAGCGAAGCATCACCGTCGACCTGCTGCTCGGCGCACTCAAGATGGCGCTGCGGCGGCGCGACGACCTGCGGGTGGTCATCGCCTCGGCCACGCTCGCCGCCGAGCCCTTCGCCGCCTTCTTCGGCGGCGCCCCCATCATCGAGGTCGAGGGACGGCAGCATCCGGTCGAGACCCGATACCGACCGCTCGAGCACGGCGGCGCGATCGAGTCGGACTCGGACTGGCTCGAGGCGATCGTCGCAGCGACCGACGAGGCGATCGCCGAGCAGCAGGGCGAGCCCGGCGACGTGCTGGTCTTCCTGCCGACCACCCGCTCGATCGACGAGGCCGCGGAATCACTGCGGGGCCGACTTGCGGGGGTTCCGCTGCTGCCGTTGCACGCGCGGCTCGATGTCGCAGCGCAGGACGCGGCGTTCCGTCGGCCCTCGGGGCCGCGAGTGATCCTCGCGACCAACGTCGCCGAGACCTCGCTGACCTTGCCGTGGGTCCGCTCGGTGGTCGACTCGGGCCTGGCTCGAGTTCGGCGCTACGACCCCCGACGGCGAGTGGCGAGGCTTCGGGTCGAGCCGATCAGCCGCGCCAGCGCAGCCCAGCGCCGCGGCCGCTGCGGTCGCATGGGGCCGGGACTCTGCCTGCGCCTCTATGGCGAAGAGGATCTCGCCAAGCGACCCGAGTTCACGCCGCCCGAGATCCTGCGGACCGGGCTCGCCGGCACCATGCTCGAACTGGCGGAGCGGCGGCTTCCCTCGATCGAGTCCTTCCCGTGGCTCGATCCACCCTCGCCGGTGCGGCTCGCGGAGGCGACGCGAACCTTGTGGGAACTCGGCGCCATCGAGCGGGTGGCGGATGAGCGGGGCGGACCGGTCGAGCGGATCAACACCCTCGGCCGCAGGCTCGGGCGGCTGCCGCTCGATCCGCGCCTCGCCCGGATCGTCGATGGCGGCATCGAGGAGCGCTGCCTCGCAGAGGCGATCGTGATCGCCGCGGCGCTGGCGGTGCCGGATCCGAGACTCGGCGAGTCTGGACCGACGCGCCGCGACGAGACCGACGCCGCGCCCGGACACACCATCTTCCGAGATCCCCGCTCGGACTTCCTCTCGTTGCTGCGGCTCTATCGCGCGTGGTCGAGTCGGGAACAGGAAGGCTCTGCTTCGGCGGCGCGGCGTTGGGCACGGCGGCATCAGTTGAACTTCGCCGCGCTCAGGGAGTGGACCGCCACCGCGCGGCAACTCGCCGCGCTGGTCCGACGATTCTGGAGGGTTCGGGTGCCGCCGCTCCTCGACGGGCTCGAGTCGCCCGACCCGGTGCGGGTTCATCGCGCGGTGCTGCGGGGGCTCGTGGGCGGGGTGGCGGCCCGGGAGCGGCGAGAACGCCCCTCCGCGGAACGGCAGCGCACGACCGAGGGCGAGTTCGTCACCGTGGATGGCGTGCGGGCCTCGATCTGGCCGGGGTCGAGCCTGCCCCGCGAGCACGGCGGTCTGGTGGTTTCGGCCGAAGTCGTCGAGACCGGTCGTCGCTGGATTCGGACCGTTGCGGCGATCCGGTCTTCGTGGGTCGAACAGATCGCACCGCACCTGCTCTCGCGCGAGCACTTCGAGCCGCACTGGGTTCCCGAGACCGGACAGGTGGCCGCCTGGGAGCGAGTCAAGCTCGGCGAGGTGGTGATCGTGCCGCGGCGGCGAGTGCCCTTCGGCCCGGTCGATCCGGCGGCGGCGCGGCAGGTGTTCATCCAAGGGGCGCTTGTCGAGGGACGGTGGCGCACCCGCGGGCGATTCGCCGAACGCAATGCGCAGCTCCTCGCCTCGCTCGCGGAACTCGAAGCGAGATCCCGCCGCCCGCACGCGGCCCTGCGCGAGCAGGCGGTCTTCGAGTTCTTCGATCGACGCATCCCCGCGTCGATCCACAGCGGACCGAGCTTCGAACGCTGGCGGCGTCGCCTCGAATCTCGAAGTCCGAAGCGGCTGTGGATGCGCCCGCGGGATCTCGTCGGCGACTGGATCGTGCCGGATCGCGAGGCGTTTCCCGACGAGTGGGTGGCGCCGCGAGGTGAGGGTCCGTCGTTGCGGCTGGGTCTGCGCTACCGCCATGAACCCGGCGGTGAGCAGGATGGCATCACCCTCGAGGTGCCGATCGAGGCGCTGGCGACGGTCGATCCCCAGCGGGTCGAGTGGCTGGTGCCGGGCCGGCTCGAGGAGAAGGTGCTCGCGGTGGTGCGGGGCCTTCCCAAGGCGGTTCGCGTGCGCCTGCATCCCATGAAGGAGATCGCGGCATCGGTGGCTCGCGAGTGCGCCGAACCGACGCACTTCGCGGTCGGAAGCCTGTGGGAGGCGCTGGCAAGGCGGCTCTCTCGCCACGCCGGAGAGGCGATCGAGCCCTCGGTTCTCTCCGCGATCGAACTCGATCCCTCGCTGCGATTGAGAATCGAAGTGCGAGACAAGGACGGACAGGTGCTCGAGGCTGGGCGCGATCTCGCGGCACTGCGAGATCGGTGGCGTTGCGAGTCCGAACGGCGGCTCGACGGACGAGCCGGCCAGCACGAAGCGCTCTCGCGCTGGAGTCGAGATCGCATCGCTTCGCTCGACGTCGAACCCTTGCCGCTGTCGGTGTCGCTTGAGCTCGAGGGCCGAGTCGTCGAGATGTATCCGGCGCTCGAACTTCGGGACGACGGAGTCGCGCTGCGGCTCGAGGCGGACCGCGGCGTCGCGCTCGCGTCGACCTACCTCGGGCTGCGACGGCTCTTCGCGGTCGCGGCACGCGAGGCGATCCGGCATCACCTCGATTACCACTCCCGGTGGAGCGAGGCGCAATCGCTCCATTCGGTCCCGACGAATGGGGAAACGAAGGCCGGGCGATCGCTCGAGGAGGCGACCATCGATCTCGTCTGCGAGCGGGCGTACCGAATCGATCCGACCAAGGTGCGTGACGCTCGGCAGTTCGAAGCGAGGCTCGAACAGGGAGGGCAGGGGCTCTTCGATCACGTCGATCAGGTGGTGACGACCATCGCGGATGCGGGCCGCGTTCGCCGCGAGCTCAAGGCGAGGCTCGAGGCACCCTGTCCGCAGGCATGGGAACGACCGATCGCGGACATCCGCCGCCGGCTGGTCCGACTCGATCCCCGCGCCGGCGACTTCCATGCCGAACTGCTTCCCGGCCTCGCGAGGTTCACCTCGGCGTTGCAGGTCCGCCTCGAACGGTTGCGAAGCGCCGGACCCGAACGCGATGGGCTCGATGCCGTCTCGGTCGCCGCGTGCGAAGCCCTGGTCTCCGCGAGCGGTTGCCTCTTGGCGTCACCGGCCGGCCGACAACTGCGGCTGCTGCTCGAGGAACTTCAGGTCGCCGTCTTCGCGGATCGACTCGGGACCGCGACACCGATCTCGCTGGCGCGGTTCGAACGAGCCTGCGGCGAGGCGAGGATCAACTCGAGCGCGTCTTCGTGGTAGCGGCGTTTCGTCGGGGCCGACTCTGACTCGCGACCGTTTCGACCGAAGCAACCTTGTCGGGCTTGGAGGCCTTTCTTCCGGAACCGCTGCGGTAGTGATGCAGCGAGGACTCGACCTCCAAGGTCAGCGGCACCGGAGGGAACTGGGTGACGAATCGGTGGAGGATCATCTCGTCGGTGCGGATGCCCAAGTGCCCGAGCAGCGCGTCGCACTGGGAGCGCACGAACTTCGAGGCTGCCTTCAGCGCTCCTGGCAGGACCGGAATGGGGCCGGTGAGCACCAGCGGCGGACTTGGCGAACCGAACATCTGCCACCCGTGTTCGACGGGGATGGTCCCCGCAACCTTGTCGACGGCGGTGTGCCACAGGCAGGTTGGCGAGGCCTGGATCGATCGATGAACGAGCACATCGACCACGGCAATGCGCTTCGGGATCGAGCACTCGAGAGTGAGGTTGCAATACTCGGGCTCGAGGTCGAAGCCCAGGATCGGAGGATCTTGGGACGCTCCGCCCTCGAAGTACTCGCGAAAGAGCAGGTCGAGCGGCTCGGTGCGGGCCGGATTCCTCTGCAGGAACTCGTGGACCGGAATGGTGTGGCGCGGCGCGGAGGCGAGCTCTCGAACGCTGACCCGAACCTCCGATTGATCTGGCGATCGCGCGGATTCCGTCACGACCGACGCCCCGAGCCTCGCGAGAGAGCCATCGGAATCGGGAGCGGGGCCGCGAACGCGGTGCTCGGCGTAGATCGGCCATGGATTGCCGCAGCGTTGACGATTGATGTCGCGGATGAAGCGCTGAACTCCGATACGAACAGGCTCGCCTGCGAACCGAGCGGGCGCCAGTGCGATCGTGTTCACGCTCCCCGTCGCGGACACACCCCAGATCAGCCGTGCCGCCTCGAAGAACCGCCGTCGGAGCCTTAAGTGATGGGGACTTCCGCCGGAGGCCGCGTCATCGACCACACCCGATGACGGGGGCAGCCCTCCGCTCGCGGCAAGTCTCAAGGCCTCGCGGTCAAATCCATGATCCGAAATGCACGAGGTGACGTGGGCGACTGCCGAGGAGAGGGATTCCAAACGTGCTTGGGCAATCCCGGACCGACGTGCCGATGCCAGAAGCGTGCTCCATCCTCGATCGCCAGGGAGGGCTGCTGCCGCCGCCTCAAGAGAGGGCGGGTGGGCGATCCGGAGCATCGCCCACGCCAGCGACTTGTCGATCTGAAGTCGACTCGCGAGGCCGCGGGCAGACCATGGGTTCGAGTCGGCACGGATCTCGACAAGCATCCCGCGCAGGCAATGCCCGAGCAGGTTCATGGCGTCATGAAACTCCGGACGAGCGAACAAACTGAAGGGCAAGGCCACCTCCCTTAGGTTGATGAACGGGTCGCTGGCCTTCATCGAGAAAAGGAATCGCCTGCCAGCGCGGAATGGAGTGAAACAAACGGAAGAATAGAGGGTCCCCTCGGGCTTCGCCGCCTCCGGTTTCTCAGTTTCAAGACCATGTCCGCGCAGGCGTGGATTCTGCGGATGAGATTCAAAATCGCAGTCGCGGCTGCGGAGCTGAGGGCGGCGACATCCTTGCGTGAGCGAGGAGAGTTCCTCAAGTCTCCTGCTGCGCCAGGATCGCCAAACTCGCGAAGCACAACGCCCGTCGTGGCGCGGGGAAGCTCGGCAATCTGGCCTGACGCTCCTTCCTCGCGCGATATGCACCGGTCGCGAAGCGCCGATCGAGCGACAAGTCTTCTGCGTGGGCGCATGAGGGTCGGCGATGAAGAGAGGTGCGGTATGGCGATCGAAGCAGGTGGAGTCCGCGTCGCGTTCGCGGATCGAGTGGCGTGGCGTCCACCTTGGTGTCTGCAGTGTCGATCCGATGCATCAGCGCCAGGGCACTGACACGATCGCTGCTGCACAGTGTCCCTGACGCATGTTCCGCATCAGGTGCGTGAGCCGACGACGACGGGAAAGGCTTGCGGTGTTCGCGCGGGCGATGGTCTGCGCGGACGAAGACTGCTTGCGCAAATGACAAGGCGTTGCGCAGACGAACGGCGCTTGCGCAGACAATTGTCGTCTGCGCAGGCTCAATCTGGGGAAAGCACCCTCAGGACTCCTGCTTGAACTGGAAGAGTGGGCCTCCGCGGATCGCGGATCCGCAGACGTCCCCTCGGAATCCATGCACATGCTCACCAGCGCTGGCACTCACGCCGCACGCACCGCTCCGACCCGCTTCGCTCGCTTCATGCATCTGGCGTTTCTCTCCGCGCTGGCGATGACCGCTTTCGCTCGGGCAAGCACGATCACCTTCGCCATCGAGTGCAACAACGACTTCGCGCTCTTCTCCGGCGATGCTTCTCGTGCGACGACGCTGCTCTATCAGAACGGCACCGCCTGGGATACCGCGGGTTCCCAGTCGGCGGCAGCCAATGGAGCGGCCCCCGCGCTCTCTGGCGACTACATCTACCTGGTGGCCATGGCGGTGGGTGGACAAAGCGGCCTGTGGGGGACCTTCAACGGCGTTGCGCTCACCTCGATCGCTGGAGTCGAGGTGTCCTCGCTGGTGGATCTCGCCACGGGGCCCGGGAACCCCAACTCGAGTATCGCGAACGCCTCGTTCGATGTGGACCTGCACACGCTGCAGCAGCAGTTGGCCGAACCGACCACCACCTGGGCGGTGGCCGCGACGACAACGGTCGGTCCGAGTCAGAGTTGGACCGGTCTCTCGGCCGGATCGCTCTTCTACGAGTTCGGCGCACCCGGACCAAGGGACATGCGGGTCTTTCGCTTTCTCGCCGCGAACGCCTCCAACTTCGCGGTGATCCCGGGCGGGGGGGGCGCGGTGGCCCTCGTCACCGGCGCGATCGGGTTTCGGTTCCGTCGGCGATGGCCGCGGTGACCAGATGAACCTCGATCGCAGAGAGATGACACCGCTCCGGACTCGGTTCCGGGGCGGTGTTGTTCTTGGGGCAGAGCGTTCGATCACTTTGGCCGCGACTGCGCTGCGGAGGACCGCCATCGACCGGCGGTCACTCATGGCAGGCTCGGCGAGATCGGCGTGCGCGGCCGTGTCGCCTCCGAATCGCCGAGAAGGCGAGGTGGAAGTCCGGCTCGAAACGCGCCTGCAGCTCCGGGAAGCCGTCGAGTGCTGGTCTCAGCCGCCCTTGTCGTCCGGACCCGAATTGGGACGGGCCGGAGGGGCAAGCCCGGTGTCGTGCCCGGGGTGCGACTTCTCCACCAACCCGGGGGCCTCCTTCTCGAGGTATCGCGAGACGCTGTTGCCGGAGCCGTGGAAGATCATCCCGACTGCGATCGCCACGAGAATCATGCCCATGAATCGCAGCAGGATCTCCTGGCCCTGCTTCGAGATCAGCTTGGCGATGGTGCCTGACATCGCGAAGCAGAGAAAGAGGCTCGCGACGAGAATCGCGGTGCCGAGGGCGGCGCCGAAGCGGCCCTCAAGACCCGGGTTCGCTGCGGCCACGGTCACCACGGTCGTGATCGATCCGGGACCGGCGAGGATCGGCATCGCCAGCGGCACCACCAGCTTCCCGTCGACCTCCTCTTCGCGAGCCTCGACATTGGCGAGGGCATCGGTGCCCGCGGGTGTGGTGTGGGCGGGGTTCTCCGAGCCGTGCAGCATCTTCATGCCGATGCCGAGAACGATGATTCCCCCGGCCACCTCGAAGGCGGACATCGAGACGCCGAAGGCATCGAGAATCGCCATCGCTCCGAAGATGGAGCATTCGAGGATGATCAGCACCGCGAGGCAGGTCTTGAGCGCCGCCTTGAGCCGGTAGGAGGAAGGAAGGCCGCCGGTCACCCCGAGAAAGATCGCGGTGTTCCCGATCGGGTTCATCATGGCGAACAGTCCGGCCGCGGCCCCGACGAGTCCCCCCATCAGTGGCGAGTCGAGCATGGGGAGAGTGTGCCGGAAAAACCGGTGAATCTCCAGTCGGCGACTCAGTCGACCATCTCGCGGAGGGCTCGGTCGACGAACTCGATCGGCGGCGGCGGATAGGGGCGGAACTTCTCGAGGAGTCCCTGTTCCTCGCTGTGCAGGTAGGCCCGCGTGAGCCCGAGGCGCGAGGCAAGCGGGCTGTCGATCAGCGTGCTCGCGTCGCTCGCACCCATCTGCAGGGCCACTCGCCAGTCGAACTCCCGCAAGCCGTTGCGGTCGACCACCCGCTGCAGGTTCGGCACGGTGTCGGCGCTTGCGACCACATGCACGCCCACCGCGGGGCCTTCGCGCAGGATCGAGGCGAAGAGCTTGTCGGGCTTGGGCGGGCCCTCGTCGGCGGAGAATCCGTAGTCGTCTTCGTCGCGGCGGAGATCGCGGAAGCGATGCAGCCCGTGGATCACCAGCAGCGTCGTGGTGGCGTCGCGGGTCGGGTCGTCCTGCCGCGCGAGCACCTCCTGCGCCAACTCGACAAGGGCTTCGGAGAGCTCTCGCGGCGTGAGCACCTTGGTCGCGCAGGGCAGCCGCTCGACGATCGCGGGCAGCGTGCCGGCGGAGGGGTCGTCTGCGGCGGTGCCGTCGGCGAGCAGGATGCGAAGGGCCTTCGCCTCCCGTTGCGCCGCAGCGCCGATCAGGCCGGAGGCGAGCATGCCGAGGGTCGTCTCGATCTGCTGGCCGACGACGATCAGGTTCGAACCGGGCTGTCGCCTGAACTCGGCGCAGGCGGGGTCGCGAATCGCCACCGGATCTCCCACCCAGATTCGCAGCAGCTCGCGGGAAGGCCGCTTGGAGTGGTCGCGCAGCAGTTCGGCGAGCGGAGCGTTCGACGCCAGATCCGCGGGAGCACTTCCCTCGAAGATGAGCGGCATCGCCGGCGGAAGCCCGCGGTCCTTCGCGAGCGTGACCACATCGGCGAGCACACGATCGCGGACCTCTTCGGGAAGCCAGACCACCTGGAAGGGGCTGTTGCCCTCGACGAGGCCGCCGGCGTCGTTGTAGATCGCCTCGCCCGGTCGCGAGAGGAGCCGCGCAGCGCTGTTGTCGTCGGAGAGGATCACCTGCGCATCGGCCTCGGAGCACTGCAGGGCGATGCGCACGCCCATCTGCCCCATGGTGCTTCGCGCGAGCGAGTAGGCGCCGCCCAAGGTCTGCGAGCCGAGCACCGCATGGACGCCGAAGGCCCGGCCCTGACGGGCGATGCGGTCGAGCAGCAGTCCCGCTTCGCTCGCGACCTTGTCGTCCTCGGTGAAGAGTTCCTGGAACTCGTCGATCACCAGCAGCGTCCGCGGCATCGGATCATCGGGGCGAGCGGCGCGGTAGCCCTTGAGATCCTGGACCCCGACGGCGCGGTAGAGGTCGCCGCGGCGCTTGAGTTCCGCGTCGAGGCCCTGCAGCACGCTCAGCCCGAACTCGCGATCGCTCTCGACCGCCACCGCCTTGATGTGCGGAAGTCGATGGGTGGCGTAGGTCTTGAACTCGACGCCCTTCTTGAAGTCGACGAGATAGAGCTGCACCTGTTCGGGCGAGTACCACGCCGCGAGGTTGGTGATGAGGGCGTGCAGCAGCGTCGACTTGCCTGACCCGGTCTTGCCGGCGATGAGCACATGCTGGGCGGTTCCCTCGCCGAGCACCATCTGCTGCAATCGCGTGGCGCCAGCGCGGCCGAGCGAGACCGCGAGGCGTTGCCCGCTGTCGAGCGTCCAGCGATCGGAACCCTGCGGCGCGATCGCCTCGAACGGCACCTCCACCTTGGAGGCGGTCTTCGCGCTGCGACCGATGCGTCCGGCGAGGGCCTGCAGGAGATCTGCCGGGGGAGCCTGATCGAGGGCGAGCGGAAGAGCCGCGAGCCCCTCGACCGCGACCGCGAGATCGCTCGACTCCTTCGATCGCGGATGCACTCGGACGACATTGCGGGCGAGATCCTCGGCGAGAAGCGCCGGGGGCAGCGGCATCCGCAGATCGCGCAGCAGCAGGGTGAGCACGCCGCAGCGGGCCCCGGACTCGAGGATGCTCGCGAGCCGCTTGCCGCCGGTCTCGGTGAGATTCGCCGGCAGATCCGCCATCACCAGCACGCGGTAGGGCTCGGCGATTTCGCCGGCCTTCTCGTTGTAGGCGTCGATCGAGTCGAACTCGTTGCGGAGGTACTTCTGGATCACCGTCTCCATGTGCTCGGTGAGATCGGTGAGCCGCTGCTCGATGTGGCGGGGATCGGTCCAGATGCGATCGCCGACGAGGGCCTGATCCTCGTCGGCGAGGTGCATGAAGCCCGCGAAATTCTGTCCGAGCCCGACCGGGTCGACGAGCACCAGACGGACCTTGCCCGGTGGGATGGTGGTGAGGATCCGCAACACCGCCGCCTGCAGCACTTCGAGCCCGCGGGGTCGCGACGCACCATCGACCTCGACGAGCAGTCCGCGTCGGTGCGGCAGGTCGAGCAGGAGCGGGAGACTGAAGGCCTCGGGCAGCGGCGAGGCTGCGTCTTCCGGATGTGCCGGCGGGTGCGCCGCGAGAAGGGCCGCGGGGTCGACCCTGCTTTCTCCCAGCATGATCGGAAGGCCCGGCGCCGCGTGAGGGTCCCACGATCGCCAGGCCGGATCGGTCCAGGAGAGGCGCCGGGGTTCAGCAAGGCGCTCGAGGCTCGACCGACTCGTCGCGAGGTCCGCAAGGACCGCCGACCACTTCGCCTCGATCGCATCGCCTTCGACTTGATGGGCTTCTTCCGCGGCTGCTGCTGCGGCGGTCGCGGCCTCGTCGGCGTGGGCGAGTGCCTCGACTCGGGCTCGCTCCGCGGCCTTGACCTCTGCGTCGGCTGCAGCGACGGCTTCCTCGACGCGCTCGTCGCGACTGGCGAGGGCCTTCTCGCGGTACTTGGGGCCGAGGGTCTCGAGTTGCGCAAGACGCTCGGAGAGCCGTCCCGAGATCTCCTCGAGCACAGGCGAGAACTTCTCCTCGGCGGCGGACTTCTCGGCTTCGAGCGTGCGGTCGAGAACCTGGTCGCCACGCCGGCGAGTCTCCGAGGCGTCCTTGAGCGCGACCTCGGCGGCGCGGTCGACGGTGGCCGCAGCGAAGGCGAAGCGGCGATAGATGCCGCGAATCTGCCGTCGTGCCACGAGGCGGCAGATCGCCAGGATCAACAACGAGGCTCCGATGCCGGCACCGGCTCCGATCGCCAGCGCCCCCGGTTCGCCCGGCCTGGCGAAGGCCGCCGCGGTGCCGCCCACCACCACTCCCGGCAACAGCAGCAGCACCGGAATGAACCCGCGGAACATCAAAGGCAGCGTGAGCTTCTGCAGCCGGGCGGCGGCCTCGCGCAGATCGACGAGCGCGCCCGGCACCGCCGTGGGACCTTGGATCGCGGCGGTGAGCTTGTCGGGATCGAGGGTAAAGCGAGGCTCGCGCTGGCGACAGCGTCGCAGGAACTCCAGCGACTCCCGCCGCTGCTCCTCGAGCACCTGCCTGGCGGTCGCGATCCGCTCGCGAACGCCGTCGGCTTCCTTCTGGTTGCGCTCGAGTCCGCTCTCGTGCACGCTGTCGGCGATCCACACCGCCTCGGCGAGGGCCTTGCGGGTCTGCTCGTCGGAACTCTCGGCCTTCTCCCGCGCCGTGCGTTCGGCTTCGGCGAGTTCGCGATCGATCCGCTGCAGCCGCTCCTGGTAGCGATGCTCCTCGCGCTCGAGGGTCTCGTCGCGGAGGGTGATGGCGCTGGTCACGGTGCGGTCGTGGGCGGCGATCGCGGCCGCGGAGGCTTCGCGGCGGCGGCGTTCGCTCTCGGCGATCGCTGCCACCCGCTGCTCGCGCCGTGCGGCTGCGCGGTCCCCGTGCGCAGCGATCGCAGCCTCGACGGCGATCGCCAGTCGCCCTGCCGCAAGCGCGGGATCGACCTCGCCGGGTCGGAAGATCGGAATCCGGTCGGCGACGTCGTCGGTGATGGAGTCGGGATCGGGACGGGTCTGCATGCGTCGGCTGGTTCGAGCGTCGGATTGCGAGTCAGGAACCGCATTCCCGTCGGACGCGGGCGATGGTATCGCGCATGGAGTCCATGGCTGCAAGCGCCGCACGGATCCGGGCGTCGAGCGGTTCGATCTGGCGCTCGCCCAAGGCATGCCGAACCGGATCGTCCCAGGTGTCGCAGACCCGACCCCAGCGGAGCAGGAGTTCCTTGTGGAGCAGTTGCAGTCGGACGCGGCCGGAGGCGACGCTCATGGACGGGATTCCTCGCTCGGCGGGGGAGCTCCGCCGGATTCGGGTGAGGGCGCACCGTCGTCGGTCTGGCCTTCCCCGGAAGACTCGGTTTCATCCTCGGGCTCCGCCGCGAGCGATCGCTTCATCGAAGCGAGGCTTGCCGTCGGGGCCAGCGCAGCGCCCTCGAGCGTCGGGATGCCGCCGAGCAGGTGGCGAAGATCGGGCGCAGCAGTGTGGAGGTACTGCTCGATCGCCGCGATGGCCCGCTTGAGGGTCTCCGCGGCGGCGGGAAGTTCGCGATCGAGCACCGCGGCAAGCGAACTGGTCGCGGCCTTGTAGCGGGCCGCCTCGCGGCCGAGATTGACCGACCAATGCTTGATGCGCTTGATCTTGGTCTCGGCCTCCTCGAGCCGAGCCTGGGCCTTCTTGAGCGCCTTCTTCTCGTCGACCGCCGAGGGGGGACGATCCTTGCTCGAGACCGTCAACTGCTTGCGGTAGAGGGCGCTCTTGGCGCGGGCGACCTCCTCGCTGCGGCGGCGAAACTCCTGCTGCCAGTGGATCTTCTGATCCCCGTCGAGCCAGACCTGCACGCGGTCGACCTCGGTGTCCGCCTCGCCGAGGGCGTTGGAGGCGTCGTGGATGAACTCGAGGAACGCGGCGCGAAACCGCTCCAGCGCCTCGAGATTGGAGATGCCGGCGCCTTCGGGACTCATCGTTGGTTGAGGTACTCGTCGATGCGATCCGCCTTGCGGAGCAGGAAGGGCACGTGCACCTCCGCGGCCTTGACGAAGCGAGCGAGCACCTTGAGGGTCTGATCGAACTCCTCGGAGAAGCGGGTCTGCTCCTGATCCTTCCAGGTCTCCGAGAGCTGGCTCATGCGACTCTGCAGCCCCGACATGCGGGCCTGCATCTCGTTGGTGGCCTTGCGGAGGTCGCCGGCGAAGCGCCGCAGTTCCTCGGGATCGACGATGGCCTTGCTCATGAAGGTCTCCGGGGGAAGGACGAGTCTAGCCGCCCATGCGAGCCGATTTGCCCCACAGGCGGCGAAACCGATACTCCATCACCGCGGGGCCGAAGCCCCGGCGAAGCAAGGAGAGGCGCGAACCCGATGGCCGAGTCGATCCTGATCGGAGGCGTGTGGAGCGGCGCTCGCTCGGGCGGCACCATCCCGGTCTGCGACCCCGCCGACGACGTGGTGATCGCGGAGATCGCCGACGGAGCAGGCGAAGAGGCGCGGGAGGCGGTCACTGCCGCCGCGAGCGCATTTTCCGAATGGCGTCGCGAAACCGCCCGCAGGCGAGCGGTGATCCTCCGTCGCGTGGCTGAACTGCTTCGACGCGATCGCGAGCGGCTCGCCGCGGTGATGACCGCCGAGCAGGGCAAGCCGATCGCCGAAGCGCGAGGCGAGGTCGACTACTCGGCGAGCTTCTTCGAGGTCGCCGCCGATCTCGCGCCGCATTGCGGTGGCGAACTGGTCCCGGCGGCCGATCCGATGCGGAGGATCCTGGTGCGTCCCGAGCCGGTCGGCGTGGCGGCGATCGTGACTCCCTGGAACTTTCCCCTGGCGATGGTGGCCCGCAAGGCGGCCCCGGCGCTGGCGGTCGGCTGTTCGGTGGTGGTCAAGCCCGATGAACGGACGCCCCTCTCCGCGATCGAACTGGCGCGGCTCGCCGAGGAGGCGGGCGTGCCCGCGGGCGTCTTCAACCTCGTGACCGGCGAGCCCGTGGCGATCGTCGAGGCCTGGCTCGACGACCCCCGGGTGCGGGCGATCTCCTTCACCGGCTCGACCGAGGTCGGTCGGCTGCTCATGCGGCAGGCGAGCCGGCACCTCGCGCGGGTCTCGCTCGAACTCGGGGGACATGCCCCCTTCGTGGTCTTCGCCGACGCCGACTTCGACCGCGCCGTCGACGCGGCGATCGCCAGCAAGTTCCGCAATGCCGGGCAGACCTGCATCTGCGCCAACCGCTTCATCGTCGAGGCGTCGATCGCCGATCGCTTCGCGGAGGCGCTCGCGGCGCGATCGCGCGAACTCCGCTGCGGACGCGGTCGCGACGCGGGCGTCTCCACCGGGCCGCTCATCGACGATGCGGCGATCGCCAAGGTCGAGGCGCACGTCGAGGACGCGGTCTCGCGGGGCGGCCGGCTGCGATGCGGTGGCGAACGCCTGCGCCTCGACGGCCTCGCCGATCGATTCTTCGCCCCGACCGTGCTCGATGGGCTCGACCCCTCGATGCGGATGTGGCGGGAGGAGACCTTCGGGCCCGTGGCGGCCGTCGCCCGCTTCGAGAGCGAGGCGCAGGCGATCGCGCTTGCCAACGACTCCGAGTTCGGGCTGGCGGCCTACTTCTTCACCCGCGATGCGTCGCGGCTGATGCGCATGGCCGAGGCACTCGACTACGGGATCGTCGGCGCCAACGACTCGCTGCCCTCCACCGCGGAGGCGCCCTTCGGGGGCGTCAAGCAGTCGGGCTTCGGCCGCGAGGGCGGCCGCTGGGGCTTCGAGGAGTTCTCGAACCTCAAGTACGTCTCCTGGAAGCTCTGATTCGCGCGATGTCGCGAAGCCGGTCCGAGATGGCCGCAGAGGCGCAACGAAAAACGCCGGGGCGGCAGGACCGCCCCGGCGCGGGGAATCGCATCACGATTCAGGCGGTGATCACTCGTCGCCGGAGAGGAAGCTCGCGAGCCGCTGCCGACGCACCGGGTGCTGCAGCTTGCGGATCGCCTTGCTCTCGACCTGACGCACCCGCTCGCGGGTCACCTTGAAGATGCGGCCGACCTCCTCGAGGGTGTAGGTGTAGCCGTCGCCGATCCCGTAGCGAAGCTTGAGGATCTCGCGCTCGCGGTAGGTGAGAGTCTTGAGCACGTCGTTGATCCGCGACCGCAGCATGTCGTTGGTGGCGGAATCGGACGGCGACTCCTGGCGCTCGTCTTCGATGAAGTCGCCGAAGTGGCTGTCCTCGCTCTCGCCGACCGGGCGGTCGAGCGAGATGGGGTGTCGGGAGATCTTCATCACCCGACGCACCTCCTCGAGCGGCATCTTGGCCCGCACCGCGATCTCCTCGGTGGTGGGCTCGCGGCCGAGTTCCTGCAGCAGGTTCTTCTGGATGTTCCGCAGCTTGGACATCGTCTCGATCATGTGGACCGGGACGCGGATGGTGCGGGCGTGGTCGGCGATGGCGCGGGTGATGGCCTGACGGATCCACCAGGTGGCGTAGGTCGAGAACTTGTAGCCGCGCTTGTACTCGTACTTGTCCACCGCACGCATCAGCCCGGTGTTTCCTTCCTGAATGATGTCGAGGAAGGGCAGGCCGCGATTGCGGTACTTCTTGGCGATCGAGACCACCAGACGGAGGTTGCCGCCGGAGAGGTCGCGCTTGGCCTGCTCGTACTCGCCGAAGGCCTTCTCGATGTCGCGGACGCGGTCGGCGAGCGCCTCGCCGGACTCGAGCACCAGGCCGATGAGGCCTTCCTTCTCCTCACGCATGACCATGAGATCCTCGGGGTCGTAGCGCTCGGGGTGCTTGTCTGCCTTGGCGAGGGTCGTCTCGAGTTGCTGGATCTTGCGATTGATCGCCTGCAGCTTGCGCAGCAGAGGCTGGATGCGGCCGGTGCGCAGACAGCACTCCTCGAGCAGGGTCGCGCTGCGGCGACGGCGGCGGAGGAGTTCGTCCCGCAGCCGCGACTGCTGGGGCTCGGAGCAGCCCGACTCGAGCGAATCCCATGCCTCGCGATTCTGGTCGAGCAGCCGCGCGATCGTCTTCACGTTGACGGGAATACGGGCGGCGATCTTCTCCTTGGCATTGGGCTCGGCGGTGGAGATCCGCATGGTCCGGTCGAAGGGAAGGCTGCCTTCGTTGACCTGCCGCAGGATGTCGATGGCGCAGGTGCCGGCGTAGTCGCTCTCGAGCACCTTGCGGCGGAAGATCATCCGGGTGGTCTCGATCTTCTTGGCGAGGCGGATCTCCTCTTCGCGGGTGAGCAGGGGGATGGTGCCCATCTGCGTGAGGTACATGCGGATGGGGTCGTCGATCCGACGCGATCCCTGCTCGGCGATCGCCTGTTCGACCACCGCCTGCGCCTCGGCGTCGTCGAGGATCTCCTCGTCGGTCTCCGCAGCCTCCGGCTCGCCCTCGCCCTCGTTCTCGGTGGCGTTGGCGTTCTGCATCGCCTCCGGTTCACCCTCCTCGGCGTCGGGGGGCGGCAGCTCGTCGATCATCTCGACCTTGGGAGCCTTGGCGGGCTTGCGAGGATCGTCGCGCTGGAACTTGAGCTCGGTCTGCAGCGGCGCCGCGAAGCAGGTGTAGCCGAAGCGCCGCACCTCCGGCTCGTCGATCAGCCGGACCGAATGGTGGCGGAAGAGAACGAGCAGCTCGTCGAGCCGTTCTGGATCGACGAAGTGGTCGGGCAGGCAGGTGTTCAGCTCCTCGTAGGTGATCCAGGTGCGCTGGATGCCGACTTCGACGAGTTCACGCAGGACCGGGTGCAGTTCGGTGATGACAAGGCTCACGGGGCGGGGCTCCAGGGACCAAGGGCCTCTTGGGTCAGGCGGTGCGGGGGACTCTTCCAATCGCGGCTGCGCGGACGCCGCCATCTCGAAGCCGCTCGAGGCGGCGAAGGACATCGTGGGGATCTCGGGGAGGATGCTCGTCGCGCGACGCTTCGGCGTGGGCTTCGAGGCGATCGAGCCGTTCGAGGTCGGCGAGCGCCGAATCGAGCTGCGAGCGGGCGTCGCCCTCGAGCGATGGTCGACGCTCGGCGTGCTCGATCAGCTCGTCGAGGGCGTGACGATCCCGAGCATCGACCGCGGTGAGCAGATCGGCGAGGGCAGGTTCGCGATCGGCGTCGACCGCCTCGCGGATCCAGATCGCAACGGCATGGGCCGCCGGATCTCGCCACCCTCGCGCAAGCGCCTCGGACTCGGTCGCGGCGAGCGCTGGCCAGGACAGGAACACCGAAGCGAGACTTCGCTCGGCCACTCGCAAGGCCGGACTCATGGGCTCCATCGGCCGCGGCTGCGCGGACTCGGGGGCTGCTGCGGCCGCGGGGACGGCGGCTCGGCGCAGGGTGGGCACCGCCGCCGAGAGCGCTGCCGCGGTCAGGCCGGTCAGTTGCGCGAGGCGATCGAGCACGAGGCTGCGGCGAAGCGGAGCCATGCGGTCGAAGCCAAGTTCGGCGAGGCGGCGCAGGAAGGCCTCGATCGAAGTCTGCCGAGCGGAGAGGCCATCCGCCTGCGCGAAGGCGCCGCCAAAGCGGCGCAGCAGGAAGTCGAGCGCGTCGCTCGCGGAGTCGATCGCACCCTGAAGCACTTCGCGGCCGCCATCCTGCTTGAGCAGATCGTCCGGATCGAGCCCGCCGGGAAGGACGCCGATGCGAACGTCGAGGGTGCCGCCAAGGAACACCTCGACCGCGCGGTCGGCGGCCCGCTGGCCGGCCTCGTCGCCATCGAAGAGCAGCACCACTCGATCGGCCTTGTGGCGGAGGAGCCGCGCGTGGGCAGGGGTGAGGGCGGTGCCGAGGGTGGCAACCACCTGATCGAATCCAGCCGCGTGGCAGGCGATCACATCGAGATAGCCTTCGACCACCACCGCCTCGCGGCCCTTGATGATCGACTGCTTCGCGAGATCGAGTCCGAAGAGCGTCGCCGACTTGTCGAAGACCGGGCTCTCCGGACTGTTGAGGTACTTGGGTTGGTCTTCGGGATCGAGTTGGCGACCGCCGAAGGCGACCACCCGTCCCATCTCGCTGCGGATCGGGAAGATCAGGCGATTGCGGAAGCCGTCGATCCACTCGCCGCGGGAACTTCGTCGCAGGAGTCCCGCCGCGGCGAAGTCGTCGGCACTGAGACGGTCCGCCTCATCGCGACCCTGACGGGCGACCCAGGAGGTGACGGCCGTGGCGAATCGGTCCCAGGCAGCCGGCGCGGCGCCGAGACCGAAGGACTCGCGGGCAGTCTCGGCGACGCCGCGACGATCGAGCATCGCTCGCGCCTCGCCGCCAAGTTCAGGATCGGCGAGAAACCGGCGGAACGACTTCGCGGCCATCTCGTTGGCCCGCAGCAGAAGGCTCCGCACATCGCGCTCGCCCGCGGGAATGCCGCGGCGAGGGGTGAGGGCCACCCCCGCCCGTTCGGCGAGTTGCCGCAACGCCTCGGGAAACTCGAGGCGGTGGTATCGCATGAAGAAGTCGATGGCGTTGCCCGCGGCGCCGCAGGAGAAGCACTTGAAGAAGGGGATTCCCTTGTGGGACACCACCGCCATCGAGGGGCGGTGGTCGTCGTGGAAGGGGCAGAGTCCGAGGTGCTCGCGTCCCTTTCGGGTCAGCCGCACATGCTCGCCGACGAGGGCAACGAGGTCGGTCGCCTCGAGCACCCGATCGCGATCGGATCGATCGAAGCCGCTCATCGCAGGACCTCCTGCCAAGGGGCTGGCAGAGGGAGGCGGGCAAGATGCGTGCGGAGGGGCTGCATGCGGGCTCGAGCAAGCAGAGGCGAAACGGCTCGACTGTGGATTCCGGTTCGCCTCGAAACCGGGACCCCAAACGGACCTCGCCCACACCGACACCGACATCCGTCGCCGCCAAAATGACCGCGAGGAATTCCGCAATGCGGTGGAACGAAGTTGGATTCCTGCCCCAGCGAGCCGCCCTCATCCGTGAGTGCAGCGTCTTTCAGCCCTGGCCAGCGATGTGTGGGTGCGTTCCCACCGCGGCCATCAGTTCAAGATGTCTCACACCGAACACCGCGATGGAGCCGTTGCCGCTTCTCGACAGGGCGAGCTGCTGACCGCGGTCGGTGCCGCATGGGTCGTTCGGGCTCGCTCGCCTCGAGGTGAGGCAGGACTCGGGGGAAGAGTAGACCGGCGCAGAGCGCGGTCAACCACGGACCGGAAAAAACAGCCAACAAGATCTTGACATGGGGGTGGGCAGTTGACCCGCGAAGCGGCGAATCGAGTCTCAGCCCTGCGGGCGGGTGTACTTGCGCTTCGCCGGCTTCACCACCAGGCCCATGCGAATCGCCTTGGTCGACACCTTGATTCGCTTCGGAGCGCCGTCCACCATCGCGGTGACGGTCTGCAGATTGGGCTTGAACGTCCGGCGGGTGCAGGAGGTCACCTTGGTGCCGACGCCGCCGAGATACTTCGCGCGGCCGCGGGTGCGGATCGAATTGCCGAAGCTGGTTCGGACGCCGGTGAAGAAGCATTCGCGTGGCATGGTGACTCGGGACCTCTCGCAATCCGGTTTCGGGCGGAAGCCGCGAAGTGTAGTCCCAGCCGGGACCTGCCGCAATGGTCGAGTCGCCGATCCGGCCCGGGACCGCCCTGCCTCAGGCGGGAAAGGTCGCCTCCGAACCCTCGCCAAGGCCCGGCGGCGGGGCCAGTCGGGCTGCCCCGACCGCCCGGGCAAGCTGCCGGGCGTCCTCGGGTCCGAAGCAACCGACCTGGTGGCTATCGAGGTCGAGCACCCCCCACGGGGGCTTCGAACCCAACGGAACCACCACCTCCGAGCGATCACGGGGATCGCAGGCGATGTACTCCTCGCCGAGGTCGGCGACATCCTCGATCACGATCGCCTCGCCTTGCCGCCAACACCGTCCGCAGACCCCATGGAGTCCGATCGGCGAGCAGGCCGGCGAGTCGCGGCGTGCTCCGAGCACGAGCCGGGATTCCTCCGGCGCGTCCGGGTCGGCGTAGTAGATGCCCAACCACGAGACCCCGGTCGCCGCGAGGTGTTCCCACAGCAGGTCGATGAACTCCTGATGCCCAAGTCCGCCAGTCGGACCTGTCGCCGATTCGATCGCACGAAGGAGCGTGTCCCACGGACGGACGGTCGCGCTCACCTCAGGCCGATTCCTTGGTGAGTCGGCGAGCGAGCTTCGGAAGATCGGTTCGGGCCTCGATCGCCGCGGCGTCGATCACGTAGGTGGTGTTGGTGTTGTCGAGATCCGGCAACTCGTACATGCGGTCGAGCATCGCCTCGTCCATCACCGCACGCAGGGCCCGCGCTCCGGTATGGCGCCGGATCGCTCGCTCGGCGAGCAGCCGCAGTGCGTCGTGGGTGAACTCGAGTTCGGCACCCTCGAGTGAGAAGAGGTGCTGATACTGCCGCACGATGGCGTTGCGAGGCTCGGTGAGAATCCGCACCATGCCCTCGACGTCGATCGGGTCGAGCGGGCAGGCCACGGGCAATCGACCGACCAGTTCGGGAATCAAGCCGAACTCGACGAGGTCCTCCGGCGCGAGGTGTCGAAGCACGTGCTCCTGGCGATCGCCGGCGCCGGCTGCTTCGCTGCCCACGAAACCGATCTTGCGCTTGCCGAGGCGGCGGCGAATGATCTCGTCCATGCCCACGAAGGAGCCGCCGCAGATGAACAGCACGTGCGTGGTGTCCATCTGGATGTACTGCTGCTCCGGATGCTTGCGTCCGCCCTGCGGCGGCACGTTGGCCACGGTGCCTTCGAGCAGCTTGAGCAGCGACTGCTGCACGCCTTCGCCGGAGACGTCTCGGGTGATCGAGACGTTGTGCGAGGTCTTTCCGATCTTGTCGATCTCGTCGATGTAGATGATGCCGCGCTGGGCGTGCTCGAGGTCGTAGTCGGCCGCCTGCAGCAGTTTCAGGAGCAGGTTCTCGACGTCCTCGCCGACGTAGCCGGCCTCGGTGAGCGTGGTGGCATCGCCGATCGCGAACGGAACGTCGAGGATGCGGGCGAGGGTCTTCGCGAGCAGGGTCTTCCCGGTGCCGGTCGATCCGAGCAGCAGCACGTTGCTCTTGTCGAGCTCCACCGGCGCGTCCTCGTTGCGGACTTCGCCGAGTCGCTTGTAGTGGTTGTGAACCGCCACCGCGAGCGTTCGCTTGGCGGGGTCCTGGCCGATCACGTACTGGTCGAGGAACTCCTTGATCCGCCGGGGCGAGGGAATGGTCTCGAAGAGCGGACGGTTGGACGAGGTGCGGCGTCGCTCCTGCTTGAAGATGTTCTGGCAGAGATCGGTGCAGTTGGTGCAGATGTAGACGTCGCCGGGACCCTCGACCATCGGGCCGACCTCGCGCGAGGTCTTGCCGCAGAAGGAGCAGGTCGTCACCTTGCGGCCGCGGAATCCGCCATTGCCGCCATCGCCACCGCCGGCGCCGCCGCCAGTGCCGCCTCCGCCACCGCCGTTCTCGCCGCGACCGGCACCTCGCCTGGTCCCGATCTCCGGAGGACCGCCTCGCTGAGAGGCGGAAGGCTCATTCGGATTCCGCGAGGGTTCCATCGACATCGGATCTGATCCTGACTGCTCGTTCCGGAGCGCATCGACCAAGATGGTATCGGTCCCACGATGAGCGATCTGCCCTCGACCGATTCCGAGAGGGAGATTCCCACCCGTGACGGCGATGAGATTGCCATCCGATCCCCAAAGGTCAAGGGTCGATTGCCGATCGCCTCAAGATCTGCTCAGCGTTGCTGCTCCGGCGCGGTTTCCGGTCCTTGTCGCTGAGATAGTCGGAGGATCGTCCGCACCTCCTCGTCGGACAAGTCCCCGCGCTCCCGAAGCTGATCGAGTTGCTCCGAATCGAAGCCTCCGAGCGTGCCACTGCGGTCGCTCCGAGCCCACCGTCGAAGGATCACCGCGATCAGCCACGCCAGCACGCAGGCTCCAGCGAGGGCAGCGAGCCAAGGCAGGGTCTGCGAGGCAAGATCGCCGGCCGAGGAACTGGCAATCGACGCAGGAAACGCCGCGGACTGCTCCGCTGCGGCGGTCACGACCGCTTCCGCGCCTTGGCTGCCTCGTTCCAAGACTCAAGGGAGACTTCGGCGACCTGAGCCTTGTCGATGATGCGGTCAAGCGCCTTCTGCTCGCGCATCTCCATGGCCAGTGAGCCGATTCGATTGGCTCGCGCCAGCTCGGTGCGGAACTGCTCGGGCCGTTGGCCCCGCTGACGGGCCATCCGCGCGATGCGACTGTTGACCTCGGCCTCGCTCACCGAAACTCCGAGATCCTCCGCGACGCGGGCGAGGATCAACGAGAGCTTGAGCTGGTCGCGAGATCGGCTCGCGGAGGACTCTCGAAAGCGAGCCAGTTCGGTCTCAAGCCGCTCTGGGTCGAGACCGCGGCCGAGCAACTCGGCGCGATGGCGCTCGATCATCGCGGTGGCTTGGCGGGCAGAGATCTTCTCGGGAAGGTCCATGGTGACGGCCTTCACCAGGTGCTCCGCGACCTGCTCGCGCATCACACCTCGCTGCTCGGCGGCCATGCGATCCTCGAGGGCGACCCGAAGCTGCGGTCGAAGGTCCTCGGCGGAAGGCAGGCCGATGGCGGCGGCGACGTCGGCGTCGCTCGCGGCATGGATCCGCTCTGCGTCGCGGATTCGGTATTCCATCCGCAGCTTCGCGCCACGGACCTCCGGAAGCTCGTGACCCTCCGGCCCCACCGTCTCGATGACCAGATCGTCGCCGACCTTGCGGCCTCGCAGCATTCCGGCGAGGCCCTCCACCAGCACGCCGAGGAACTGGCCGCGACCTCCGTCTTCATCGCCCGGCACCGTGGCGAGCGCGTCGTCGGCGGTGAAGAAGGGCTCGGTCGCGTCATCACGGAAGACCTTCACCTCGCCGATCATGCGGTCGAAGGTCTCGAAGGGGCCGCTGATTCGTTCGGGGTTCCCGAACCACCGCTGCTGCCGCTCGAGTTCGCGCTCGACCGCCTCGTCGCCGACTGCGCCCACCGGCTTCTGGATGGAGAGCCCATCAAACGCCGGCAGCTCGAACTCCGGCATCACCTCGACTTCGACCTCGAAGGTGTAGGCCTCCCCCCGACGGAGCTCCGGCGGCGTCATGTTCTCGGGGAGCTCGGGATCTCCGAGCACCTTGATCTTCTCCTGACGAATCGCAGCCGAGAGTGCCTCGGAGAGCAGCCGGTCGCGGGTATCTCGAGCGAGATCGCCGGAGACCCGCCGTTCGAGGATGGCCCGTGGGACCTTGCCGCGGCGGAATCCGGGCAGCACCGCGTCGCGCTGCAGGTTCGAGAAGGCGAGCTCGAAGCGGCGGTCGACCTCTTCGGCCGGCACCGTGACCACGAGGCGTCGGCTGCATGCGGAGGGGCTTTCGACGCGTACCTCGACGGTGATGGTCTCTTCGGTAGCGGTGCTGGTGTCGCTCATGTCGTCTCGCGATGGCGTCGGGGGCGGGACCCGACCGCGGGGTGGGGTGAAACTGGCGGGAAGCCGCCGAGAATAGCAGGAGCCCCGCCTCGGGACCACGGGTCGCGTGGCTCGAGACGGGGCTTCGGATCGGCGATCTCCGTCCGTTTCAGCGGAGAATCAGATCGGCGTAGGTCGGGAGCGGCCAGAGGTCCGCCGGCATGCGGGGCTCGAGGCGGTCGCAATGGGCCCGGACCGCATCGAGGGCCGGTCGCATGACGTCGCGCACGTGCTTCAGCGACTTTTCGGCGCCATGCGGCCGCTTCTCCTCGGCCTGTTCGAGCTCGACCACCGAGTTCCGCAGGGCGGAAACGAGTGCGACGATCTCGCGAAGCTCCGCCGTGGTGTCGGGGCAGTCGCAGCCGGCCGCTTCGGTGGCGGCGCACGTGTCAGCCAACTCCGCCTGCAGTCGAAGGCCGGCGGGCAGGACCTCGGTGCGGACCATGGTGGTGAGCGTTCTCGCCTCGATCGCGACCTGGGTGGCGTACTGCTCGGCCAGGATCTCGAAGCGGGCGTCAAGTTCGCGCGACGAGAGGATCGAATAGCGAGAGAACAGATCCTTCGCGGCCTTGGTGCGCAGGCTGAGGAAGGCGTCCGCGCTGCTGGGCGTGTTGGCGAGTCCGCGGCGTGCCGCCTCGGTGGCCCAGGAGCCGCTGTAGCCGTCGCCGTCGAAACAGACCCGACGGTGCTTCTTCACCACATCCTTGAGCAGGGCCCGCACTGCCGACTCGAGCTTGGCCTTGCTGGGATTGCGGCCGGCCCGCTTCTCCAACTCGTTGGCCATGAACTCGAGGCTCTCCGCGATGATCGCGTTGAGCACCGTGACCGGCCAGGCCACCGCTGCGGTCGAGCCCACGGCGCGGAACTCGAACTTGTTGCCGGTGA
>JAPOKA010000033.1 GCA_029977865.1 bacterium
CGCTGCATTGCCGAGAGCAGCTTGCGGCGGGCCTCGTCGTCGATGTCCTGTTCGACCTGGTCGAGCAGGCCGCGGCGGAGGTGCTGGGCTTCCTCGCCGTATTCCTCGCGGAGGCGGTCGATCTCGACTTCCGACTGAAGCGAGGTCGGGCGGGCGACCCGGCCCGTGCCCTCGAGGCGGCGGTCGCGAGCATCTCAGGAAGGATCGCGCGATGACGGTGGCTTCAGCGGAAACGTCCATGCCACCGAACTCCCGGGCTGCGGCTACCCGCGGACCCCGGCACCTCTTGGGTCTCGAAGGAGCGGGGGGAGCTTGGATCGAGTCGATCCTCGACCGGGCCGAGGCGATGCTCGAGTCGGGTCCGGTGGCGGCTGCCCCGCTTGCGGGTCGGATCATCGCCATGCTCTTCCTCGAGCCCTCGACCCGAACCCGACTGAGTTTCGAGATCGCAGCCCAGCGACTCGGGGCCCGGGTCGTTTCCACCGCCGCGGGAAGTTCGAGCGTCAGCAAGGGGGAGACGGTGCTCGACACGGTGCGGAACATCGCGGCGATGGGGGTCGATGCGGTCGTGCTGCGGGCAGCCCAGGCCGGCGCCGCGGTTGCGGCGTCCGCGGGCCTGGCCATGCCGCTCATCAACGGAGGCGACGGCCGCCACGAGCATCCGACCCAGGGGCTGCTCGATCTGCTCTCGCTCCGCCGTTCGCTCGGATCGCTGCGAGGTCGGCGAGTCGGCATCGTCGGCGACATCCTCAACAGCCGCGTGGCCCGGTCGGAGGTGCACGGACTGCTCGCACTCGGGGCGGTGCCGGTGCTGATCGGACCGGCGACGCTGGTTCCCCCGAGCCTTGCGGGCCTCGGTGGCTCGGCGTCGGCAACCCCGATCGAGCGCTGCCACGACTTCGATGCCGTGCTTGAGACCCTCGACGCGGTAGTGATGCTCCGGGTGCAGCGCGAACGGGCGGCGGGCGACTCGATCGCGAGCGACTATCCCCGGCAGTTTCGGCTTGATCGCCGTCGCGCCGGTCGCCTGCGTCCCTCCGCGCCGATCCTGCACCCGGGTCCGGTCAATCGCGGATTCGAGGTCGAGGCGGAAGTCGCGGACGATCGCTCGCGGAGCCTGATCCTGCAGCAGGTCGCCCACGGCGTCGCGGTGCGAATGGCGGTGCTCGAGTGGGCCGTCGGCGGCCCGAATTGACGCCGCGGCGGAGGCTCCGCCCAACGGAAGTCCGAGAAGCACCGCGGGGGAGACTCGCGTCCACGACGTGGGCAGGTCCGGGAATCCTCGGACCGGTAATCGATCCGACGAAAGCCTTCCTCCCTCGCTCAACTTATCCACCCTTCCGCGCCGATGGTGCCTCGCGTTGGAGACCCGTTGGACGGCGCCCCTCGGCCCGTCGCGGTCGCGTCCTGCAGGAGCCCGAAGTGACCATCCCCGTCCTCTCGCTTCGTCGACTCGCCCGCGTGGCTGCGCCCGCCGCGTTCGCCGTGATCGCGGCGATGGGTGGTTGCGAGGTCGACAACTACATGGACCCGAGCCAGACGGGCTACTTCGAGACCACGCCCACCACCATGCCGGTGCTGTCGCGACTCGACGTGATCGAGAAGGAAGTGAATCGCTGGGGAGGACCGGTGGTGGCTCCGGCCGCCTCGGATCTTGCGGCGAACGACGTCGAGTACAAGCTCGAGCCCGGCGACATCGTGCGGGTCGAGATCTACGAACTTGTGGCGGCGGGCGAGACGAGCGTCAACGTGCGCCGCGTCGAACAGAACGGCACCATTCGCCTGCCCACCCTCTACGACGTGCGGGCCGGCGGATTGACGGTGCAGGGACTTCAAGAGGAGATCGAGCGCCGGCTCGAGGGCCTGATCAGCGACCCCTTGGTGACGGTGGTGCTGGAAGAGGGCCGCAGCTACCGCTACATCCTCTACGGCGGCATCGCCAACGCCGGCGTCTACAGCCTGAATCAGCCGGACTTCCGGGTGCTCGACGCCATCGCTCTCGCTGGCGGCACGCTCGACACCACGCAGCGGATCTACGTGATCCGCAACCAGAGCCTCGACGAAGGACTCGAGCCGAGCTACCGCCGGCTTCCTGCCGGTCGCGGCAGCGATGAACCCATCGACTCGGTCGAGCCGGCAAGCGCCGGCACTCCCGCCGGCGACATCGAGTCGCTCATCGACGCGCTCGACCGTCCTTCGACGGCGCCCGGCCTCACCGGATCCGCGTTCCGCTTCCGTCAGGATCAGGAGCCTCCCGCGATCGACATCGAGGCGCTCGAGGAGGCAGCACCGCCGCCGCCGCCGCCCGCGGCACCGCCGCCGCCGGGACCCGGAGATCAGTGGGTGTTCGATGCGACCCGCCAGGAATGGGTGCGGCTGCCGACGGCCGGCGAGGGCGGCGATGCGCTCGACGTCGCCGAATCGCCCGAGGACACGGCGCCGCTCTTTGCGGTGCGGATCATCGAGGTCGACTACCAGCGCTTGAAGCGCGGCGACCCGAACCAGAACGTGGTGATTCGGCCCGGCGACTACATCTTCGTCGATCCGCCGGAGGCCGGTCTGGTCTACATCGGCGGCAACATCGCGCGGCCCGGCCCCTACGACCTTCCCACCGTCGGCAACATCACCCTCAGCCGACTGGTGACCGCGGCCGGCGAGTTCAACCAGATCGCGGTCCCGGGACGCGTGGATCTGGTGCGCAAGATCGGCCCCCACCGCGAGGCCACCATTCGGGTGAACATCACCGCCATCCGCAACCGCGCCGAGCCCGACATCATCATGCGCGAGGGCGACCACGTGATCATCGGCACCGACTTCTGGGCGACCCCGCTGGCGGTGATCCGCAACGGATTCCGGGCCAACTACGGCTTCGGGTTCCTCTTGGACCGCAACTTCGGAAACGACGTGTTCGGCCCGCCGCCGGAGTCGTTCCGCTTCTCCAACTGAGCCGGACCGGCCGCCCGCGGGGCACGTGGTCATGACCCCGGACCAGATACGGCGAACATCCCTCCCGCCCCCGGCGTACCCGGGGGCTTTGTCCACCTCGGAAACGAGGACCGTGTCCCGCGGTCAGGCCATCTCTCGGCCGGATCGCCCGATGCAGCCCCCCCGGATCGCCGATGGAGAAGGCATGAGTTTGACAAGCCGCCAGAGCGCGATCGACCCGTCCTCGCCCGAGGACCGCGGGATTCTCGCGCCCTCGCGGGCGTTGCTGGCGGCGAGTGCCGCGGTGCTGCTGGCGATTCTCGTGGCGACCTTCTGGAACTTCATCAGTGCCCAGGTTCGCTACGCCATTCGCAGCCCCGCCGACTGGGGCCACACCCTGATCATCCCGGGCATCGCGGCCTCGTTCGTATGGATGAGGCGGCGTGAACTTCTGGCCGAGCCCTTCCGTCCGGCGTGGCTGGGGCTTCCGATCCTCGTGGTCGGCGTGGGGCTCTACATCCTGTGCACCTTCGGCCCGAGCGCCTTTGCCCTCCACCACAACGCCCGCGGACTCTCCTTCGGCGTGAGTCTCTTCGGGCTGGCCCTGCTGCTGCTGGGCTGGCGGGCGATGGGTTACCTGTGGTTTCCGATCGCCTACATCGTGGTCTTCGGGCAGACGGTGACCGATCGCATCCTCAATGTGGTGACCTTTCGGCTTCAGGACATCTCCGCCCGCGGTGCGGACGTGATGCTGAACCTCGTGGGCATCGACACCGATCGATCCGGGAACACCTTGACGGTCTGGCGCGACGGCGTGCCGCATCCGCTCAACGTGGCCGAGGCCTGCTCGGGCATGCGGATGCTGCTGGCGTTTCTCGCCCTCGGCGTCGCCATCGCCTACACCGGGCTGCGTCGTCCCTGGCAGCGAGCGGCACTGGTGCTGCTCGCGGTGCCGGTGGCGGTGGCGGTCAACGTGCTTCGGGTGGTGAGCCTCGGAGTGCTCAGCCTCTTCGACGTGGAGATGGCGGCGGGCGAGTTCCACCACTTGGTCGGGCTGATCTGGCTCGTTCCGGCCCTGCTCATCTTCCTCGGCATCCTCTGGATCCTGCGGCGGATGGTGGTCGAGAGCCCCGGCCCCTCGGGGACGTCGGCATGAGGTTCCGCAAGTCGGTGATCGCGGCCTACCTCTGCGCCTGCGGAGTGCTGCTGATCGGCGCTGCCGGATTTCGCGTCGCGGTCGAGCGGCTCAACGCCTTCGTGGTGAAGAAGCCGGTCGAGATGCGGGCGCCGCTGGCCACGCTTCCCGCGAGCCTCGGGCCTTGGAAGAAGCTGGGAGACGATGTGCAGTTCGGCGCCGCGATGGTGGAGGAACTCGGCACCTCGCAGTACCTCGACCGCACCTACGCCCTCGATGGCGATCCGGCCAAGGGCGTGGCGAACGTCCATGTCGCCTACTACACCGGCGCCATCGACGACGTGCCCCACATCCCCGAGCGCTGCTGGGATGCCGCGGGCATGGTCATGACCCGCCCGCCCGAGCGGATGGCGCTCGAGATCGACGAGTCTGACTGGACCCTCGAGCCGAAACTCGTCAACCGCGCCACCGGCCTGCCCTACCACAGCGTGGCGGTGCGTCACCCCGTGACCGGCCTCGAGGAGCGGGTCTACATGCCGGTGGGCGAGATCGAGATGACCGTCAGCGAGTTCCGCCCGGCCCTGGAGCCGCGGATGCGGCAGACCGGCGGCTACTTCTTCATCGCCAACGGCCGTCCCACCGCGAGCGCCCTCGGCGTCCGCAGCCTCGCGTTCAGCCTCACCGACGAATTCGCCTACTACTGCAAGGTTCAGGTCACGATGCGGACCGCGGCGTCCGAAGACGAAGAGTCCGTGCGGGCCGACTACCGGACCGTCGCTTCCGAACTGGTGTCGGCGCTGCTGCCGC
The DNA here is from genome assembly GCA_029977865.1 of bacterium. Taxonomy (GTDB): domain Bacteria; phylum Planctomycetota; class Phycisphaerae; order Phycisphaerales; family SM1A02; genus VGXO01. Next base: position 4,868 of record JAPOKA010000033.1, read on the forward strand.
ACCTGATGAAGCGCCTGCCGATCTGGCCCGAGTACGAGGGCAGCCTCCCGCCGCCCTCAGGCCCCGAGGAGTGATTTCATGGCTGCCCGCCTCGATCGCAAGTTCATTCTCATCGTCTCGATCTGCACCGTGGTGCTGCTGGGCGTGGTCGGTGCGGCCTTGTTCATCCTCCAGCCCTGGGGACCGGCGCGGCACATCCGCCGGGCCGAAGCCGCAGTGGCCGAAGGCGACTGGCGGCGGGCCTTCGACTTCTACGGCCGCGCCTTCGGCAAGGACCCCGGCGATCTCTCGCTGCTCGAACTCACCCGCGAGTCGCTGCTCAAGATCGAACCCGCCACGGCGGACGAGGCTCGCGAGCGCTACCAGAATCTCCTCGCCATCCTCGATCGCCGGACCCGGGTCGGCAGCCCCGACCCCGAACGCTGGCAGGAGTTCCTCGACGCGGTGCTCCTTCGCGCGGTCTGCGTCGACGAGCGCAGCGGGTGGGCGGCGCTTGCCGAACAGGCGGGCCTGATGGAGGACTCCTTCGGATCTGGCGATCCCGCCAAGGCGCTCGCCGAGGAGTATCGGCTCTTCGCGATCGCCCAGCGCGAAGCCACGCTGCGCAGCGACGAGCGAGAGGAACTCGTGGATGACCTCGCCGCGTTGGCGGCGACGCGCTCGGAGTCCGATCGGGTCCGCGGATCCCAGGTTCGGGTGCAGCTCGCAGAGGCGATCCGGCTCGAAGACAACGCTCGCCGCCTCGAGGCCGCGGAAGTCTTTGCCGAGGTCGACGAGATGCTCGCGGCAATCGCCGCGGACGAGGTCGACGGGCTCGAGGTGCGGCTCGCCCGCGCCCAACTCGCCGCGTATCGCGCCAGTCGCGATCCCTCCGAACAAGCTGCGATCGCCGCCGATGCCGCGCTCGAAGCGGTCGCGGACGCGGCGGCCAAGGCCGGTCCCGCCGACTCCCTGCGCGGGGCTCGGGCCCTGCTTGTGACGGGACGCCCCAGCGCGGCGCCGCTCGCGGCCCGGGTGCTCGAAGGGCACCTCGAGCAGAATTCCGACGATCTCTTCCACGCGCAGCTGCTCGCGTTCATCTACAAGTTCACGGATCAGGATCGCTCGCTCGAGATCGCGACCCGCTTGAGCGAGACGCCGCGGCTTCGGGTCGGGCTTGCCTCGGCGTTTCAGAGCGACATCGCCCTCGGTGCCGCGGCGCAGGTGTTCGACACGAGATTTTCCGAGTGGGGTTCCGCCGAGAGCGATGAAGCCCGCGCGGCGATCGTGAAGCAACTCGAGGAGGCGATCAAGCCGGTCGAGGAGCGATCGCAGGGGCTCGCCGACGATTCGCTGCTGCTTCGCTGCCAAGCCAAGCTCGATCTTGCCAAGGGCAACAAGAGCAGCAGCGCCCAGAAGTTCGAGGAAGTCCTTCGCCGCGGCCAGATTCGCGATCTCGACACGCTGTACTTCGCATCCCTCGCCCTCCGCGAGGTGGGCGAGTCGGGCCGAGCCCTGCAGTTGCTCGAGGAGGCTCAGGCGATGCAGCCCGACAACATCATGCTCATGGGCGTGCGCGGCGAGATCAGCCTGCGGGTGGGACGAAATCGCGAGGCCACCGCCCTGGCCGAGCGGATCCTCCGGATCGATCCGGAGAACGAAGGCGCGAAGCGGATGCTCGATGCGGCGCGGCAGCTCGAGGGCATCGCCCTCGGCGGAGCGCCCGATCTCGCCACGGACCGACTCAAGTCCGCCGAGGCGGCGTTCACCGCCGGCGCCTACGGAGACGCCGAGCAGATCCTCGCGTCGCTCCGCGCGGAGCGGCCGCAGGACTCTCGAATCCCGCGGGCCCAGGCCCAGGTGGCGCTCCGTCAGCAGCGGAACGAAGAGGCACTCAGGTTCCTCGAGGAAGCCCTTGCCCTCGACCCCCGCGATCCGGTGGCCCTGCAGATGAAGTCGGTGCTCGTCTCGGAGGATCCCATCGAGCGAATTCGCATGGTGGCCGAGCAGATGCACGCGGGTGATCCGGGGCTGCCCGGGTACCTCTACTCCGCCTTCGAAGCGGCGCGGCGAGAGTTCCAGCGCAAGTCCGAGTCCCTGATCGACAGCGATCCCGAGTCGGCGAAGCGTTTCTCGGATCTCGCCATCCGCGCCGCCGAGGCGGCGCAGGAGACCCGCCCCGCGCTCGACAATGCCGACGGCGTACCGGCGTTGATCGCCGCTCGCTTCGATGACGCGATGTCCGTCGAGAAGTTCGACGAGGCACTCGCGATCGCCGCCGAGGCCGATCAGACCGGCGATCTCTCGTTGCGTCCGATGCTGGAGGCGCGGGTCCAGGGGCAGCGCGGCGACTACAAGGCGGCGTTGGCGACTCTCGATCAGGCGATCGCCGCCGGAATCGGTGGCTCGCGGATGTTGCGAGAGCGCGGGGTCCTGCTGGAGATGCTCGGCAGACCGGCGGAGGCCCTCGACGCCTACGAGTCGGCGATCGCCCGGAGGCCCAACGACCTCGAGTCGATCCGACGGCGAGCAGCGCTGCTGATTCGTTCCGGTCGGCCCGCGGAGGCCCTCGAACTGATGCGCACCGCGCGGCGGCTTGCACCGCAGGACCGCGGTCTGGAAGAGACCTGGCTCAACATCGAAGGCGAGTTCGGCGACCGCCGGTTGGCGCTCACCCGCCGCGGCGAGCGCTACGTCATGGACGCCAACGACAGCGTGAACTCGCTGGCGCTCGCCGGGCTGCTGGTCGAGGCGAATCCGGGCCGCGAGGACGTGATCGACCGCCAAGGCCGCATCCGCTTCGGCGTGGGTCAGTGGGACAGCCTGACTCCGAAGGAACGGCAGACCGAACTCGAGACCATCACCAACAAGTGGCGAAATCAAGCCATTGCCATCTTCGAGCAACTGGTGGCTGGCGATCCCGAGAGCCTCGACTTTGCCCGCGCCTATGCGAGCGGACTTCGCCGGATCGGACGCGGTGCCGACGGTGAAGCGGCGCTGCGGAACCACATCGCGGTCCGAGGAGAGTCGGCGGGCCCGCTCGCGTGGCTTGCCTTGGGCGCGTACCTCGTCGAGAGCCAGAAGGGCAAAGAAGCGCTGGAGGCCTTCGAGGAGGCGGTGCGGGTGCAGAATCCTTCCGTTCGCGGAGCCGACCTGGCCCTCTCGGACTTCTGGTTCCGGCGCAACGACTGGGGACGGGCGATCATCCACCTCGACTCGGTCGTCGAAGCGAGTCCGAATCGGGATGTCCAGTTGCGCCGCATCGAGTGCCTCATCAAGCTCGATCGCCTCGACGATGCTGCCACTGCCCTCGCGGCCATCGGGGACCGCGACCTCACCTCCGTTCTCCTGGAGGGATCGATCGCCGATCTTCGCGGACAGCAGGCCCTGAAGAACGGAGAGGCGGCGGCTGCCGCCGATCACTATCAGCGCTTCGACCGGCTCGCGGCCGAGGCGAGGGAACTGGCTCCGGCGAGTCCGCTGCCGCTGGTGCAGCAGTCCGCAAGCTTCAGCGCCCGCCACCGCCTCAGCGGCGATCCCGCCATGGCGGATGGAGCGTTGCAGGCCGTCGATGCGGCGCTGCGGCTCGAGCCGTCGAGCTGGTCGGCGATGCGGCTTCGAACCGACCTGCTGATCACGCAAGGCAACCTTTCCGCCGCCGCAGCCGGTCTCGAGGAGTACGTGCAGCGGCAGCCCGACTTCGACGAAGCGCGACGGCTGCTCATCGACACCCAGATCGAATCCGCCAACATCGACCGAGCCCAGGCGGTGGCGGCCGAGGCCGTTTCGCGCAACCCCAACGATGCCGCATGGCACCAGACCTACGCGGAGCTCGCCTTGCGAAGGCGACAGTTCGGACCGGCGCTCGCTTCGTTCCGACGTGCCTACGAGCTTGCGCCCACCGCGCCGACGCTCCACCGCGTGGTCGACATGTACCTGCGTCAGCAGCCGCCCGACTTCGAGGGCGTGCTGGAGATGGTGGCGCTGGCGCCCGACGACGTCGATCGCTCGGTCTACCTGCAGTCGGCCGAGGCGGTGGCGCTCTTCGGCAACGGACAGAACGACCTGGGCCTCGAGCGGCTGCGCGAGAGCTATCGCTTCGCCAAGAAGGTCATTGCGGAAGGCGATTCGGGCAGTTCGCTGCTCGACGGATGGTTCGCCAACCTTCGCTTCGTGTTCCCGCCGGCGGAAGCCGCGCAGGCGGAGGCCTTCGTCCGCGAGGCCGCCGAGGGTCAGGCTCTGCATCCGGTCGAGCTGCGGTGGCTGGCCGAACTGAACGGTGCGCTCGGCGAGGCCGGGCGGGATCGTGCGGGTTCGCTGCTCGAAGAGGCGATGGCGGCCGACGACGGGTCGGATCCTGCCACCACCGCTCGATTGATGCTGGACGTCGGCAACTTCCGCTACACCAGCGGCGACTGCCGCGGGGCCGTCGAGGCCTTCGAGCGTTCGGCGAGCCTCGGCCGCCCCAACCCGCAGACCCTCAACAACCTCGCCTTCCTGTGCGGTGACTGCCTCGACGATCCGACCCGCGGCATTCCCTACATCGAGCAGGCGATCGCGCTCTCGGGCAACGTCGCGGAGTACCTCGACACCTACGGCTACCTGCTGTGGCGCGCCGCACGGCTCGACGAAGCGGAAGAGACGCTTCTTCGAAGCCTGCGGATCAGGGAGTCCGCGCTTGCGAACTATCACCTGGCGGAGGTGCTTGCGGCACGCGGCAACACCGCGCAGGCCCGCACCGCGATCCAGCGTTCGAAGTCCCTGAACCCCTCCCCGGATCTCCAGACCTCCCTGGCCGACCTCGAGTCCCGCCTTCAGTGAGCCCCCACCACCCGGCGCGTTCCCTGGCGCCGGTACCCGATTGAGGATTGCGACATGACCCGCATTGGAACTCCCGCCACCGTCCCCGCCCGCACCGCGACGCCGCGCCCGGCGCCGGCGGCCTCGGTCGATCCGATTCGCCTGCTTCGGCAGAACCTGCGTCTGCTGATCCTGGTCGGCATCGGGGGCGCCCTCTTCGGAGTGGTGCTGTTCTTCGCGCTCAACTTCATCTACCCGCGCTTCCGCGAGACGGTCTACTTCGAGCTGCCGCCGGTGGTCAGCGGCACCGAAGACCTCATCGCGGTCGACAGCCGCAACGAGGACATCGTGGTCCGCATGGCCCAGACCGAGGCGGCGCGTCTGACCAGCCGCGAGATCCTGACCCGTGCGATGCGGGGCCGCGACATCGAGCAGACCCAGTGGAGCCAGTGGTTCCGAGACGGGTCGGGCGCCTTCGTGGTGGACGACGCGGTCGACGAACTCATCGATGATCTCGCCGCCGGCCACCTCCGCGACACCCTCTACTTCACGCTCTCGTGGTCGGCCGGCGAGGCCTCCGACGTGCCGGTGGTCCTGAATCGCATCGCCGACACCTACATGGAGACCAAGGAGTCGGAGGAGAACGCTCGATTCGCCAGCGATCTCCGGCTGCTGCGCGACCGCGAGAAGGAGATCGATCGCCAGCTCACGCTGCTCGGCCAGGACATCGCCACCTTCATCAGCAACAACAACATCACCGCACTCGACGAGCGACTCGACCAGGGCCGCACCGCGATCCAGAACCTCGGACTTCGGATCAACGAGACCAAGTCGATGCTCTCGCTGATGGTGGCGAAGCGCAATCAGACCCAGGCCAAGCTCCAGGGGACCATCGAACCCTCCTCCGAGGATCGACGCATGGCCGAGGCCGACCCCGAGGTGATGCGAATCTCGGCGGAACTGCGAGCCCTTCGGATGCAGCTCTCCGCGTCGAAGGAACGGTTCCCGTCCTCCGACCACCCGGCGGTGGTTCGCATCGATCAGATGGTCCGCTCCGCCGAGAGCGAACGAACCAACGCCATCGACACCATCATCCAGCGGAACCTCACCGCCGACTTCAAGGCGACTACCGATCAGATCGAGAGCTACGAGAGCCTGCTCGAGAGCCTCGATGCCGACTACGAGACGCAGGAGGCTCGTCTGAAGGAACTCGCCGCCAGCATGGCGGAACTCGAGGCCAAGCAGACTCGCAAGGAGCGGCTCGAGATGGAGCGGACCGATGTGGCCCGCCAGATCAGCGAGCTCGAGCAGTTCCGTCGCCGCGAATCCGCCCGCAAGGTCACGGTCGCCCAGCGAGCGACCACGCCCCGCGAGAAGTCGTTCCCGCAGCTGATCGTCATCGTGCCGGTCACCATGGTCGGCCTGCTGGGGATCACCGTGGGCCTGCTGTTCGCCCGCGAGGTCCTCGATCAGCGGGTGAAGTATCCGAGCGACCTCGCGGCGATTCCGGGCGGTCGGATCCTCGGTGTGATTCCCGAACGCGACGACGACCCCACCGCGCCGGCCCGGCCGGAAATGGTGGTGCGTGAACAGCCCTCCGCGGTGCTCGCGGAGAGCTTCCGCCAGACCGCCACGGCGGTGCAGCGCTCGATCGACGAGGGCGGCATCCGCTCGATCCTGATCACCGGCGGACTTCCCGAAGCAGGCACGTCGACGGTGGCTTCCAACCTCGCCGCCTCGCTGGTGGCGGGTGGCCGGACGGTCCTGCTCGTCGACGCCAACTTCCGCCGACCCCGCCTTGGCGAGATGCTGGGGCAGGCTCCCGGCCACGCCGGGCTCGGCGATGTGCTGAGCGGCGTCTCCCGTCCCGACGAGGCCATCATCGACTGCGGCGGCGGGCTGCATCTGCTCGCCGCGGGCACCGAGCTCAATCGCGTGGTCGAACGCCTCAACACCGGTGCCATGGGCGCGATGATCGAGGACTTCTCGAACCGCTACGACGTGGTCCTCATCGACTCGGCACCGGCAGTGGTCGCCGGTGACGCCCTCGCCATCGCCGGCAAGGTCGACGCCTCGATTCTGGTGGTCCGGGCCTGGCAGGAGCAGCGGGGCCTCGTCGCCCGGCTGGCCGGGCAATTGAGTTCGACCAAGGCGCGATTCCTGGGCATCGTCTTCAACCGCCCCCGCAACACCGCCGGCGGCTACTTCCGCAAGAACTTCGAAGCCATGGCCCAGTACGCGGCTCCGAAGGGCACCTGAAGCTTCCGGCGGCAACCGCCCGCCGGTCCATTGCGAAAGACCTCGACTGAACGAGCCTCGCGCGATGATGCGAGCCTCGTCGCAACCCAAGGAGCACCACGTTGAGTCCTGAAGTGGCGGCACAACCACTTCCGCGGGCCGAGTCGGCGATCAGCGCCGTCGGGCTGCTCAACGCCTACGTTCCGATCTTTGCGATCGCCTTCCTCGTCTCGTTGCTCGCGACGCCGCTGGTGCGACGAGTCGCGGTGGCGTACGGGATCATCGATCGCCCCGACTCGGTTCGGAAGCTGCACGCCTTTCCGATCGCGTACCTCGGTGGGGTGTCCATCGTGGCCGCGGTGGTCGCCGGGATCATCGCCTCGTATGTGCTCGACGAGACCCTCGTGACCCGCTTCGACCCGGTGCCGCTCTCGGTGCTGGTCGGACTGCTGGCCATCGCCTTCACCGGGCTCGCCGACGACGTCTGGGGTTTCGATCCACGGCTCAAGATCGCCGGCCAGCTCGTGGCTGCCGCGGCACTGGCGGTGCAGGACGTCGGAGTTCGGGTGGCAGTCGGCCTGCTCGGGCCGGTGTTGGGCAGTGCCGGCGATCCGTTGCTCGAGATGGGCGGATTCACCATTGCCAATGGCGACCTCTACTACTGGGTGGGGACGGCCCTAGTGGCGATCTTCGTGTTGGGCGGTTGCAATGCCGCCAACTTCATCGACGGACTCGACGGCCTGCTCTCCGGCACCGTCGCGATCATGTCGCTGGGGTTCCTCGCCATCGCCATCACCATGGCGCTGCACGATGGCGGCGCCGATCCCGAGTCGCTGGCCGGCTCGCGGATCGTCCTGTGCGTGGCCTTGCTGGGCGCGGTACTGGGCTTCCTTCCATACAACTTCAACCCAGCGGTCATCTTCCTCGGGGACTGCGGCAGCCTTTCGCTGGGCTATCTCTGCGCGGTGCTGATCCTGATGCTCGGCGACGAAGGCAAGACCCACCTGGTCTTCGCGGGCCTCATCGTCTTCAGCCTTCCGATCATGGATGCGGCCCTCGCCATCCTGCGCCGGCGGCTCGCCGGCGTCTCCATGGCGACGGCAGACACCAACCACATCCACCACCAGCTCAAGCGAAGTCTCGGTGGCGTGAAGCGGGCGGTCTTCGCTCTCTATGGCATCGCCGCAACCTTCTCGCTGATCGGTTTCACCCTCGCGTGGATGGTGCTGGAGACGCTGGTCCGGGTGCGGGTCATCTACGCGGTGGCGGCGGTGCTCTTCGGATTCATCGCCGCCTTCGCGATCAAGGCGGCGCGTCGGGTGCAGTGGCAGGCCGGCCTCGCGCCGATGCCGGGTCCCTCGCCTCGAACGGGTCCGGCTCCAGCCGAACCGGCCTCGAAGGCAGGCAGCGCTCAGGCCAACGCCAGTCTCAAGTGAAGTCGCCGGCCATCTGAGGTGGCATCGACCGCGAAGCGTTCTGATTCATTTGAACACCTGTGACGGGAGAGTCGCGGCCTGGCTGGCGCCTTCGCCGGCGATGTGCCGCGCTCAGCGCGAGGCGGAGGGAGCGCTCACGAGCAGCCCTGCCGAAGTCGCGGAGGCCTTGTCGCCGGGAACGCCGAGATACTCCAGCGCCTCGTCGAGCACGTCGCGCACCACCGGTCCGGCCAACGCGCCGCCGCCGTAGGCCTCGGGCACCGCGGTGCGGTCGGGATCCTCGATCACGCACAACACCGCGAGTCGCGGCTGCTCGAAGGGCGCCGCGCCAATGAAGCTCGACCGGTAGCGATCCTCGAAGTAGCCGCGGCCGTCGGGGCGGGGGAGTTGCGCGGTGCCCGACTTGCCGAAGATGCGGTACTGGGTCGACTGCGCCTTGCGGCCGGTCCCTTCGAGCATCACCTCCTCCATGACCTCGCGGACCAGTTGCGCGGTGCGGGCGGAGATCGCCTGCCGCGGTGGCGCCGCGGCAGGCTCGGCGTTTGGCACCACCAGATGGAGTTCGCGCAGGGTTCCGTCGCCGCAGAGGGCCGTGAACGCACGCACCATCTGCATCGCGGTCACCCCGATCTCCTGACCGAAGGAGACCGAGACCTGCGAGTAGAGCATCTTCCAGTCGCCCGGCGAGGTGACGATGCCCGCGGACTCGCCCGGCAGGCCGCATCCGGTCGCTTCGCCGAATCCGAAGGCCCGCAGGGCCGCCTGCATCTGTGCGGCGGTCATCCGCTGGCTGACGATCGCCATGCCGGTGTTGAGGCTCTTGACGAGCACCCGTCGCCAGCTGCTCGGCCCGTAGTAGCGAACATCGCGAACCGAACGGGCGCTGCGGCCGTGGCGAACCACCAACGGCCCTCCGGCCGGCGTGGGCAGTTCCTCTTCGGGGCGGACCACTCCGAGCTCGGTCGCATAGGCCCAGACGAACGGCTTGAAGGTCGAGCCCGGCTCGTAGGGATCGGTCACCGCACGGGCTCTCGCCAGTGCCGCATCCTGCTCGCGGAGCGGATCCCGATCGAAGCCCGAGCGGCCCTTCGGTGTTCGCAGCAGATCCGCCACCGCAAGCACGCCGCCGTCGACGAGGTCGACCACCACCACCTGACCACCCGAGGCGTTGGAGTGCTCGACCGCTTCGCGAAGGTTCCGCTCGGCGATCTCCTGCACCACCATGTCGAGGGTGAGTCGGACGTCACCGCCGTCCTCGGGTGCCGTGAACGCGCCCTCGGCGACATGCAGGGTGCGGCCTCGCGCATCGCGGCGATAGGTCACTCGGCCATCGTGATGGCGAAGCTGGCGGTCGAGGGTCGCTTCCGCGCCGGTCTGTCCGGCATGATCGCGAGCCGCGGCGCCTTCCCCCACCCAACCGACTCTTCCGATGATGCCGGAGGCAAGATCGCCGAAGGGCCTGATCCGACGCTGCACCGGTTCGAGTCCGACCCCCGGGATCCGCAGCGAGGTGATCGCATCGGCCTGCCAAGGCTCCAGTTCCTCGGCGAGCACGATGTAGCGATCGTCGGCGCGATCTCGGAGCCTCGACTCGATGGTTGCCGCATCGAGGGCCGAGGCTGCGGCGATGGCGGTGGCCGCTTCGCGAAAGGGATCGGCCGCGGCGGGATCGACCCCACCTTCCGCCTGCTGACGCCGGCGGTCCCAGGACTGCTCGTAGAGGAATGCCGGATCTGCGAAGAGGCGTCGGCCGGTCACGCTCATGGCGATCACCTGCCCGCGGCGGTCGAGGACACGTCCCCGCTCGGCGGGCCGCCGCGCGGTGGTGGTTCGCGGATCAAGGTGCGCGGCGAGAGCTTCTCCAGGCGCCAACTTGATCTGAGCGACGCGGGCGGTGGCGGCGGCCAGCACCACGGTGGCAACGAACACCGCACCCTTCGACCAGAGCCCCAGCCGATCCGAGCCGGGACGGGCTTCGACCGATTCCAGCGGCGCAGTCATCGAGGGCGAGGCTCCTCGAAGGGGCCATGGCTGCTCGCATCGAAGCGTCCGGTCACCGCGACCCACTTGGGATCGTCGAGGCCAGCCGCGGCCGGCCCCACCTTCAGCGCGGCGGCAAGCCGATCCGGGCGAATGGCGGCGATGACCTCGGCCTGAAGCAGTCCGAGCGAGGCTTCCTCGCGACGCAGCCGATCGCCAGCGCGTGCGATCTCGACCGCGACATCGATGCGGTGCTGGCGATTGACCAGCAGCGCTCCGGAGGTCAGTCCGAGCCCGACCAACGTGACGGCGAGCTTCGCGAACATCGGGAACTCCGGTGCCTCGAAGTCGAGGCGGCGACTCTCAGCGGCTGCTGCTTGAAGGGATGCGAAGTTCGGTGCCGGGCATGACCCGATCGGGATCGTCGATGCGGTCGGAGTTGGCCGCGACGAGCTCCGGCCAGCGGCGGCTCGAACCGAGGGTGGCAGCCGCGATCTCGGAGAGGGTCTCGCCTTCCCGCACCACATGGGTCCGCGCGGTGGACGGGCGCGGCGGCGCAGCACCCGCGAGGGGGTCGTTGGCCCGGACGGTTCCGCCGACCAGCACTTCGCGGGGCGGAAGCCGCAGCACCAGGCCGGCCTTGAGGACGTTGGGATTGCGCAGGCGATCGGTGTTGTGGGCGGCGAGGGCCTTCCAGAGATCGCGATCGCCGTAGGCCTCGAGCGCGATGCGGGAGAGCGAGTCGCCCTCCTTGACGCGGTAGATGGGAACTTCGGCGACGGCGGTCTCGCGGCTCGCAGGGGTCGCGGCGGGGATCGCCGGCGGCGGCGGAACGACCACCCGACTGCCGGTCGGCACCACCTCGCGGCTCGCGGCGGGCCCGATCTCGACGATCCCGCCCGTGGCGACAGCCGCGGCGGGGGCCGGCGGCGGAGTCGGCCGGGCCTCGCGGATCGCGGGCGGTGGCGCTTGGGCGAGAACGCCGCGAGGCTGCGAACTCTCGTGCAGGGTGTCCTGCGGCCCGTCGGCAGTCGAGAAGTGGTCCGAGGCGATGATCGCGAGCAAGAGGAGCAGCGCGACCCCGATGACGAGCGTCAGCTTCAGTTCACGCGTCATGCGAGGGCATCCATGCCGGGCAGGCGAAGCGGCGAACGCCGCGGGGGTCAGGACCGCGTCGATGCCGGAACGCCGACCGTGGCGATCCGGAGCTTCGCGGAGCGGGAGCGGGGATTGGCGGCCACTTCCTCCGCGGTCGCCTCGATCGGACGACGGGAGGCGGTGGCCAGACCGCGGTCGGCGAGCGACGCGAACGCGTGCTTGACGGCGCGGTCTTCGAGACTGTGGAAGGAGACGATGGCGACCCGAGCCCCCGGGGCGAGCCACGATGCGGTGCCGGTCGCGATCGCCTCGGCGGCGGCGGAGATCGCGGCAAGCAGGCGAGCAAGCGAGCCGAGTTCATCGTTGACCGCGATGCGCAGCGCCATGAAGGTCCTGGTGGCCGGATGCATGCGTGATCGACGGGCTCGCGGCCCGTAAGCCTCTCGTACAAGTTCTGCGAGTTTGGAGGTAGTGGAGATCGGCGCGGATTCTCGCGCCTGTGCAATCTTTCGCGCGATCCTTGCCGCAAACGGTTCCTCGCCGAGGAGCCGGATCGCCTCGGCCAATTCGGACTCGGAGAGGCTGTCGATCAACGCAGCCGCGGTGGCGCCTCGGCTGCGGTCGAGACGCATGTCGAGCGGGCCGTCGAAGCGGAAGCTGAACCCTCGTTCCGGATCGTCGAAGTGGACGCTGGCCACCCCGAGATCCGCGAGCATGCAGTCGACGCGGGCTCGGCGACTCGTCGTGATCTCGTCCATCGCGCCGAAGTCTCCGTGCACGAGCCGAAGCGGTGGGCCAAGGTCCGGAGAACCGATCTCGGTCTCGACGGCGGGCGGGAGAATGTCGAACACGGCGGCGAGGCGAGCGCCGGCGAACTCGAGGTTGCCGCGGTCGCGGTCGATGGCGATCAGGGTGCCGCCTGGGCGGATGCGGCGGACGAGTTCGAGGGCATGGCCGCCGCGACCGACGGTGGCGTCGAGCACGGTTTCCCCGGGTGCGGGGGCGAGTGCCGCGACGACCTGCTCGAGCAGAACCGGCGCGTGGCCGACAGCCTCGGCGCGGTCGGGCTCAGAGGTCAAGGAGCATCCGCTCGGGTCGTTCGATGCACTGCTTCACATGCACCAGGAACCCCACCGACTCCTGCCCGTCGACGATGCGGTGGTCGTAGCTCAGGGCGAGGTACATCATCGGCCGCAGCACGATCTGGCCCGGATGGTCGGGATCCTCGACGGCGCGGTTCATGATCTTGTGCATGCCGAGGATGCCCGACTGGGGCGGGTTGAGGATCGGGGTGGCCATCAGCGACCCGTACACGCCGCCGTTGGTGATGGTGAAGGTGCCGCCGGTCATCTCGTCGACCGAGAGCCGCCCATCGCGGGCGCGTCCGGCGAAGTCGCGAATGGCGAGTTCGATCTCGGCGAAGCTCATCGCCTCTGCGTTCCGAAGCACCGGGACCACCAGGCCGCGATCGGTCCCGACCGCGATGCCCATGTCGATGTAGTCGTGATGCTCGATCTCGTCGCCGGCGATGAAGGCGTTGATGCGGGGGAACTCACGCAATGCCGAGACCACGGCCTTGACGAAGAAGCTCATGAACCCGAGCCGGGTGCCGTGCCGCTTCTCGAAGGACTCGCCGTGCTCCTTGCGAAGCCGCATGATCGCGCTCATGTCGGCCTCGTTGAAGGTGGTGAGCATGGCGGTCGACTGCTTGCTCTCGAGAAGCCGCTCGGCGATTCGCTGTCGCAGCTTGCTCATGCGCTCGCGGCGAACCGTCCGCGAGCCGGCTGGGGGTGCGGCGGCTGCGGCGGGAGCCGGGACGACCGCAGGCGATGGCGCGGGGGGCGCGGAAGGAGCCGGCGCTCGGCCTTCCGCCGCGTCGAGGACGTCTGCCTTGGTCACCCGGCCACCGGGGCCGCTTCCGTGCAGGGAGCCGACGTCGATGCCGCGCTCGGCGGCGATCTTCTTGGCGACGGAGGTCGCTCGGGCCACGTCCGTGCTGGTGGTGCTCGCGGCGGCGGGAGGCGGGGTTGATGCGGGCACTGCGGCGGCGGGTGCCGCGACGGAGGCGGGTGCTGCGGAGGCGGCCGGCTTGGCCGCGTCAGGGTCGATCGAGCCGACCGAGGCGCCGACCGAGACCTCGGTGCCGGTCGAGACCGAGATCGAGAGCTTGCCGGTCGCAGGGGCGCGGAGTTCGAGGGTCGCCTTGTCGGATTCGATCTCGGCGAGCAGGTCGTCCTTCTCGACCCAGTCGCCATCGGACTTGGTCCAGGCGCCGACGGTCACCTCGGTGATCGACTCGCCGGGACTGGGAATGGTCAGTTCAACGGGCATGGGGATGCGTTCTCGCGTGCGGCGGTCGGCGAACGGTCGCCGGCCCAAGGGTCGTCATCGGGCGGCGGAGGACTGGTTGGGCTTCGATTCCTCGACGCCACCGGCGGCGTCGGCTTCGGAAAGGGCAAGGCTTCTCGGTGCGACGCCGACCGCCTCGGCGATCAGTCGAGCCTGCTCGCGGGCGTGGATCTTGGTCGATCCCACCGCGGGGGAGGGGCTCTCGGGGCGGCCGACGAAGTCGAGCCCACCGCCGGTCAGGTCGAGCCACTGCGACTGCATGGAGCGATAGGCGCCTTGGTTCTTCGGCTCCTCTTGCACCCACATGATTCGCTCGGCGTTGCCGAAGCGGTCGAGGATCGACTGCAGCCGCTCGCCGGGGAAGGGATGCAGCTGCTCGAGGCGGACGATCGCGACCTCGCCATCGGTGCGCTGATCGCGAGCCGCGTCGAGTTCGTGGTAGATCTTTCCGCAGCAGAGCAGCACCCGCTTCACCGCCGCGGGATCGGTCACCTTCGGGTCGTCGAGCACCGGCTCGAAGCGACCTTCGAGGAACTGCCGCACCGGCGAGGCCGCGGCGGGAAGCCGCAGCATGCTCTTGGGGCTCATGATCACCAGCGGCTTGCGGAACGGCTGGTGCATCTGTCGCCGGTAGAGGTGGAAGATCTGGGCGCTGGTGGTCGGAGCGCAGACGATCATGTTCCCACCGGCGCAGAGTTGCAGGAAGCGCTCGAGGCGGGCCGAGGAGTGCTCAGGGCCCTGCCCCTCGTAGCCGTGCGGCAGCGAGAGGACCAGGCCGCTGTGCCGCTGCCACTTGAGTTCGGCGGAGGCGATGAACTGATCGATGATCACCTGGGCGCCGTTGACGAAGTCGCCGAACTGGGCCTCCCAGACGATCAGCATGCGGGGATCGGTGAGGCTGTATCCGTACTCGAATCCGACGCAGGCCAGTTCGGTGAGCGGACTGTTGTGCACGCAGAATCGCGCCTGGCCGGGTGCGATGGAGTTGAGCGGGGTGTAGGGCTCGCCGGTCTCCTGGCAACGAATCACGCAGTGGCGATGGCTGAAGGTCCCGCGCTCGACATCCTGTCCGGTGAGGCGCACCGGAATGCCCTCGAGCAGCAGAGTGCCGAAGGCCAGCTGTTCGCCGGCGCCCCAATCAAGCGGGGTCTCGAGGTCGCCGCCCGCGGCGCTGCGGCGATGTTCGAGGACCTTGTTGATGGTGCGGTGAAGGGTGAGGCCTTCCGGGGCGAATCCGATCGCCTTGGCCACGGTCTCAAGGCGCTCGCGGGTCACCGCGGTGTCGACGTGATCCCACGCGAAGTCCTCCGCGAGTCCGTTCCACAGGTTGCGGAAGGGATCGATGGAGGGATCGACGGGCTTCGACTTCGAACGGACCTGAGCCTCGTCCATCGCGGTGACCAAGCGCTGCGCGGTGGATTCGAACTGTTCGGCGGTGATGACCCCGTGGCCGATGAGATGGTCGCGATAGCGGGCCAGCGCCGGCTGCTGCGCCTTGATCCGGCGGTACATGATCGGCTGGGTGAATGAGGGCTCGTCCGCCTCGTTGTGCCCATGACGGCGGTAGCACCAGAAGTCGATCACCACGTCGTCGCCGAAGGCCTGGCGGTAGTCGAGGGCGAGCTTCGCCACCCACGCGCACGCCTCGGGATCGTCGCCGTTCACGTGGAAGATCGGGCTCTCCACCATCTTGGCGGCGTCGGTGCAGTAGCGGCCGCTGAAGGAGTCGTGCTGGTAGGTGGTGAATCCGATCTGATTGTTGATGACGATGTGCACGGTGCCGCCGACGGAGTAGCCGTCGAGCCGCATCATGTTGAAGCACTCCGCCACGATGCCCTGGCCGGCGAAGGCGGCGTCCCCGTGCATGAGCAGCGGCAGCACCCGCCGCCGCTCGGTGTCGTTGGCGAGCCGCTGCTTGGCGCGGGTGCGACCGAGCACGATCGCGTCCACGAACTCCAGATGCGAGGGGTTGGGGGCGAGCGCGAGCTTGATGGTGCCGCCATCGGAGGTGCGGCGCTCGATCGAGTATCCGGAGTGGTACTTGACGTCGCCGCCGCCCTCGATGAAGTCCTCCTGCCAGAGCTCCTCGAACTCGGTGAAGATCTGGTCGAAGGACTTCTGCATCACGTTGACGAGCACGTTGAGCCGGCCGCGGTGGGCCATGCCCATCACGATCTCGCCGACGCCGGATCCCGGCGCCGACTCGACCAGCACGTCGAGCATGGGGATCAGCGACTCGCCGCCCTCGAGGCCGAAGCGCTTCTTGCCCACGTAGCGCGTGCGGAGGAAGCTCTCGAAGCCGTCGGCCTCGATCAGCTTCTCGAGCAGCCGCAGCCGCGCCTCCCGCGCGGGCTCGGGGCGGTTGCGCACCCGCTCCATCCGCTCCTGAAGCCAGCGGCGCTTCTCGGTGTCCTGGATGTGCATGTACTCCGCACCCACGGTGCGGCAGTAGGTGTCCTCGAGCAGCTGCACGATGTCCCGCAGCTTCGCGGGCGCGGCGAGCGGAAGCAGTCCCGGGTCGAAGGTGTCGTCGAGTTGCGACTCGCTGAGCCCGAAGGCCTCGAGCGAGAGCTTGGCTGGCCGCGGACGCTTGGTTCCGAGCGGATCGAGATCGGCGGCGAGATGGCCGAGATCTCGATAGTGATAGATCAGCGTGTCGACCCGCCACTGCGCCTCATGGGCGCGGGCGGCGCCGCCGCTCGGTCCGCCCTTGGTCGCGCGCGGGGGCTCCGGCCGTGCGGCACCGAGATCGAATCCTTCGAAGAAGGTTCGCCACTGCGGTTCGAGCGAGGCAGGATCCGCCTTCCACTGGCGATACAACTCTTCGACGTACGCGGCGTTCCAGCCGTTCAGCGACGGCGACGCGCGATGTTCGGACATGGCAGGCAAGGCTCCGGGACCGGCAGTTCGGTGCGACCGCAACCGCGGTCTGCGACGCTTCTGCCGAGCAAAACCGCAGTGTATTCGGGCGATCGGTCCCGGGGAGCCAGCATCTTCCGAACCGGCGATCAGTTCCTCGTGGAGTCCGCCGGTTCGGGTTTTCGGACCTCGCGGCGACGGATCGGTGCTCCCTCGAGCCGCCGACCTAGAGCAGCGCGACCGGATCGACGTCGACCGCGACGAGCTCGCCGGGCCGGACGAGTCCGTCGCCCCGAGCCCGCTGGACGAGCCGCTGCAGGGTCGCGGCATCCTCGGCGATCAGCTCGAGCTGCAGGCGGTGCCGTCCGGCGATCCGCGCGATGGGGCACGGGGCCGGGCCCCGAATCTCGATCCCGTCCGACTCCGGCAGGGCAGTGAGCCCCTTGGCGAGCTCGCCCGCCGCGGACCCTGCCACGGCGAGGTCCTCGTGCCGGACGACGATGCGGATCATCCGCCGCATCGGGGGCAGCCCGAATCGGGCTCGTTCCGCCAGTTCAAGGCTTGCGAACTCCTCGAAGCGGTGCAGGGCCGCGAGGCGGATCGCTGGAGCCTGCGGCTGGAAGGTCTGGACCACCGCTCGCCCGGCGGCCTCTCCCCGCCCGCACCGTCCGGCGACTTGGGCCACCAGTTGGAAGGTGCGTTCGCCGCTTCGAAAGTCCGGCAGGTTCAGGGAAGTGTCCGCGTTGATCACCCCCACGAGTCGAACACCCGGGAAGTCGAGGCCTTTGGCGATCATCTGGGTGCCGAGAAGCACCCGGATCGAACCCGCGCCGAAACGGGCGAGCACCCGGTGGAAGTCGCCCGCGGCGTCCATGCTGTCGGAGTCGACCCGGACCACTGCGTCGGTCTCCGCCAGTTCCGGATGCAGCCGGCGGAGTTCCTCTTCAACCCGCTGGGTGCCGAGCCCGAAGACCGTGACCGCGTGGCCGCACTCCGGGCAGGTTCGAGGCACCCGCTGCTCGCTGCCGCAGTGGTGGCAGCGGAGGAACTCGGGTCCCGGCCCGTCGCGCCGCTCGGGGCGGTGACAGACCATGCCGGCGTCGCACTCGCTGCAGGTCTGGATCCAGCCGCAACGGTGGTCGCTGCAGGCGATGTAGTTGGCGTACCCGCGGCGGTTGAGGAGCAGCAGGGCCTGCCCGCCCTCGGCGAGACATGAATCGAGGGCTCTGCCGAGCGTGGGCCCGATCAAATGGACGCGGCGATCGCCGTGCTGCCGCTGTTCACGGGCGAAGTCGACCACCTCGACCTTGGGCACGTTCAGCCCCGGCGCCCGCCGGGGCAGCCGGTGAACCTCGATGAGCCCCCGTTCGGTGGCATTGAGCCAGGTCTCGAGGCTCGGGGTGGCGCTTCCAAGGAGCACCGGGCACCCCGCCTGCTGAGCGCGTCGGATCGCGACATCGCGACCGTGGTACCGCGGAGCCTGATCCTGCTTGTAGGAGGAGTCGTGCTCTTCATCGACGATGACGAGCCCCAACTCGCCATGCGGGATCGGCGCAAAGATCGCCGACCGCGCCCCCGTGACGATCCGGGCGGTTCCCTCGGCGGCGAGCACCCAGTGGCGATGCCGCTGCGAGGCGGTCAGGCCGGAGTGAAGGATCGAGACCGGCACCTGTGGAAAGCGGGCCAGCAGGCGGGCGATCGTTTGGGGCGTGAGGGCGATCTCGGGAACCAGCAGCAGCGCGGCCTTGCCCGCCTCGACGGTCTTCTCGACAAGCCGAAGGTAGACCTCCGTCTTGCCCGCCCCGGTGACCCCATAAAGAAGATGGCGGCTGAAGCCCGCACCGAGCTGGGCCGCGATCGCATCGACCACGGTTCGCTGGTCGGCGGTGAGCTCGGGTCGTGCGATCGCCCCCGGCAACGCGGGGAGATCGTCGCCGGCGATCCGGCGCCGCGTCGTCGCCACCAGCGCCCCCTTGGCGATCATCGATCGGATCGCCGCCGGGCTCGCGAGGCCGACCATCTCTGCCAAGGTTCGGATTTCGACCGGACGTTCCTGCGGCGGCATCGACTCGAGTCGGGCTTGAACGGCGCGCTGCCGCGGCCCGAGCCGCACCGGCGTGTCGAGCACCGCGAGATCGACGAAGGTGCTCGTCACGAGCCCGGTGCCGCGGCGAACCGCGGCCGGGAGCATCGCCCCGAGCACCAGACCGATCGGGCAGACGTAGTAGCGGCTGATCCAGCGGGCAAGATCGAGGAGTTCCCCGGTCAGGGGCGGGCGGTCGTCTGCGATCGATGTCACCGCCTTGAGGCGAGACCGATCGAGCCCCGGTGGCGGCTCGGTCGCAATCGAGACCACGGTCCCGCGGGTCGTGCGGTCGCCGCTTCCGAGCGGAACCAGCACCCGCTGGCCCTCCGCGAGCCCCGCGAGCGCCGGAGGAATCCGATAGGTGAGGCCGTCGGGATAGCGGTCGACGCCGCGCTCGACCGCGACCATCGCGAAGCCGACCGCCTCGCCCGGCGTCACCTGCTCCGCATCGGCTCCACCAAAGAGGGTCTCCACGCGGCGAGTCTAGAGAAGGATCGGGCGGGCACGGCTCGCCGCGGCGTTTGAGCGGCGGGTCGGAAAGGGGGCGCAGTAGCGCCGCGAACTCCGCCCTGTTCGCGTCCAACCTGTTCCGCAGACGGCGGTGTTCGGTATGATCTCTTTGATGCGCACACCGCCGCCGAACGCCCGGCTCGTCCTCGAGGACGGGTCGGTTTTTTGTGGCTGGGGATTCGGTGCCGCCGCCCGCGACGCGGTGGGGATCACCCGCTGCGGCGAGGTGGTCTTCAACACCGCGATGTGCGGCTATCAGGAAGCCTGCTCCGACCCGAGCTACCGCGGCCAGATCCTCACCATGACGGTGCCGCATGTCGGCAACTACGGGATCTGCGCGGAGGACGTCGAGAGCCTCGGCCCTGCCGTGGCGGGGGTGGTGGTGCGGGAGTTGTCGCGGGTGGTCTCCAACCACCGCGCCGAAACAGACCTCTCGAGTTGGCTCGCAGCCGCGGGCGTTCCGGGAATCGAGCGGATCGACACCCGAGCGCTGGTTCGTCGGCTTCGTCTCGGCGGCGCAATGCGCGGGCTCGTCTCGAGCGAGGTCGCCCGCAGCGACGACGACCTGATCGCGGAGGTCCGCGCGAGCGAGTCGATGTCGGGCCGCAATCTCGCCGCCGAAGTGAGTCCTTCCGGTCAAGGGAGGTTCGACGAGGATCTCGGGCCCTGGTCGCCGCGGAGTGATCGTTCGCAGGGTGCGCGGCTGCGGGTGGTGGCGCTTGACTGCGGTGCGAAGCGCAACATCTACCGTCACCTCGTCGATCGCGGCTGCGAAGTGGTCTTCCTGCCGCACGATGCCGACGCAGACACCATTCTCGCCGCAAAGCCCGACGGTCTCCTCGTCTCGAACGGCCCCGGCGATCCGGCGGTGGTCGAGTCGACCATCGCCACGCTGCGCGAGGTGGCGGGGCGGATCCCGACCTTCGGCATCTGCTTGGGTCACCAACTTCTGGCGCTGGCCCTCGGTGCGACCACTTGGAAACTCAAGTTCGGACATCGCGGCGCCAACCAGCCGGTTCGGAACCTCCTGACGGGCCGGGTCGAGATCACCAGCCAGAACCACGGATTCTGCGTGGATGAGGCCTCGCTTGAGGCAGCCGGAGGCGAAGTCACGCACCGGCACCTCAACGACGGCACCGTGGCCGGCTTCCGCCATCGCGAGAAGCCGATCTTCTCCGTCCAGTACCATCCCGAGGCCTCTCCGGGGCCTCACGACTCTGCGTACCTCTTCGATTGCTTTCTTGATGCGATGCGGACGCGTGAGCCGCTCGCGGAGGCGGCTGTCCGTCGCCGCCAGAGCCCGGAAATCGAAGTCGCGCCGCTTCGCGACTCGGTCGAGGTCTGAGCCATAGGTAAACCGGGTCGGGCGACGAGTCGACGTCGAGGCGTTGCCGGCGGTTGCATTCGGCCGCGATCCCAATCTCCAAGCCGGCGAGACGCCTGTCGGAGGCTTGCGTTGAGGGTGCGTTGGTCTTAGTCTCCCCGACCGCTCCACGGTCCCGGTCCGCCGCGGCCCGATCGCTGAGGGCGGTGTCGTGCCCGACGCGAATTCCTCCGTCGGTGTGGTGATTGGACCGTGTCTCGACCCAAGTGCCTGACCTGCTCGTGTGCCTCTTCAGGGAGTTGCGAATGAATCGGGAAGTTTCCCGCCTCGGTCTTCTGCGTAACGCTCTTGCTCCGACGCTCGTGGTGGCAACCTTCGCGGTTGCTGTTCACGCGAACCCGCGTGCGAACGAGCAGCCAAGCGTTGCTCCCTCGACTTCGGCCGACGAAGGTCAGTCGCTGCCTCCGAATCTCCCGAGTGCACCGCCCAAGGCTGAGCCGCCGGCTGCGCCCGCACCCGCACCGGCGGAGCCGGCGCCCGCCCCCGCGCCCGCCGAGCCTGAGCCGGCCGCAGAGGAGCCGACCCCCGCGGAGCCTCCCGTCGCCGAGCCAACGCCCGCCGAGCCCGCTGGTGGCGACGAGCCCATCGTCGACACGCCGCCATCCGCGCCCGAAGCGCCCGTGACCAACGATGCCGCGAACGCAGCTCGTCTCGAGGCGCGTGCAGCGATGCGAAGCGGCCGCTACGAGGCCGCCATCGCCGCGTGGAGCGAACTGCTTCGCAATGCACCGGGCGACGAAGAAGCAAGCCGCGGACTCGCCCGCGCTGAGGCGATGGTCGACCGCGGTGATGTCGGCACCCAGGTGGTGCAGGATCGCCAGATCATTCGCCAGCGAGCCGAGGCCGAGTACGAGGCCGCGGTGGGCCGAGCCAACGAGGCGCTCGCCCGCAACGACTTCCGCACCGCCGAGGTCACCGTGGTCAAGGCCAAGGTCGACCTGCAGCGGGCCCAGCAGTCTCTGCCGATCGACGAGTACGAAAACCTGATCGAGCGGCTCGATGTGCTGCTTGCGACCATCAATGCGACCCGCGACTCGGCGATCCGCGCCCAGGCCGACCAGGAGCGGCTCGAAGCCGAGGCCGCGAAGATGAAGACCCAGCAGCAAGAGCAGGAGGCCCGGCAGCGGCTCATCAACGAGAGCCTGATTCGGGTTCGCCAACTGCAGCTCGAGATGAAGTACGCCGAGGCGCTCGAGGTTCTCGATCAGGTGCTCTTCCTCGATCCGCACAACCCCGCCGCCCTGACCCTGCGCGACGTGATCCAGTCGAGCATGAGCTACCAGGAGTACTCCGAGCTCACCCGTCGGCGGGCCTTCGCACTCGACCACTTCTCGGTCGAGAACCTCGCCGCGACCATTCCTCCCCGCGTCAACCTCACCGGCCCGGGACCCAAGTCGGTCAACGCCCTCGTCTCCTATCCGGAGGATTGGCCGGAGCTGAGCATCCGCCGCGACGGCGCTGCGGGCTGGAGCGAGCCGGTGGTGAACCGCGAGGCGATGGGCAAGTTGGCCAAGACCATCTCGGTCGACTTCGACAACAACGAGCTCGAGCAGGTGATCGCCTATCTGCGGCAGGTCACCGATGTGCAGATCTACCCGGATTGGAAGGCGCTCGACTCGATCGGTATCCGGCCCACCTCCGAGGTGAGCCTCGAGATGACCGACGTTCCGGCAGTCAACGTGATCAAGCGGGTGCTCGAGCAGATCGGCGACGACTTCGAGCGGCCCGAGTTCTCGGTCGAGGACGGCGTGGTGGTCGTCTCCTCCGATGCGGCGCTCCGCAAGAAGGTCGTGACCATCGTCTACGACATCCGTGATCTCCTCTTCGAGGTGCCCTACTTCGACAACGCACCCGACTTCAACCTGAACAGCGCCATCCAGCAGGGCGGCACGGGTGGACAGGGCGGCGGCGGCGGTGGCGGCGGCTTCGGCGGCGGTGGTGGCGGCGGCGGCTTCGGTGGCGGCGGCGGTGGCGGCGGCTTCGGCGGTGGCGGCTCCGGCGGTGGCGGCTCCGGCGGTGGTGGCGGCGGCATCTTCGGCGACCCCGGCGACGAGCCCGAGCGCCGCAGCCGTGAGGAAATGATCGAGCAGATCGTCACCATCATTCAGGAGCAGGTCGACCCCGAGGGTTGGCGCGATCTCGGCGGCGACACCGGCATGATCCAGGAGCTCAACGGCAACCTGATCATCACCAACACTCCCCGCAACCACCGTGAGATCGAAGGTCTGCTCACTCAGTTGCGGACCATCCGGGCGCTGCAGGTGAACGTCGAGACGCGGCTCATCAACGTCTCGATGGAGTGGTTCGAGCACATCGGCGTCGATCTCGACGTCTACTTCAACACCAACGACGCCATGTACAACCAGGCGTTGGCGGCGGACCAGAACTTCCAACTCAGCGACTTCTTCTACTCCGGGCAGCCGGCCGATGGTGCCATCAAGAACGGCACCCTCAAGAACCCCGTCATCTTCGACGCGATCGGTCAGAACGCCGACTTCGCCAACACCACCGCGACCGGCGCGGCCTTCGGCGTTCCCAGCGCCGATGGCACCACCATCGAGTACGTCACCGGTCCGGTGGGCACTCCGGTGGGCCTGCAGAAGAAGGGCATCAACGGTTCGAGCGGATGGGCCCCCATCGGCGTGGTGCAGGATTCGAGCGGGCTGGTGGACACCCTTGCCAAGGGCGCCTTCAAGACCGCGGTCGGTGCCGCCGGCATCATCAACCCCGCGTTGACCGTCGGCATCAGCTTCCTCGACGACATCCAGGTCGACCTGATCATCAACGCCACCCAGGCCGACACGCGTAGCGTGGTGCTGACCGCGCCGCGACTGACCCTGTTCAACGGTCAGCGTTCGTGGATCAGCGTGGCGAAGGGCATCAGTTACATCGCGGGACTGACGCCGGTGACCGGCGACGCCTCGGGTGCCTTCGATCCGCAGGTCGGCGTGGTCTATCAGGGCTTCGTGCTCGACGTCGAAGCCGTGATTTCCGCCGATCGCCGCTACGTGACCATGACCGTGCAGTTCGGGCTCAACGAGGATGTCCGCTTCCGCGACTACCGGATCACCGGTGCCGCCGGCGGCGGCGACTTCGGTGGCGGTCGCGCCTCGACCTTCGAGGGCACCATCCAGCTGCCCGAACTCCAGGGAACCCAGATCAACACCACGGTGTCGGTGCCGGACAAGGGCACGATTCTGCTCGGCGGCCAGCGCAAGGTTCAGGAGGTCGAGGTCGAGGCCGGCGTGCCGGTGCTCTCGAAGATCCCCTGGGTCAACCGCTTCTTCACCAACCGCGCCACCGAGAAGCAGGAACTCACCACGCTGCTTCTGATTCGTCCCGAGGTCATCATCCAGAGCGAGGAGGAGGACCGACTGTTCAAGGGTCTCTCCGACCGCATCGGTTCCGGCGCGTACGCCGGCTATTGATTCGATCCATCGTCCGAGACGAGGAGTCCAAGACCATGTCCGCCGGCACCGCCCGCATCAATGTTCGTAATCGCGACTCCGGCGTGGTCCAGGTGGGCTTCGCCGAGAAGCGGATCGCCGACGCGCTCATGATCCAGCAGATCGGCGACGAGATCGGCAAGGTCGTGGACGGCGAGCAGAAGCCTCGCCTGCTGCTCTCCTTCCGCAATGTCGACTTCCTCTCCTCGGCAGCCCTCTCGATGCTGATCGGAGTGAACACCCGGGTGAAGGCGAAGGGCGGCAAGCTTCGCCTCGCCGAGATCAAGCCCGACATCTACCAGATGTTCAAGATCACGAAGTTGCACTCGCTCTTCGAGATCTTCGACACCGTGGAGGAGGCGACGAAGGGCTTCTGAACGAGCCCGCTCGTCCGGCTCGATCGCTCTCGCGGAATCGGATTCGATGAACGCCTCGCCCGCTCCCTATCTTGGCCGCGTCCAGTTCGGCGCGACCACCGAGGGACTCGCCGAGTTCGAGGCCGAGGTGGATCGGGCGCTCGAGACCCACGGCTATCAGGATTCCGAGGCGTTCGCGATTCGGCTCGCGATCGAGGAGGCGGTGGCCAACGGGATCCAGCACGGCAATCGCCGCGATCCTGCGAAGGTGGTCGATCTCGAGTGCCGCGTCGACTCCGACGAGGTCTTCGTCGCGGTCCAGGATCAGGGCGAGGGATTCGATCCTGCCGCGGTTCCCGATCCCACCGCCGAATCGAATCTCGAGATTCCCTCCGGTCGCGGCATCATGCTGATGGGCGCCTACATGTCGGAGATCCGCTACGTGCCGCCGGGAAACCGGGTGGAGATGCGGTATCGGCGCGGTGCCCAGTCCGAAGACCGCTGAGAGGCCTCCGAAGTCCGCGTCGTCGGCGCAGGCGAGGGTCCGGGCGGGAGGTCAGGAACTCTGCGATCCCCAGCCCCGAGGCCGCGGCCGAGCGATCGCATTGGGGTCCTCGTTCGCGGTTGGCGGCTCGTCGCGTTGGGCTCGGAGCCGTTCTGCGATGACGTACATTTCGACGCTCTCCTGCCTCGACGCGGGGGGCTTGAACCCCTTGGCCTTCTCGAACATGCCCGTGGTTCGGCGGAGCAGCTCCGGATAGTCGCCACCCTCGAAGACCTTGTAGACGAGGGTGCCGCCGGGCCGCAGCCAGCCTCCGATGCGGTCGAGCAACTCATGGCAGAGCCGAGCCGAGCGAGCCTGATCGCCGCTCGGATCGCCGGTGGTGTCGGGAGCCATGTCGGAGAGAACCACGTCGAAGGGGCGTCCGCCGAGTGCATCGAGCTCGATCTCGCGCAGGTCGCCGGTCAGCACTCGGGCGTTCGCGGGCAGCCCGGCCGGATCGATCGCCTTGAGATCGAAGCCCACCACCTCGCCTCGACTCCCGACGATCGCCGCAGCCACCTGGGTCCAAGAGCCCGGCGCTGCGCCCACGTCGAGCACCCGTTGCCCCGGGCGAAGGACCCGCTTGCGCCGGTCGATCTCGATGAGCTTGAAGGCGGCGCGAGAGCGGTAGCCCTTGGCCTTCGCCTCGCGAAACCAATGATCCTGAACTTCCTTCACGCCGGCAGGGTAGCCGCGTCGCTCACCGGCCGTGGGTGTAGAAGACGCCGCCGACCGGATCGGGAATCACCGCGATCTCGATGTCGCCGTCGGAGGTTCGAATGGTCACGGGATTCTCGCCGCCGTTGAGCACCGCCTTGGTGCGATTGGAGCGGTTCTCCGGGTCGGCGCCGGACCAGCGACCGTAGCGGCAACGGGTGGTGACCGTGCCGCCGTCGGTCTCGAGGTCGAACGCGCCGGTCGACTCGCCCCGAATCCGGTACTCGACGTCGCCGCTTCGATTCAGGATTCGCACCGAGTCGCGGGCGGGCCAGGGGGTCGCCACGCTCACCGAGCCGTGGGAGTTCACGATGTCGATCTCGCCGCGGTGCTCGATCACCTGAACGTCGCCGCGGGCGGTGCGGATGGTGACGGCTCCGAGCTCGGGCGTCTCGACGGTGACGTTGGCGCGACCGAGGACGGTTTCGGTGCCGCGGGAGTCGGCCCGCACCTTGACGATCTCCTCGCCGCTGGCGCCGCGGTCGAGCGAGACGGTGTAGTCGATGAGGTCGAGCGCCGCGCCGGCCTGGGAGTAGCGGGGGAAGCCGTGCCGAGAAGCACGCTCGACGGTGACCATGGTCTCGGAGAGGTTGGGATTCGCCTTCACCAGCACCGAGCCCGCGAAGGAGTCGATGTCGACCGAGACCACACCGCTCGTGGCGAGCCTGATGGTCTGGTCGGTCTCCCAGCGAACGCCCGAGGTCGCTCTCGCGACGTCATGCGCGCCTCCGATCATGACATCGTCCGGTTGCCCGGGAGCACAGCCCGAGGCAAGCGGGAAGCCGGTCAGGGCGAGGGAGGCGACGAGGACTCTCAGGCGGATGGACATGGGGATCTCGCGGTCGACAATTGGATCTCGACCCTCACCGACGGGTCGGGCGCGAAGGGACTATCGGCACTCCGCGGCGGTGGTTGGAACTTTGCCGAGCTCGGCGTCGTTGGTCGTACCCTTCGCAGACCGAAGCACCACCCTCCAACGCTATCGGACCTCTCCCGCGATGCACCTCTACCCACAACCAACCCTGCGCACCTGCCTGCGGCACTCGCCGCGGCGGTCGAGCGCGGGCGCTGCGGCTGCGGCGATTGCGTCGGCAGTCGCGCTCGGGTCGGGCCCAGCGAGCACCGCCGCGGCGTCGGCATCGAGATCGCAGGAGGTACCGGAAGATCGCATCGTCGTTCGGGCGCCTGCCGAGATTCCCGAGACTTCGACTGGCAGTGGCACCCTCCTGGTCATGGCGATTCCCGCAGCACGGGGCGACGACGAACCGGCCGACGGCCCTTGGTGGAGTCGGCCCCA
>JAPOKA010000034.1:0-20464 GCA_029977865.1 bacterium
GTCCCCCATGTCCAACCACGCCGGTCCGATCACCGGCGCCTCACGGATCGCCCCTTGATCGCACGCGGTGCCGAGTGGCGTCGCCACCGCTCCGCGACCGCGCAGGTGCTGCCAACGAAGCCCCGATTTTCAACTGCGTCTTGAGGTTTTGTCAGCGGGACCGCGTTGGCTTCAGGAGCGCGGCGGCCCGAGTCGCACTTCGCTGCGGGCCTCGATCCAGGCCTCGTCGAGGTGCGATGCGGCAAACGCCTCAAGTCGCGCCAGATCGATCCGGCTTGCCGATTCGGCGATCTCCGCGAGCGTGCGAGCGCGGCCGAGCCGGTCGTAATCCGAGGCGAGTTGGACTGCGCGGCTGGTGGTGCTCTCGCTCTGGGCCACCAGCGATCGCCGAAGCGCCATCGACGCGCGGCGAAACTCGGCCTCGGTGAAGCCTGCCGCGAGGCTTGCGAGACCTTCAAGAATCAACGACCGGCTCTCGTCGATGCGTTCGGGGGTGCTGCCGGCGTAGATCGAGACCATGCCGCGATCGCGTCCGAGGTCGGCGCCCGCGCCAACCGAGTAGCACAGCCCGCGTCGCTCCCGCAGTTCGACGAAGAGGCGACTCGAGGATCCGCCCCCGAGGATCCGCACCGCCAAGGCCCAGGCCATCGAGTCGGGATCGCGAAGCGGCGGTGCGTCGAGCGCCATGCCGAAGTGGACCTGCGCGGAGTCCTGTTCGAGGTGGACCGCGCCCTTCGCCGCCGCGGCATCGACCTCGGGCTGAACCGCCTCGCCTTCCCAACCCTCCAAGAGCGCATCGAGCCTCGAGGCGAGCGCCGCGGGGTCGACCCGGCCCGCGACGGCGATGATCGAGCCGCCGGGACGAACCTCGCGATGCCATCGGCCGCGGAGGTGCTCGATCGAGATCGCCTCGAGGCCCGCTCGACTGCCGAGCCCCGATCGATTGAACGGGCTCGGCAAGTGCTGCTCGCCGAGGGCGATCATGGCCCGTCGCTGCGGCTCGTCTTGGAGGCTCTCGAGCGACTGCAACGAGAGGCTCCGCACCGCCTCGAGCGCCTCTTCGGGAAGGCGGGGTCGGCGGACGAGGTCGCAGAGCAGCGGCGCCGCGTCGTCGAGCCGGCTTCCGAGCATGGTCGCCCCAAGCCGGAGATGCCGGCCGCCGTTGCTGAGCGAGCGTTGCACCCCCAGCCGGTCGAGGGCGTCGCTGAAGGTGCGGCTGTCGAGTTCTCCGGCACCGCGGAGGGCGAGTTCGGAGAGCATCGCGGCCTCGCCGAGGCGATCGGCCGGGTCGCCTGCATTGCCGGTTGGAAGCAGCCAGCTCATCGCCACCGAGGCGACGGAAGCCATGGGCTCGACCAGCAGGGTGGCGCCGCAGGCGAGGGCGCGGCAGTCGATCGGGTTGGCGGGGCTCGTGGTCATGGAGTTTCGCGGGGGCCGTGAGGGTCCGAAAACCGGCTCGGACTGTAGCGAGCCGTCGGCTCCGCGATTCCCGGATCGGAAAGGTCGAATCCGCTTGGTGCGAGGATTCCCACTGCGGACAAGCGGTGGTTCCGATGGGTCGATGAAGCGGGGACTCGGAGGACCCCGACGATGCGACGACTACTCGATCTCCTGGCGCTTGGCGTCGTCATCGTGCTGCTGCTCGGATTGCTGCACTTCAACCGTCGGCATTCCGAGCGCGAGCACGCCATCGAAGCGACCCGCCTGAGCGTCGAGCGGATCCAGGCCGAGGTCAATCTCCTGCGGGCCCTGCGGACCGTCGGCATGAACGATGCCGGCCACCCGATCCGCGTCGACAGCGGCTGGTTCGATGGCGAACTTCCAGTGAACCTCCTGCTCGGGCACCGGGAGCGCTGGATCGACCTCGCCGGTCCCGGCGAGATGATGCGAAGCCATCCCCGCGTCTGGCAGGTGGATCCTGCTTCCGGAAGCGAGGCGATGTTCTGGTACAACCCGGTCCAAGGCGTGGTGCGGGCCCGGGTTCCGGAACAGTCCACTCCCGAAGAGGCCCGGATCCTCTACGCCCAGGTCAATGGGCTCGATCGCGAGCTCGACTGACCAGCTCGATCTCGGGGGCCGCGGGCTCGAGACACCGATCGAACGAGTGCATTCCGGCGGGCTGTCGGGCCAACCAGAGTGCGGCCTCGATGGCTCCTCGGGCGAAGGCGTCCCGGCTGAGGGCGCGGTGGGAGAGGACCAGTTCCTCCTCGCCATTGGCAAGCCGAAGTTCGTGGGTACCCACGTCATCTCCGCTGCGAATCGAATGCACGCGGCCTTCGAGTCGATCGCTTCCCGCGGCGGCTCGGACCACCTCGACGAGCTGTCGCGCGGTGCCCGAAGGGGCGTCGCGCTTGCGGCGGTGGTGCCGCTCGACGAGGTCGAGATCCCAGGCGTCGCCGGTGAGGACCGCCGCCTCTCGCACCAGTCGCCGCAGGATGGCGACCCCCCGGGAGAGATTTGGAGCCACCATGACCGGCACCTGCTCGGCCAGTCCCTCGAGCGACCGAATCGTCGCCCCGCCGAGCCCCGTGGTCGCCACCAGCAACGGTCGGCCGACGCGTGCCGCCAGCCCGATCGCGCGGTGCGTGCCCTGCTCGGTGGAAGCATCGATCACCGCGGAAAAGCCGGAGATCTCGAGCAGTCGCGCGTCGCTGTCGCGGCTCGTGATCGCGGCGACGAGTGAGACGCGTGGGTCCTGCGAAGCGAGCGCGGCGATGCGTTGGCCGAGCCGACCCGAGGCTCCGATGACGGCGATGCCGAGCGCGGCACGCAGGTCGCCGGGTGCCGTCGACTCGACGTCGAGTGGAGCAAATGTGTCAAGTCGCTTCACGAACGCACCCGATAACGCTACAACACTCGACATCGTGGGACTCCCGCTCCCGTTACGCTGGCGGGTTTCCCTTCACTCCGACACGAGAGCGTAACGACATAAGGAAGCCAGATCATGGCGAAGAAGAAGAAGGCTGCGAAGAAGGCGACCAAGAAGGCCGCCAAGAAGGCGACCAAGAAGGCCGCCAAGAAGACCCGCCGCAAGGCCGCCAAGAAGGCCACCAAGAAGGCGACCAAGAAGGCTGCCAAGAAGAGCAGCCGCAAGAAGGGCGCCCGCCGCTGAGCCAGCGGTGAACGGCGGCGAGGCCGGAAGGTCTCGCCTGCACGAGCCGAGAGGCCGGAGCGGGCGACCGCTCCGGCCTCCGTGTTTTTTGCGGTGTTGGCGCGACTCCGCCGCGAGATCGCATCGGCTCGCCCACGCGGGAGCATTCGCCCACTATGCTCCGCACCCCGCTTGCCCGGACAAGCGGCTTCACACGGATCTCGACGGAGCGCGGCTCATGGCCCACGTCATCGCGGAACCCTGCATCGGAACCAAGGACGCCTCGTGCGTCGACGTCTGCCCCGTCGACTGCATCCACCCGACCAAGGGGGAGGGTTCCTTTGAAGGTGCGACCCAGCTGTTCATCGACCCGGACACCTGCATCGACTGCGGGCTGTGCGTCGACGAGTGCCCCGTGCAGGCGATCTTCCCCGAGGAGGACCTGCCCGAGGAGTGGCGGAAGTACATCGCCATCAACCGCGACTTCTACAAGGCGTCCTCCTGAAGCGAAGTCAGGCCGCGGGGGCGTGGACCCGGTCGACCCCGGCGGCAGCGTCGGGCTTCTCGACGAAGTCCTCCGCGCGGCCCCGCAGTTCGACCGAGCTGGGCTGGGTCTTGCGGTAGCCAAGGCGACGAATCACCTCGAGCACGTCGGTCCAGTTGGGGAACGCCTTGCCGTTCACCCGCTTGAACTCGTCGATGGCGACGAGGAAGAGGAACTGCTCGCGGTTCATCTCGCCCTCCTCGGCCGAGCGAAGGAAGTCGCTCAGTCGGCGACCTGGACCTCGCCGTCGCTCAAGCCGGGTCTCGCCTCGGGCGAACTCATCGCGCCGGCCATCGGCCCGACGGTCCTCCTCCACGCCTTCGGGAAGGGGTTGGGCATCGAAGGCGGTGGTGTCGGTTCGGTTGGTCATCGCTTCCTCCTGATTCGACCGATGAAGGGTCGAACGGTCCGAGAGTGGCCGTGCGCAGACCTCGGACCCATCGGCGTCCGAGTTCCTTCTCAGGGCCCCCTGGTGATCGGATGAGCGAATCCGCCGAGACGGCATCCAGCACAATCCGCAACCCCCGCGCGGGCCTCCTCGCATGGCTGCTTCCCGGACTTGGTCATGCGATGCTCGGGGACCGTCGCCGCGGCATGCTCGCGGGGGGTGGAGTGATCGGGCTGTTTCTCCTGGGAATCCTGATCGGGGGGATCGATGTGGTGGACCGCCGTGAGGACGGCTTGTGGTTCGTCGCGCAGGCCGGGGCCGGTCCGATCGCGTGGGTCGCAGACGCGGCCAATGCCGCTTTGGTCGCCAACGGTCGCTTTGGCGGCATGATCGAGGCGCCCCACCCCAATCCGATGGCCCCTCCCGATGCGGTGGTGATGGTCCCGGCGTTCAAGGGTGTCGCCCACCCCAACGAGATGGGCACGCTCTTCTGCGCCATGGCGGGGCTCATGAACGTCTTCCTGGTGATCGACGCCATGTCGCGGCGGCCTGCGGGGGCGGCCCCATGAACATGGTCGCCTACCTGCCGATGCTCGAACCGCTTCCCGGCGTGGAACACTGGTGGATGCTGCTGATCATCCCCCTGAGTTTCGGCATCGCCCTCATCTACAAGGCGGCTCGCGTCCCTTCGCTCGATCAGATCTGGCGAGCCACCGGGGTGATGACCGTGCAGATCCTGCTCTCGATGGTGGCGATCGCGATCGGGTTCCTGATCCTGGTGCAGGTGGTGGTGCCGCTGCTGCCGGTCGACTGAACTCGAGCGCCAGAGCTCACTGGTCCGGTCGCGTCACGCCACGACCGACCCGCACCGGCTTGCCGCCGCGGCGGGTCCGAGTGCCGCGCGAGGATGCTCCGCCGCTGCGGCTTGCCTTCGAGGACCGACGAGCGGATCCCGACTGCGGCGATCGAGTCGAGATTCCCGATCCTGAGCGCGAGACCGATTCGCTGCTGCTGCCGCCGCCGACCTTCTTCCGCTTCGGGCCGGATGAACGTGAAGTCGGCGTGCGCGGCGAGTTCGCCGCTTCGCGCTGCGTTGCCTTCCGCCCCGCTCCGCGATCGTGGGTGGACGCATCGGCCGAGATCCGCCGCGGCGTTTGCGGCCGCGGCTTCACCCCGCGGGGCAGCGAGTCCGGCTCGACCGAGACGTCTGCGAGGGTTGCGATCTGCTGCCACAGCTGGGCATCTCGGCGATCGCGAAACGAGATCGACCCGCCTTCGCCTCCGCCGTGGGCGGCCCGACCGACCCGGTGAACCCAGTCTTCGGGTGCGACCGGCAGGTCGTAGTTGACCACCAGCCGAATGCCGGGCACGTGCAGTCCGCGGGCAGCGACGTCGGTTGCCACGAGCACTCCGAGGCGTCCGGCCGTGAATCCTGCCAGCGCATCCTGTCGCTGCCGGTTGGTGCGGTCGCCATGGAGCATGCCCACCCGAAGGCCGTGCCTGCGCAGGGCCGTGGCCACCCACCCCACCCGGCGACGAGTGCGGGCGAAGACGAGGACCCGCTCGGGCGCTTCGCCGAGCAGGGAGAGCAGCAACGGGACCTTGAGGTCCTCGGTGAGGTCGTACAGGCGATGAGTGAGGTGTTCGGCCACCGCATTGCGAAGTCCCACCTCGGCCCGAACCGGATCGCGAAGGAACTCGGCCGCGAGTCGGTCGACCTCGCTCGGCAAGGTCGCCGAGAAGAGCATTCGCTGCGGGCCTGCCGCGGTGCGCTCGAGGATCCACCGAACCTGAGGCAGGAAGCCCAGGTCGAGCATCCGGTCTCCCTCGTCGATCACCACCTGCATCAGGTAGGCCAGGGTCATGGCGTCGGCCTCGAGCAGTTCGCGGAGGCGGCCCGGTGTGCCCACCAGCAGATCGACGCCCTTGGCAAGCGCCGCCTTCTGTGGCGTGATGGCGCTCTTGCCGGTCGCGACGAGCACCGTGGGCACGAGGCCGCGCAGCAGTTGCGAGATCTCGGCGCCCACCTGCTGCGCGAGCTCGCGCGTGGGACAGATGACCAGTCCGCGAAGGCGGGTGCGAGGGTCGATCCGACCGCGCGTTCCGCGCGGCGGACGCGTGTCGAGCAACCGCGCTGCGAGCGGAAGCCCGTAGGCAAGGGTCTTGCCGGTGCCGGTCGGTGCGAGCGCGATGACGTCGCGGCCCTCCATCGCCTTGGGAAGCACCGCGGCCTGGACCGGCCGAGCCTCTTCGAAGCCCAGCGCCGCGACGGCGCGCAGGAGCCTCTGATCGTCTAACAGTTCGGTGAAGCGCATGGATCGGTCGGCGTGAAGCGGTTCTCGGTCTCGATGGCGTCCGGGAAGAGCAGCGTGCGGGCGGCTGCAGCCGGGGGCGCCGCACCAGTGACATCCGAATTCGGCCGTGGGGGGTCGGGATCGTTGACCGAATTGGGGTCGGGGGCACGGTAGCAGGCGAGGAACCCGATCAACGGTTCCGATCCCGCATGCGTGCGGAGACGTATCGACTCCGGCGAGGAACCCCATGGACCGCGATGCCCACGACATGCCAGAGACCCCCGATCCGCGGCCGCCCGGCGGCCATCCGATCGGTCTGGTGCCGCTGGAAGCGCGGCTGGTGGCCTCGAGCGACGGCGTCGAACCGGGTGGTTGGGTGACGCTCAAGATCCGTCCCATGCACGTTGCACAGACGCAGGAGGTCTGGTGCAGCGAATTGCCCTCGCCTGCGCGGACGATCCTGCTCGAGGGCTCCTTCGAAGCCGACTCCGCGGCCGGCATGGGCGAGGCGATGGGACTGCTCGGAGAACTCGCCGCCCGCAGCCGCGTTCGCCTGGGCAGTTCGACCACCGGATCGGTGGCGGTTGCGACGGCGATCGGCGAGGCGCTGGTTCTTGAGGATGCGGAGTTCGAACGCCTGGTGCAGATGCTCTCGTGGCGGACCTTGGTGGCAGCGCGACTGGAGGGTCCGGTCGAGGCGAGCGACCTCGAGGCGATGCGACGCGCCTGCGCTGCCGGGCTTCCCGCGATCGCGGGCGACCTGCGGGCGGTAGCCTCGCTGCGGGTCGAACCCGACGGCGGCATCGAGTTCGCGGCTCGCACCATTCGGCCCATCGCACGTCTGATCGCGGAAGACCTTGCCTGCTACGTGGCCGCGGTGCTTCGACGCGAGATCGACGACATCTCTCGGCCCGCGGTCGCGCAGATCACCCGATTGCTCGAAGTCTCGGGCTCGATTCGCATCCGCCCCGAGGAGACCGACGTCTTCGCCCAGTCGGTGGATGTTGGAATCTGCACTTCCGAGCACGACGGCCCGGCGGCGAACTCGCTGATCTACGACTTGCCCAGCGATTCCTGGCACGACGAGTAGCCCCGCGGGCGACTTCGAGGCCCGAACACGCGGAGGTGTCGTTGTTCCGCTGGATTCAGTGGCTCGACTCGCCCTGCGCCGCGGTTCCGCCTCGAGTGACTTCTTCTCGTCGAGCGGATCCGAGTGCTCCGAACGACTCATGAGTCGCACGAGCCGCCGCCGCCGATCGAATCGAATTGGTAGTCTTCCGGCGTGAACACCACCCGCGGGTTCGGCGGATCCGGGCGCATCGCGATCGCCCTGCTGGTCGTGCTGGTCGTGCTGGTGCTCGCGCTCGTGCTGTGGTACCGGATTGGCGGCGAGGGAGCGCGAGCCCCGATCCGGGTCGGCATTCTCCACAGCCTCACCGGCACCATGGCCGCGAGTGAGAAGCCGGTGGTCGACGGATGCCTCTTGGCGATCGAGCAGATCAACGCCAACGGCGGCGTGCTCGGTCGCCAGGTCGAGGCGATCGTTCGCGACGGTGCGAGCGACCCCGCTCGCTTCGCCCGTGAAGCCGAGCGGCTCATCAGCGAAGACGGCGTCGTGGCGATCTTCGGATGCTGGACCTCGGCGAGCCGCAAGGAGGTCGTTCCGGTGGTCGAGCGACTCGGGGGGGTGCTCTTCTATCCGGTGCAGTACGAGGGATTGGAGACTTCGCCGCGGGTCGTCTACCTCGGCGCCGCTCCGAACCAGCAGATCATTCCCGCGGTCAGCTTCACGCTCGAAAAGCTCGGCAAGCGGGTGTTTCTCGTCGGCAGCGACTACGTCTTCCCTCGCGTCGCCAACGCCATCATCCGCGACCAGGTCGAGGCGATGGGCGGCGAGGTGGTGGGCGAGGAGTACCTGCCGCTCGGCGATCGCCAGGTCGACGAGGTGGTTGCGGCCATCGCCGCCGCGGCGCCGGATGCCGTTCTCAACACCGTCAATGGCGACACCAACACCACGATGTTTGCGGCGATGCGGGCTGCGGGAATCACCTCCGAGCGGACGCCGACGGTGAGCTTCTCGATCGGGGAGCCGGAACTCGCCGCGATGGACACCGGCTCGCTCGCCGGCGACTTCGCGGCGTGGAACTACTTCCAGTCGATCGACTCGCCGGAGAACCGGGCCTTCGTCGAGGCCTACCGCGCGAAGTACGGCGCCGATCGCCTGCTCAGCGATCCGGTCGAAGCCGGTTGGATCGCGGTCCGGGTCTGGGCCGATGCCGTCGAGGAGTCGCGCGACGCGAGTGCAGACGGCGCGCTCCGCGGGATCGGGCGCCGCCATCTTGCGGCGCCGCATGGACCGGTCTCGATCGATCCGCGCACGCAGCATGCCTGGAAGACCGCCCGCATCGGCCGCATTCGCGCCGATGGCGAGATCGAGGAGGTCTGGAGTTCGGGCGCGGCCCTGCGCCCGATGCCGTTCCCGGGATGGCGGCTTCGACAGGAGTGGGAGGCGCTGCTCGCAGACCTGCGTCGAGGCTGGGATGGGCGCTGGGCGGCACCGCCGCGCGGTGCGGAGCGTTCGCCATGACCGAACTCCAAAGCCGATCGCAGTGGTTCGCCTCGATCCGAGCCAAGCTGCTGGCGTGGTTCCTCCTGATCGCGTTGGGATCGGTGGGGATCGTCGCGGTGCTCGCCTCGTCGCTGGCTCGCGCGAGCCTCGAGAAGGCGACTCGAGAGCATCTGGCGACGCTCGCGGAGACGCGTGCGGTGCAGATCGAGGAACTGGCCGACGCGCGGGTGGCGGCAGTGGCGGCGCTGGCTCGCGATCCTTCGCTTGTCGACGCCTTCGCGGCCTACGGCGGCGGTACTGCGCCGGGCGAGGAACTCGAGCAGTTCCTCGGGACGCTCGCCCAGGGACTCGAACTCGCCTCGCTGGCGCTGGTCGACATGCAGGGCACGGTGGTCGAGTCGTTCGGTGAACTGGGGGCGGTGCTCGCGGGGCGCAATCTCTTCGCGGAACCCTGGCAGGGCGGCCCGCTTTCCACGGCGATCGAGCGATCGGCGGCGCACCTGCAGGCCGATCTCTCGGCGCTGCAGCGGATCCCCGGCCGGCGCCGCCCGGCGCTCTTCGTGGTCGGTCCGGTGCTCGACGGGCCGCGAGTGGTCGGCATTCTCGTCGCGCAGATCGACGAAGCGCCGATCGATGCGGCGATCGGCGACGTGTCGGGACTCGGCGCCACGGGTCAGACCGTGGCGGTGAGCGGCGAAGGTGGGATGATGATGGTCGCGGCGCCGCTTCGCAGCGATCCCGATGCGGCTGGAGTGCGGCGACTCGAAGGCGAGCGCCATCGCCTGGCCCTGCGCGGCGACGGCGGGGTGGGCTACGGCATCGGTCCCGACGGACAGGAAGTGATCGGTGCGTGGTTCCACCTTCCAGCGCTGCGGTGGTCGGTCTCGGTCGAGCAGAACGTCGACGAGGCCTTCGCGCCAGCCCGGGAGCAGGCGCAGGCGATCCTCACCGTGGCGGCGCTGATGGTGATTCCGGTGGCGCTCGCGGCGCTCTGGGTGGCGTCGAGCCTGAGCCGTCCGATTCGCGGGGCTGCATCCGGGCTGGTCCGCGCCGCGAGCGGTGATCTCTCTTCGGCGCCGCCGGTCGAGGGAAGCGGCGAGGTCCGCGGATTGCTTGAATCGCTGCGGAGAATGGTCCAGGACCTTGGTTCCATGCTCGTCGGAGTGCGCGGCACCGGCCGCGAACTCGCCTCGATGTCGGGCGAGGTTCGCGAGACCGCGAGCCGCCAGCACTCGGTCGTGCAGGACCTCTCCTCCTCGGCGGCGGAGGTGACCGCCGCGGTCGAACAGATGTCGGTGACGGGGCGGCAACTCGCGGCCACTGCCGGCGGCGTCGCCGAACTCGCCGACGAGACCTCCTCTCGCGCTTCCCGCGGCCGCGAGGGGCTCGACCGGATGCGCGAGGCGATCGGCTCGCTCGCCGAGACCAGCGCTGGCGTCAGCGGTCGTCTCGCGGAGATCCGTGATCGTGCCGAAGGTGTCGGCGCGGTGATTGGCACCATCACTCGAGTGGCGAGCCGAACCAACCTGCTCTCGATCAATGCCGCCATCGAAGCCGAGAAGGCCGGAGCCCACGGCCGCGGCTTCCAGGTGGTCGCCACCGAGATCAACCGGCTCGCCGACGAGACCGCCGGCGCCGCGCTCGAGGTGGAAACGATCATCGAGGCGATGCAGGCCTCGGTCACCGCCGGTGCCGGAGCGATGTCGGGCCTCGAGGGCGTGATGCGGAGCGGGGTCGAGACCGCCTCGTCGGTGGCCGACGACCTCGCTGCGATCCTCGAGGCGATCGGCTCGTTGCGAGATCGCTTCACCGAACTCAAGGGTGGCATCGAAGCCCAGAGCGAGGGGGCGATGCAGATCCGCGATGCGATGCGGCAGCTCGCCTCGAGCGCAGAGACCGCCCGCTCGATCGTCGAGCGATTGCGGACCGCGGGCGACCGGCTCGAGTCCTCTGCGAGCGAACTCACCGGCTCGGTCGATCGCTTCAAACTTCCCGAGGCGTGAGGATCGGCGCGTTCCTGCGAGCCTCTTCCGACGCCGAAACCGCCGTTGCGATCGGTACAAGTTCCCCAGATTGACAGCGATCGCGCCGCTCGCGGGCTGGAACCTTCCAGTCGGGACCCCCTATACCGATGATCCCGGAACCGCAGCCACCGCCGATCGCGGCGGTGGTGCCGCCGTCTCTCGACTCTGGAGCCTGCCATGAAGTCCACGCGAATCGCCACCCTCGCATGCTCGCTGCCGGTCGCGCTTGCGGCCTCGACCGCCGTCTCGCAGCAACCGCCTCCGCCGCCGGGATCGC
This sequence comes from bacterium, assembly GCA_029977865.1. GTDB lineage: Bacteria > Planctomycetota > Phycisphaerae > Phycisphaerales > SM1A02 > VGXO01. Next base: position 11,188 of record JAPOKA010000034.1, read on the forward strand.
CGCAGACGGAGATCCGCGAGCGTCGTGTGGAGGTCCGCGTCGAGGATGGCGGAGCGCCTCAGGTGATGATCGACGGTCGACCGGTCCCGCAGCAGATGGTGATCCGCCGCGGCGACGGCACCTTCGAGGTCGGCGGCGATGGCGGCGCGATCATCGAGGTGATCGAAATGCCTGCCATGGCGATGGGCGACAAGGTCGCGGCACCACAGGGCTCGCGACCCATGATCGGCGTGGTGCTCGCGCCGGTCGATTCCCTGCTTGCCCGCCACCTTCGACTCGATCCGGCGAAGGTGACGCTCGTCGCGGAGGTGATGGACGGTTCGCCGGCCATGGAGGCCGGCATCGAGGCGGGCGACATCCTCGTCGAGATCGCCGGCGAGCCGGCGACGATCGAGCACATCGGCGAGGTCGTCGCGGGCCATGGTGATGGCGGCGAACTCAAGGTCGCGCTCATCCACGAGGGCAAGAAGCGCGCCGTGAAGCTGAGTCCCCGCATGATGCCGATGCCGCGACCGACGCCGCCACCGCCGGGAATGCCGCCTCAGGGCATGCACCGGGTGGAGCGGCACGTCGGTCCCGACGGGCAGGAGATGGTCTTCGAGATCCATGCCGACGACCTCGAGGGCATGCCCCCTGGAGCGATGGCGTGGGTGCAGCGCGAGGGTGGTCCCGACGAGCAGCAGGTGATTCTGCAGTTCCGCGGCATGGCCCCCGATGGTGAAGGTGATTGGGAGGATCTCCGCGGCGCTCTCGAGCGCTTCGGAGTGCGTCTCGGTGAAGGGGCCCGTCAGCAGGCCCAGAGCCTCCGCGAGCAGTGGGAGGGACCGTGGGGCGAGGAGAACATCCGCCAGCCGATGCGGGAGTTCCGTCAGCACGCTCAGGAGATGTTCGAGAACCAGATGCGGCAGATGGAGCGGTTCCAGCAGGAGATGCGGGAGCGGGTCGAGATGCAGCTGCGGGAGATGCAGCAGCGGTTCTGGCAGGAGGCAGAGCGCCGCCTGCGGCAGATGAACGAGTCCAATCGCGGACCGCAGGCCGATCGGCCTCGTTCCCGCGACGACGCGCCGCGCGGCGATCGGCCGCGGCGGGGCGGCGGCGATGGACCGCAGCGCGACGATGGGCCGCGCCGCGATCGGCAGGCTGCTCCCAACGCACCTTCCTGATCGCAGCGTCGATCAGGTCGATCCGACGCGATCGAACACGAGGCCGACTTCGAGGATCTCCTCGAGTCGGCCTCGAATCGCTTCATGGACCCAGCGCCGCTCGATCGAGACCGCCGGTTCGAGGCGATATCGCGCGAGCCGTCTGGCGCGATCGCGAACCGCCTCCTCCGAACCCGGATGGACGCGCGGCACTCCCCCGGTGGGGGCGCTGCGAAGGCGACCCGCGGGAGCGAGTTCCTCGTCGAAGACCACATGCACCGCCCCGCGGCGATCCCGCGCTGCGCGCTTGAGCAGTTCGACCGTGGCCGAGGCTCCCGAGCGGGTCGCGGGCAGGCGGCGATAGCCCCGCGCCGTCAGCGCCTCGACCGCACGCTCGAGCGCCGGCTCGCGCAGCAGGAGATTGACGCGAATCGCTCGACGGCGAACGTTGTCATCGGCGAGCAGGATCTCGGCGGCGATCGCCGAGCCCTCGGCGACGCGGGTCTCGACTCCGGCTGCGGTCAGCCGACCCCGCACCGCCACGAGCCGCCTTCGCACGCGGCGGTCCGCTTCCTCGAGGCGAAGGAGCGAGAGATTGCGGGCGATCGGCCGCGGGGGCAGCGCCGACTCGGCCCGATTCGGGTGCGGGTCGGGTGGGAGCGGGTCTGGGTCCGAGGGAGTCATGGGTGCCGATGCAGACGACGTGAAATCGAGGGTAGGGCCGCGGCGGCGAGTTCGAGTCGTCGATGCAGGTCGCGTGCGGTAGGTTGCCCGACATGGTCTCACGCCTCGGACTGCTGCTCAGTCGAACCATCGGACGGTTCATGCCCGATCCGTTTCTGCTGGCGATCCTGCTCTCGATCGTGGCGGCGGTGCTCGCGGTCACCCTGGGAAACTCCGGACCCGATGCCGGTCCGACGCCGGGACTCGAACTGCTTGCCTCGTGGTGGTCGAAGGGTGTCTGGGGCCTGCTGGCCTTCGCCATGCAGATGTGCCTGATCCTGGTGACCGGATCCGCGATCGCTGAGAGCCCGATCGTGGCGAGGGGAATCGCCCGCGTCGCTGCGTGGCCCGGCTCGCTGCCGCAGGCGGCGGCGGTGGTGGCAGCGGTCGCGATCGTCGCGGGACTCGTCAACTGGGGCCTGGGTCTGGTGGTGGGGGCGCTGATGGCGCGGGAGACCGCCCGCAGCCTCGTGGCCCGCGGGATCCACTGCCATTACCCGCTGCTCGCCGCGTGCGGCTACCTGTCGATGCTCGTCTGGCACGGAGGCTTCTCCGGTTCGGCACCGCTGTCGATGACGACCGCCGAGGGCGCGGCGAAGGTGATTCCTGCGAGCGTGCTCGCGGCCATGCCCGAGGGCGGTGCGGTTCCGCTTTCGCAGACCTTGCTCTCGCCGCTCAACCTGTTCGTCACCGGCGGACTCCTGCTGGGTCTGCCGCTGCTGATGGCGCTGCTCGCGCCGCGATCAAGCCGCGAGTGCCTCGCGCCGCAGGAGCTCGGGATCGACTTCGGCTCCGAGCGAACTCCGCCGCGGCGGGGCCGAGGCAGCGCTGCCGCGGCACGGTCGGTCTCCGACGAGGACTCGCCCGGCGGCGACTTCGCGTTCCTGCCGGTCGCGCTGGCGATCCTGCTCGGCGCCGCGTTCGTCGGCGGATTCCTGCAGTGGGCCCTGCGGGACGGCATCGCGCGTCTCGGGCTCGATCAGGTCAATGCCCTGATGCTCGGCGCCGGTCTGCTGCTGCACGGCTCGGCGCTCTCCTACGCCCGCGCCGTCGAGCGCGCCGCGAAGGGTTGTGCCGGCATCATTCTCCAGTTCCCGCTCTATGCCGGCATCCTCGGCATCCTTCGCGAGAGCGGCCTTCTCGCCACCTTCGCGGAACAGGCCGCCGAGTTCGCGGGACCGCACACCCTCGCGGCCTGGACCATGCTCTCTGCGGGCCTCGTCAACCTCTTCGTCCCCTCGGGCGGAGGCCAGTGGGCAGTGCAGGGTCCGGTCGCGCTCGCGGCCGGAGCCGAGGCGGGCGTCGCACCGGGAACCATGACCATGGCCGTCGCCTACGGAGACGAACTCACCAACATGCTGCAGCCCTTCTGGGCACTGCCGCTCCTGGCGATCACCGGGGTGAAGGCGCGTGACCTCGTCGGCTACACCGCGATCGCCATGGTCGTCGCGGCGGTGTGGATGCTGATCGGCCTCTACGCCCTTGGCGGCTAGGCGTCCAAGACCCGTTCCGCCACTGCGATTCGACCGAAGAGCCCGGCGAGATCGCCGGGCTCGTTGATGTTGGCTAGGCACCGCGGTTCGCAGCGCACCTCGACCACCGACTCGGCCGCGATGCGATCGATCGCTGCGAGCAGGCTGTATCGCTGCTGCCCGATCATGGCCTCGAGCACTTCGAGCATGGCCGGCGCGTAGACCGCCGCGCAGGGGTGGCGTCTCGTTGCCTCGGGTGCGTCGGTCACCGCGAGCGCCACGCGAGCGGTGGGTGGCGCGAAGGAGGCTTCGGCGAGCGCCCGCACCGTGGCCGCATCGATCCCTGCCAGATCGCCGGCAAGCACCAGCACGGCGCGGTCGAGCCGCCGCAACGCGGTGGCGACGCCGCCCATCGGACCGATGCCCGGATGCTCGTCGGGGATCCACACATCGCCGGCGCTGCGAACCGAAGTGTCGCAATCGCCGACGATCGCCACCCGCGGCCCGAAGACCTCGCGCAGCGCTGCGATGGCGTGTTCGACGAGCCGGCGCTCGCCGACGGGCTCCTGCAGCTTGTCGCGGCCGAAGCGACGGCTGCGACCGCCCGCGAGCACCACCGGTGCCACCGACTCGAACCGCGGATCTCGAAGGTCAGTCGGCATGCTCGACCACCCTTCCCTCGCGTGCGACGGCGCCCGGCCGAGCGTCGTCCTGAACCTCGCCTCGCAGGGTCTCGATCGCATGAGGCAGGATGTCGAGCAGCGCTTCGAGCATCTCGATCGCGCCGCGGGGCGATCCGGGCAGGGTGAGGATGAGGGTGGTTCCGGCCGTGCCGGCAACGCCGCGGGAGAGGAAGGTCCGCGGCGTCTTCTCGAGGCACCGCAGCCGCGCGAGATCCATCAGGCCCTCGTGTTCGCGCTCGATCACCTCCCGCGCCGCTTCGGGCGTGACATCGCGGGGAGCGAGTCCGGTGCCTCCGGTCGAGACGACGAGGTCGATCGCGCGATCGGGTCGCGACCAATCGCGCAGGGCCGATGCGATCAGCGCGTGTTCGTCGGGCACGCAGCGGCTCGCGACCACTTCGGCGGCGAGGGCGTCGGCGAGTCGTGCGGCAAGCGCAGGACCTGAAGTGTCCTCGGTCTCGCCGCGCGAGCAGCGGTCGCTGACGGTGAGCACCGCGGCACGAATCGGGCGCGGCGTGTTCACGGCAAGGAGTCTCCGGTCCGATCGGCGCGGTAGTCGCCGCGGCGGCCTCCTCGCTTCTCGAGCACGCGGACTCGCTCGATCACCATGCCGCGGTCGATCGCCTTGCCCATGTCGATGATGGTGAGGCAGGCGACCGAGACCGCGACGAGCGCCTCCATCTCGACGCCAGTTCGGCCATGGCTGCGAACCGTCGCCTCGACCCGCACCTGCCCGGGCTCGAGCTGGAGGTCGAGTTCGATCGCATCAAGGGCCAGCGAGTGGCAGAGCGGCACCAGTTCGTCGGTGCGCTTGGCGGCCATGATTCCAGCGAGCCGCGCCGTCTCGAGCACCGGTCCCTTCGCGACCGCGTTCGCTCGGATCGCCGCTTCGAGCTCGCCACCGATGCGAACCACTCCCTCCGCAACCGCCACCCGTGCGGTGACGGGCTTGTCGCCGACGTCGACCATGACGGCGCGGCCTTCCGCATCGAGATGGGTCAGGGCGCTTTCGGCGAAGTTCGCCTCGGTTCGATGCGACTGATCCACGGCCGGGCTCCTCCCGCGTCGGCGCGGCGCCTACTCGTCCCACGCGAAGAAAGCGTACCGCCGTCCTTGCTCGACGCCGCAGTCGGGCGGAACTTCGATGAACCCGTCGCTGCGGCCCGCCGCCGCGACATCGCCGGAACTGCGAACCGGAAGCAATCGGACCCGGCCTTCGCCATCGAAGCGAGCGGGATGGAATCGCCACAGGGGTGTGGCGAGGATGGGTTCGTCGAACTCCACCTCGACCTGCCGGGGCGGCTTCGGAGTCGCGCCTGCGAGCGCGGCGAGGGTTGGCAGGACGATGCGCCGCGCCGTGGTCAGGGCAGAGAGTGGATTGCCAGGCAGGCCGAAGACCGGCACCGATCGAGCGGAGTTCCCGGCGATCGCCGCGAGCATGGGACGACCCGGCCGCTGCGGGAGACGGTGAAAGAGAATCTCGGCTCGCTGCGCTTCGATCGCCTCGCGCACGAGATCGCGATGGCCCATGGAGACGCCGCCAGTCAGGATCACCGCGTGGTGCGACTCGATCGCCCTGCCGAGCACCTCGGCGAGAAGCCCGAACTCGTCGCCGACATGCTCGATGAGGGCAAGTTCGCTCCACGGCTTCGCCAGAAGCGCTGCAAGCCCCGCGGCGTTGCTGTTGCGAATCTCCTCTTCGCGCGGATCTGCGTCGATCGGGACGACCTCGTCGCCGGTGGTGATCACCGCGACTTCGACCCGAGATCGAACTTCCGGTGCCGAGACGCCGCAGGAAGCAAGGGTGGCGGCGGCGGCCGCGTCGATCGTGGTGCCCGCGTCGAGCAGGATCGCGCCGCGCCGCGCGTTCTCGCCCCGGAGTCTCCAGTGCTGACCGGGACGCGGACGTTCCAAGTCGGCGATGGTGATCCGCGCCACCGAGCCGGGCACCGCGCCAGGATGCTCGCGCACGTCCTCGCGGCGGATGACCGCGTCGCTGCCGGCAGGCCGCGGTGCGCCGGTCGCGACGCGAACACAGCCGCGGGTCGCCGGCATCGGCGGGGCCGGCGAGCCTGGTCTCGACTCCGCGAGCACCTCGAGTTCGCGTCCGGCCTCAAGGTCTGCGAGGCGGATCGCGTAGCCGTCCATGGCGGATTGGTCGAAGGGCGGGCTGTCGCGATCGGCGCAGATCGCCTCGGCGAGCACGCGTCCCCGCGCCAAGGCAAGCGGTACCGACTCGCAACCGAGGCCTTGCGATGCCGCGGCAAGCCGTGAGACCACCAGTGCGATCGCCGCCTGGGGACTCTCGACGCGAAGAGGAGTTTCCGGGGTCATCGACGGAGCAACTTACACTGACGCCATGCGCGTCGAAGTGCTTCTCTTCGGTCCGGCTGCGGCGGCGATCGGCGCTGACCGCGTTGCCGTCGAGTGCGATGGCGAGCCGACCACCGCCGCCGCGGTGCTCGAGGCGATTCCGCGACAACACCCGGCGCTTGCTGCGGTGGTCGGGGGAGGGCGGCTCGCGGTCAACCACACCTTCGCAGACCCGCAGGCCACCATCGTCGGGGGCGAGGAGATCGCGTTGATCGCCATGGTGGGCGGCGGATGATGCGGGTTGAGATCGCGTTGGTCGAAGGGCCGATCGCACCCGGCCCGCACGGGCGAGACGACCGTCTCGACGCGGACCAACAGGTCGGCAGCCGAGTCTGCTTCGAGGGAATCGTTCGCGGCGAGGAGGACGGGCGTCCGATCGCCGCGATCGACTACGAGATCTACGAGCCCATGGCGAGCCGGATGCTCGAGGCGATCGCTCGCGAAGAGGCCGAGCGGCCGGGGATCTGCTCGATCGAGGTGGTGCACAGCCGTGGACGCGTCGGCGCGGGCGAGGTCTCGTTCCGCTGCGTGGTGCGCTCGCGGCACCGAGCCGAGGGCCTCGCCGCATTGGCCTCGTTCATCGAGCGGATGAAGCGCGATGTCCCCATCTGGAAGCGGCCCGAGTTCGACGGCGTCCGCTGAACCACCAGGCGGCGAAGTCAGGTTCCCGGCGCCGGCGAGCAGGAGTTTCGCCGCTGCGATCGCCAGCACCGCCGCAAGCAGCAGGTTGAGGACTCGCGGGGACGCGCGTCGGCTGCCCACCGCTGCGCCAACCGCTCCCCCGGTCGCGGCGGCGATCACCAGCGGCGCCAGGTCGAGCGTTGGCGTCCACCCGATCGCCACCAGACCCGAGAGCCCCGCGATCGAGTTGAGGAGGATGAAGAGCGAAGCGGTCGCGGCGGTGCGCTTGGGTTCCGCCCAGCCGCAGATCAGGATGAGCGGGCTCAGGAAGATGCCGCCGCCGGTGCCGGTCACCCCGGCCGCGAAGCCGATCGCAGCGCCGGCGAGGAGCTTGGTAGCCAACGACGGATCGCGCGGCGGCGAGGAACGCGAGGTCGTGGCGAGGTTTGCCGTGAACATGCGAACCGCGGCGAGCGCGAGGGCCGTGCCGATCGCGATCTGCAGCCACGCGGTCGGCAGGTCGATCGCTGCGCCGAGAAATGCCGCGGGAATCGAAGCGACGGCGAAGGGAACCAGGAATCTCCACGAGAAGTGCCCGGCCGCGGCGTAGTGGGCAAACGCGATCGAGGCGACCACGACGTTCACCGCCAGCGCCGTTGACCGCATCGACTCCGGCGCCACGCCGGCCAAGGCCATCACCGCGAGATACCCGGATGCTCCGGCGTGGCCGACCGAGGCGTAGAGCCCGCCGATCAGCAGGAAGAGCACCGCCAGCAGCACCACCGAGTCGGCAGGCATGGCGAGCGGTCAACCCCCGATCGCAGACATCGGTCGCGGGGGCTGCCTGAATTCGGGCGTCGTGATTCCGTGACCAGCCTGCTTGGTCCAAGCCGCGTCCACGAGGAAGCGCCGCAGCGCCGCGTCGTCGCCGCCGCCGCGCAGCAGCGGACGCAGATCCCACTCGGTCGTGCTGAAGAGGCACGGTCGCACCTTGCCGTCGGCGGTGATCCGCAGGCGGCTGCAGGCGCCGCAGAAGGGCGAGCTGATCGGGGCGATGAAGCCGACGCGGCCAGGATTGCCGTCTGCGAAGGCGAACGACCTCGCCGTCTGCGCCGGATCGGCCGGCCGAACCGCAACGAGCGGGTGCACCGCCTCGATGGCGGTGCGAGTCTCCGACGCGGGCACCCAGCGATCGGGCCGCCACGCGTGACCGGAGTCGAGCGGCATCCACTCGATGAAGCGGACCTCGATGCCGTAGCGCCGCGCAAGCTCCGCGAAGGCGACCGCCTCGTCGTCGTTCTCGCCGCGCAAGAGCACCGCGTTCACCTTGACCGGCGTCAGGTTCTCCGAAATCGCGTGCTCGAGGCAGGCGAGCACCTCGCGAAGCGATGCGGTCGAGCGGGTCAGCCGGGCGAACCGATCCGGCCGCAGCGAGTCGAGGCTCAGGGTGACGCGGGCGATGCCCGCGGCCTTCCACGCCTCGACATCCTCGCGGCGGCCCCGCGAACCGTTGGTGATGAGCGCGACCTCGCACTCGGTCTCGCGGCGGAGCGATGCCGCGATCGCGAGCAGCTCCGGGTGCAGGGTGGGCTCGCCTCCGGTCAGTCGGATCTTGCGGACGCCCAGTCGAGCCGCCGCGATCGCGACGCGGCGAAACTCGTCTCTGGTGAGAAGCTCCGCCGGATCGGCGAAGCGGACCTCCGGGTCCATGCAGTAGACGCAGCGGAAGTTGCAGCGATCGGTGAGCGAGAGCCGTAGGTCGCGAATGGTGCGACCGTGGGAGTCGAGCAGCGCTCCGCGGTCGTGCACCGACTCCGGCGCCGCGGGCGGGAGTGCCGGCGACGAGGACCCCGCCACCGGTTCGTTCCTCCGCCACTGGGGCAGCGAGAGGTTCGAGGCAGTCGGTGCGAGCGCCGTCATCGAACCAGCTCCACCGGCCCCACCCGAAGCAGGCCGTCCGAGAGGATCCGCGCCCGCAGGCCGCCGCGACCGCGCAGGCAGCGCTCGGCGCCGGAGGCGATCGCCTGATCCATCCACGCGCAGGGCTTGCACTCCTCGCTGCCGAGAAAGCGGACTCCGTCGATCACGAACTCGCGGCCGATGAGCCCATCGAGGTCGATGCCCGAGGTCACCACGTTGCGGCGGGTGGCGGCGATGTCGCGGCGCGATGCGGGCACCTCGAGCGAGTCCCACACCTCGGCGAGGGTCTCCGCCGCGACGAAGGTGATCTGCCCCTTGTAGTCGGGCTTGTAGTCGAAGAATC
>JAPOKA010000034.1:20562-30341 GCA_029977865.1 bacterium
CGATCGCCTCGCAGCCCTCGTCCCGCGACGCACTCGACCGACTCGACCGAGACGGTCGGATGCTCGAGCGGCGCTTCGCCGTGGCGGCCGTAGAAGTTGTGGCCGGGCGAGATGAAGAGCCGCTCGATGGCGGCAGAGGCCGGGGTGCTCATGAGGAGCCTGCCTCCGAACAGCCGATGGTGTCGACGACGCGAACTCGGTCGAGCGAGTCGAGATCGAGGATTCGCCCGAAGTCGCAGTAGATGTTGAAGCGGTCGTTGCGCACGAACCCGAGCAGGGTCATCCCGCAGCCGCGGGCGATCTCGACCGCGAGGCTCGACGGCGCTCCGACCGCCGCGAGCACCGCCACGCCGGCCATCGCCGCCTTCTGCACCAGATCGAAGCCGACCCGCCCGCTCACGAGCACGACGCGACGCGAAAGCGGGATGCCGCCAGCCGCGAGCGCCGCGCCGATCACCTTGTCGAGCGCGTTGTGGCGACCGACGTCCTCGCGCAGCACCTCGAGGTTTCCGAACTCGTCGAAGAGGCCTGCGGCATGGAGTCCGCCGGTCCGGTGGAAGGTCGCCTGCGCCGCCCTGAGAGTTTCGGGAAGTCGGTGCACCGCCTCCGCCTCGAGGCGGGGAGCGCCGGGCGCGATGGCATGTCGACGGCGGCTTGCAAGCGACGCCAAGGTCGCCTTTCCGCACGCCCCGCAACTTGAGGAGATGAAGGTGGTGCGAGGCGCGGCCAGTTCGCTCGGCGGGCAACGAAGGCCGACCGAGATCACTTCACCCTCGGTGTCTTCATCGGGCTCGATCCACGCGAGGTCCTCGTGTGAGGCGAGAATCCCTTCGGAGAAGAGCAGGCCCGCCGCGAGCTCGAGGTCGTCGCCGGGCGTGCGCAGCACCACGATCGAACGTCGTTCCGTCGTGCCGTTCGAGGAGGGGCACTCGATGCGGATCTCGAGCGGAGCCTCGATGACCACCTCGTCCTCGACCGCCGCGAGCTGTTCGCCGTCGACGGTGCGGATCGCCACCGTGCGATGGGAGCCGCCGGTGCGAAGTGAGGTCATGCCGAGCGCTCCGATCGCACGATCTCGACCTCCATGTGCTTCATCAGCGGTTGTTCGGATTGGGTGCTGAAGTCGCTCGCGGTGAGCAGCACGTTGAGCTCGGGCATGTAGCCCATGGCGCAGCCGCGCGGGATCGAGTAGGGAACGGCGCGGAAGCCGCGAAGCGATCGGGTGGTGCCGTCGCGGCCGAAACTGGTGAGGTCGACGAGATCGAACTTGGAGAGGCCGCGCTCGCGCATGTCCTCGGGGTGCATGAAGACGAGGGTGCGAAGGTTGCGGACGCCGCGGTAGCGGTCGTCGTTGGCGTAGATGGTGGTGTTCCACTGGTCGTGCGACCGCACCGTGCCGAGGAGCAGTCTTCCGGCGGGGGGAACGCTGTCGGGCAGCGGCGCGAGCGAGAATTCCGCCTTGCCCGACGGGGTCAGGAAGATCCGCTCCCGCGCCGCCTGCCGCAGGCGGAAGCCGTGCGGCCTTCGCACCCTGCGATTGAAGTCTTCGAAGCCCTCGAGCGCCAACGCCATGCGATCGCGGACGAGGTCGTAGTCGCCCGACCACTCCGACCACGGCGTGGGCGACTCGGGCAGGGTGGCCATCGCCATGCCGGCGATGATGGCCAGCTCCGACCGCAGCGCCGGCGAGGCGGGATCGCGGTGGCCGGTCGAGAGGTGGATGAGGCTCATCGAGTCCTCGACGCTCACCGACTGCGGACCCTTCGCGGTGAGGTCGCGCTCGGAGCGCGGGATGCACGGGAGGATCAGGGCCTCGCGGCCGTGGACGAGATGGCTGCGGTTGAGCTTGGTGCTGACCTGCACGGTGAGGTCGCACTGCCGCAGGCCCGCGAAGGTGGTCGCGGGATCGGGTGTCGCCAGCGCGAAGTTGCCGCCCATTCCCACGAAGACCTTCACGTCGCCGCGGGCCATCGCCGCGATCGTTCCGACGGTGCCGAATCCCTTGGCGCGAGGCGACTTGATCCCGCAGACGGCGTCGAGCCGAGCCAGCCACGCTTCGGTCGGACGGTGGTTCTGGCCGCAGGTGCGGTTTCCCTGCACGTTGGAGTGGCCGCGGATCGGGCAGGCCCCGGCGCCTTCGCGGCCGATGTTGCCGCGCAGGATCAGCAGGTTGGCGATCTCGCGGATGGTGTCGACGGAGTGCTCGTGCTGGGTGAGACCGAGGCACCAGCCGAAGATGGCGGCGTTCGAACGGCGATAGGCCTCGCCGAAGGCACGAATCACCGCGCACTCGACGCCCGACTGCCGTTCGATCTCCGGCCATGGCGTGGCGGAGACGAGCTCGCGGTAGGCCTCGAAGCCGTGGGTGAAGTGCTCGATGAAGGCCGTGTCGATCGCGGTCGGGTCGGACGAGACCTGCTCGAAGAGGTGCTTGGCGACGCCGCGAAGCAGGGCGAGATCGCCGGCAAGCCTCGGCTGCACCACCAGGGTCGCGGTGGCGGTGGCCCGGAACCGTGCCATCTCCATCACCTGATGGGGCACGATCGCCTTGGTCGCGGCGCCTTCGACGAGCGGATTGACATGCACGATCGAGCCGCCGCGCCGCGCGATGCCGACGAGCGAGGTCAGCATTCGCGGGGTGTTGGAGGCCGCGTTCGAACCGATCAGGGCGAAGAAGTCGCACTGCTCGAGATCGGGGAGGTCGACGGTGCCCTTGTTGGTGCCGATCGATGCGAGCAGGGCGCGGCCGCTCGCCTCATGGCACATGTTGGAGCAGTCGGGCAGGTTGTTGGTGCCGAGCTCCCGCGCGAACAGCTGGTACATGAAGGTCGCCTCGTTGGAGAGGCGGCCCGAGGTGTAGAAGGATGCCTGGTTGGGATCGGAGAGACCGCGAAGATGGCGGGCGACGGTGGCGAAGGCCTCGTCCCAGGAAACCGGCACGTAGCGATCGCGCGCGGCGTCGTAGCGCATCGGCTCGACGAGACGCCCGGCGTTCTCAAGCGCGAAGTCGGTCCAGGTCGACAGCTCGCCCACCGAGTGAGTCTCGAAGAAGGTGCGGTCGACCCGCCGGCGGTCCATCTCCCACACCGCGTGCTTGACGCCGTTCTCGCAGAGGTCGACGGCGAGTCCGTGTCGATCATCCGGCCACGCGCAGCCCGGGCAATCGAAGCCGGTCTCGGCGTGGTTCATCTTGAGCATCGCCTCGCCGTCCGCGATCGGCTCGCCGTGCTTGAGAAGCACTGCCGCGACGCTTCGGGTGGCGCCCCAACCTGCGACCGGGTGCTGATAGGGCTCGTGGGAGAAGGGCGCGTCGGACTCCGGTCCGTATCCCCGAGCCGGGCGATCGGGGGAGCCGGAATGGGCGGAATCGGACACGGGTGGACCTCCGACGGAGATCGGAGGATAGCGAGCGTGGTCGCGATGGCTGCTCGCGTCGAGGTGTTGTTCTCGCCGCCGGCGCTTGATTGCGCTCCCTGGCCGCGGCGATCGCTCGCCGCGTGTGAATCCCCGAGATCCGGTCAGCTCGTGACCGGCACGCACCAGCGGTAGTTGGGGATCACCTCGAAGGCGTGGCCGAGTGCGTTCGCGGCGTGCCACGGCCAACGCGGATCGCGCAGGAATCCCTTTCCGATCGCGATGAGATCGGCGTCGCCGTCGGCGAGGACCCGCTCGGCGAAGACGGGATCCTGGAGTTCTCCGACCGCGATCGTGGTGATGCCGCTGCCGCGCTTCACCGCAGCCGCAAGGGGCACCTGAAAGCCCGGCTTCGCCTCGACCGCGACTCCGCTGGCGTTGCCGCCGCTCGAAAGGTGGGCGTAGTCGCACCCTCGTGCGGCAAGTTGCTGCGCGAAGACCACCGAGTCCGCGACCGTCCAGCCGCCCTGTTCGTCGGCCCAGTCGGTGCCGCTGAACCGGACCCCCAACGGCATCGCCTCGGGCAAGGCCGCCCGCATCGCCTCGAAGACCGAGAGCGGAAAGCGCATGCGGCCTTCCCGATCGCCTCCGTAGCGATCGCTCCTGCGGTTGGTGAGCGGCGAAAGGGCACTCGAGAGCAGGTAGCCGTGGGCGGCATGCAGTTCGATCAGGTCGAAACCGATTCGTTCTGCGCGGCGTGCCGAAGCGACGAAGGCCTCCCGCACTTCCGCAAGCCCGGCGTCATCGAGTTCCTGAGCGACGGGTCCGTCGCCGCCGGAGGCAATGGCGGACATGCCGACCGGATGCCACCCGCCTTCGTCCGGTGTGACGTAGCCGCGGCGCGGTGCCTTGAAGGGGCGATGCCGCGAAGCCTTGATCCCCGCGTGGGCGAGTTGGATGCCGACCTTGGTATCCGGCGCGACCGTGCGAATGGTCTCGAGGACCTGCGCCAGCGCCGCCTCGTTCGCATCGCTCCAGAGCCCGAGGCAGTTCGGTGTGATGCGGCCCCGCGGCTCGACCGCGGTGGCTTCGAGCAGCAGCAGTCCCGGACTTGCGCAGGCGAGGGATCCGAGATGGACGTGGTGCCACGCGGTCGCGCTGCCGTCGATCGCCTCGTACTGGCACATCGGCGCGACCACGATGCGATTGGCGAGGGTCTTCCCGCGAAGCGAGATCGGTTCGAACAGGCGCGGAGTGGTCATCGATCGCGAGCTGTCCTCGGGCGAGATCGGAAGCGGCGCGATCCGAGCGAGCCGAGCCGTGCCGACACCAGCGAGTTCAGCGCCTCACTTCGACGGTGCTCTCGGGCTCGGTCAGCATCTCGTAGACGACCTCGACGTGCTCCGGAAGCATGCGCACGCAACCCATGCTGACGGACTTGCCGATCGAGTCGGGCTCGATGGTGCCGTGGATGCCGTAGCCGTCGAAGAGCCGGTCGCCTTCGGCGAGCGAGGAGAGGCCGATCCAGTGCTCACCAATCGGGTTCTTGCCGTCTCCGGCCGCGAAGTACTCGCCGGTGCGCGGGTTGTACCACTCCGGATCGATCAGCTTGCTGCCCTTGCGGACCTTGGCGAGCCCCTCCGGCGTCGAGTTGAGTTCGCCGAGTCCGACCGGATAGCTCGCGACGAGCACGCGATTGCCGTTGTCGACGAGAAAGAGATCCATGCGGAAGTCGCTCTTGTCGATCACCGCGTGGAAGGTGCCGACGGGCAACTTGATCCGCTGGTTGATCTGAATGCCGCGGGGGTTCTTGATGCGGTTGATCCGCTGCAGAAAGCGCCAGTCGGCGCCGCCGGCGGTCTCGCGGCGGGCGATCCGCTCGAGGCTGTCGCCGGGCTGCACGAGGTAGATCCGGCTGAAGGGATCGTTCTGCACCGGTTCGGGCGAGAAGAGCAGTCGGGCGTTGATGCGGTCGAGCGTCGCCAGCACCAGGCGCGCGTCGGCGGGGGCGAGCGTTCCGGAGAGATACGCCTCGGTCAGGGCGGCACGGGTCTCGACCGGCTCGCTGTCTGCAAGCGCGACGAGCGTGGCGATGCGGCCGGCCGGCGGCGGCGCCGACACCCGATTCTGCGCCGGCACCGACTCTGACGCGGAGAGCACCGGCAACGGTTGGGGCTTCGCGGCAGTCGACTCGGCCACCGGGGCCGGAGGTGATGGCGGCGGCGTGGTGACCGCGACGGCGCCGGGCTCGCGAGCCGGTTCGCTGCGAGTGCCGGAGGTCGCGGGAGCGCTGGGGCTTGCGGTGTTTCGCCTGGCGGCGAAGGAGCCGCGCTCGTTCGCGGCGGGACTCGCGTCGGCGGACGGAAGGGCGACGGCGGGAGCGGTCTCGGTCTCGTCGGCTGCAGCAACGAGGGCGGGATCGAGCTCACCCGGGGACTCGTTGGAATCGCGCTCCGGCCAGACCAGCCATGCCAGCGACGCCAACACCACGGTGACGATGGCGATCAGGGGCCAGCGTCGCGGGCGACGAGGCCTGGTTCGACTCATCATGAACTGGCTGCGGGTGCCGGCGTTGATCATCTGGCTCTGCAGGGCCATGTGCTCTTCCTGAAAGAAATGCGTGCAGTCGTCGAACCCCTCCGGGCCCCGGATCGGGGCTTCGGAGCGGGCAGGGTACCCTCGAAGCGGCAATGGGCGGGCGGCATCGCCGCCGTCGAAGTGATCGGCCCGCCGCCGCGAAGTTCCGCAGTGTTCAGGCCGGCGATTTCGCGTCGGTGATCACGGCTTGGACGCGACGATCGTGCGCGTCCTCCGGGATCGCCTCGAGCCGCTGCAAGTGAAAGCAGACCCCGATGGTCCGGGTGGCTGATGGGAGGGCGGCAAGGAGGCGGTCGTAGTACCCGCCTCCGCGGCCGAGTCGAGCGCCGTCTGCCGAGAAGGCAACGCCGGGGACGATCGCGAGCTCGACCGAAGCCGGATCGATGGCCGGTCCGGTCGGCGCGAGGACACCGAGATCGTCGGGCGCGAGTTGGTCGTCGAGGGACAGCGCCGGATCGACCGCCGCGACCTCGATGGCGGGAGGATCTCGACGCGCCCGCGGCAGGAGCACCGTATTGCCGATGGCGATCGTGCGTTTGAGAAGCTCGCGGAGGTCGGGCTCGCTCGGCAGCGGTACGAAGAGCAGAATCGTCCTCGCCTTGGCGAATACCTCCGACTGCTCGAGCCTCGCGGCAATTCGGTGCGAGGCAAGACTTCGCTGCTCGGTCGAGATCGAGGCGATCGCCTTGCGCATCGCGGCCCGGAGTGCGATCTTCTCGGACGTCCGATCGTTCGAGCCCTGCCCTGCACTCGTGCCGTTCATGTCGGTCGATCCACGTCCTCGGCGAGGCGTCGTCGGGCTTCGAGCCGCGCTGCCGCTTCGGCTTCGAATCCCCGATCGGTCGGATCGAAGTAGTGCCGCGGCTCGGGCAGGTAGGTGGTGGTGCCGATGCCGTCTGCGGCTTCGTGCGGGCTGTCGTAGCGCTCGCGGGCGGCATCGAGATTCGATCGGGCCTCGAAGCGATCGCGTCTCGCCTCGCCGGAGCGGTCGCGAAGGTGCTCGGGAACCTCGAGCGTGCGGCCGGTCTCGACCTCGGCCATCGCGGCCCAGATCGCCTGCGCTGTCGCGTTGCTCTTGGGGGCCTGACACATGTAGAGCGCTGCCTCGGCGAGGGTCAGCTGGCACTCGGGCATGCCGACCCGCTCGGTGACCGCCCACGCGGCGGCTGCGACCTCGAGGGCGCGCGGATCGGCGAGTCCGATGTCCTCGCTCGCGAGGATCGCGATGCGTCGGGCCACGATGCGGGGATCCTCGCCGCCCGCGAGCAGGCGGGCGAGCCAGTGGATCGCCGCGTCGGCGTCGGATCCGCGCATCGACTTGATGAACGCGCTCAACAGGTCGTAGTGGGCATCGCCATCGCGATCGTGGCGGAGCCGCTTGGCTTGGAGGCTCTGCTCGACGTCGTCGAGACTGACCTCGACCTGGGTGGGGTTGCCGGCGTCGAGCGGGGTCGCGGAGCGAACCGCGATCTCGAGCGCCGTCAGCGCTCGCCGCACATCGCCCATCGATCGCTCGGCAAGAATCTCCAGTGCTGCCGGTTCGACCGAGACGCGAAGGTCCGGGAACCCGCGTGGATGCACGAGCGCTCGTTCGAGCACCTCGTGGACCTCGGCGGCACCGAGCGGCACGAGTTCGGCAAGCGCGGACCGGCTCACCAGCGCCGCATTGACCGCAAAGCCGGGGTTCTCGGTGGTCGCGCCGACGAGCGAGAGCGTGCCGCGTTCGACGTCGGCGAGCAGGGAGTCCTGCTGCGCCTTGGAAAAGCGGTGGATCTCGTCGAGGAAGAGGACCGTCGGCCTCCCGGAGTCCTCAAGCCGCCGACCGGCTTCGGCGATCACCTCGCGAATGCGTGCGACGCCGATCAAGGCCGCGTGGGCCGACTCGAAGTGGGCATCGACTGCCGCTGCGAGCAGGCGGCCGAGGGTCGTCTTCCCCGTTCCCGGCGGGCCATGGAGCACGAGGGAACCGAGCCTTCCGGTCGCGACGAGGCGTCGAAGGAAGCCGCCAGAACCAAGCAGCCGCGGCTGGCCGACCACCTCGTCAAGGGTGGCCGGACGAACCCGCTCCGCGAGGGGCTCGGCGGCCCGGCGGCGTTCGACGCGGCCTTCCTGCCAGAGGTCGGTGGGCATGGGCCCATGCTACGAGTCGGCGAGGCGGTCCGGTTACCTGTGGACTCGGCCATCCCAGGTCTACGATCCGATCGTGGATTGCCGGTTGCAGGTCACCCTGCGATCGGATCGGTTCGATGACCCGGGAATCGGCGGTTTGCCGACTCGGTCTGAGAATCGTCTCGGCCGGACTCGACCCCCCGGAGTCACCTACCCATGTGCGGAATCGTCGCCTACATCGGTCGTCGGCCAGCCCTGCCGGTCCTCCTTGAAGGTCTGAAGCGCCTGGAGTATCGGGGGTACGACTCTGCGGGTCTGGCGATCCTCAACGGCGGCTTGAAGTCGGCGCGGGCGGTCGGTCGGGTTTCGGTGCTCGAGCGCGTCGTCGAGAATCAGGGAGGCTTCGACGGCGGCATCGGCATCGCCCACACCCGTTGGGCGACCCACGGCGGCGTGACCGAGGCGAACGCGCACCCCCATCGCGACGACGCGAAGCTCGGCCACGGCATCGCGGTGATCCACAACGGCATCATCGAGAACTACGCGACACTCAAGCGCTACCTCGAGGAGAAGGGCCACGTCTTCACCTCCGAGACCGACACCGAGGTGCTCGCCCATCTGATCGGCGAGCTCTACCGGGGCGACCTCGAGAAGGCGGTGCAGGCGGCGCTTCGCGAAGTGACCGGCGCGTACGCGATTGCGGTCGTCTGCGCCAAGGAGCCGGAGGTCCTCGTGGTCGCCCGCAAGGGCAGCCCCTTGATGGTCGGCGTCGGCAAGGACGAGTACGTCGTCGCAAGCGACTCGTCGGCGATCGTCGCACACACCACCCAGGCCTTCACGCTCGAGGACTACACCGTCGCGCGGCTCACCCGCGACTCGTTCCGCACCACCACCGTCGACAACGTGCCGGTCACCGCCGAGATCCGCGAGCTCGAGTTCGACCTCGACCAGATCGACCTCGGCGACTTCGACCACTTCATGCTCAAGGAGATCCACGAGCAGCCCAGCGCCATGCGACTGTGCATGAAGGGCCGGCTCGACCTCCGCAGCGGCCAGATCGTGCTTGGCGGCGTCAGCCAGTTCGCCCGCGATCTCGCCCGCGCCAAGCGGGTGATCTTCATCGGGCAGGGCACCGCGCTCCATGCGGGCATGGTGGCCGAGTACCTCATGGAGGACCTCGCGAAGATCCCGACCGATGTCGAGTTCGCGAGCGAGTTCCGCTACCGCAATCCGATCGTCGAGGAGGGCACCGTCGTCGTCGCGATCAGCCAGTCCGGCGAGACCGCCGATACCCTCGCGGCCCTGCAGGAGGCGAAGCAGCGCGGTGCGCTCGCGCTTGGCCTCGTGAACGTCGTCGGCTCGAGCATCTCGCGGGAGACCGACGCAGGGGTCTACCTGCGAGTGGGTCCCGAGATCGGCGTCGCGAGCACCAAGGCGTTTCTCGGTCAGGTGGCGGTTGCGACGATGCTTGCCGCGTTCGTCGGCCGTCGTCGCTACCTCTCCGCCGAGGCGGTTCGCGAGCTGATGGAGCAGATGGATCGGATTCCGGCGCACATCGAGCGGATCCTCTGCCAGAGCGACGACATCCGGAAGGCGACCGCGAAGTACGTCGAGCGCGACAACTGGCTGTTCCTCGGCCGTGGCTACAACTACCCGGTGGCCCTCGAAGGCGCGCTGAAGCTCAAGGAGATCTCCTACATCCACGCCGAGGGCATGCC
>JAPOKA010000035.1 GCA_029977865.1 bacterium
GAAGAGGCGTTCCATCGCACCCGTGCGTCCGCCGTCCACCCAGCGAGACCCCTCCGTGGGGAGCATGGGGTGAACTCCCCATAGATAGCGCCGGAATCAGCGGGTGCGAGCGGGGACTTCTGTATTGGCTCAACATCGCGAGGTTGAGGCGGCGGGCGGGGCGACTGGCGAGCCGAACTGACCCAAAAAGCCAAACCGCCGCCCGGGCCGGATGACGGCCCGGGGCGGCGATCGGACTCGTGGAGCGTACCGGGATCGAACCGGTAACCTCCGCCTTGCAAAGGCGGCGCTCTCCCAATTGAGCTAACGCCCCGATGCGCTCATGGAGCGACCTCGGTGAGGATCTCGACCCGCCGCGGGGTGATGAGGTTGAGACGCAGCGCCTCGTCGTAGCGGAGATCGCCCGCAACCCCGACCAACTGCCCGGTCATCTCGGCGAGCTTGAAGTCGCGGGTCGGGATCACGTAGGCGATGGTCGAACCTTCGCCGGGCTCCTGAACTCGGTAGAGCAGCGGAAGCCGCTTGCCGTCGTAGACGAGCGAGGCATGCAGCCGACCCACCGCTTCGTAGTCGCCGCGAGACTCCATCACCTCGCGCACTTCGCGGATCGCCTGCAGGTCCATCAGACTCTGTTCCTGCAGCCGCTTGATCTCGGAGACGCGGTTCTGGATCTCCGACTGCAGTCGGATCTGCTCGGCACGAAGGCGGGCACGACCGCGGACCGAGGCGCTCGAGTCGGAGGCAGACGCGAGCGTCACGTATCGATCTCGAAGTTCGACGAAGTCGATCGCGTCGGCGGCGTCCGCCTCGGAGTCGAGGAATCGGCTCCAAACCGCTTCCAGGTCATCGAGGGTCGGCTCGCGGTGCTCCACGACCGCCGCCGTTCCAACGAGCACATCATCGCCCACGAGATCGGTCTCGTCGCCCGGCGATGCGATCGGATCGGCGCCGACCACCGACGGCGAGACCGTCGAGGTTGCAGCGATCAACTCCAGGTCGCCATTCGACGCGGGCTCCGGATCGCCTTGTGCCGTCGCGCTCAACGCCGCGATTTCCGCGGGCGTGGCGGCGACAAGGAACGACTGGTTGATCCAGACCTCGGCGTTGGCCGGCAGTCTCACCTTGAGGAAGCGTTGATCGTCCTTGACCACGGTCTCGATGAGCTCGAGGGTGGTTCCCGCGTCGAGCCGCGCGATCTCCTTCCAACTTCGGGTGGGGTCCTCCTTGGCCGCGAAGTTCGTGGCCTTGAGAGGCGTGACCATGCTCAGGGTGACCTTCGACGCGTCATCTGCGACCACGCCATTGGTGGCGGGGATGAATCCGCTGAGGCGATCGAAGGCGTCTCCATCCGGTCGGACCTTCGCCCAGCCGAAGCGATCCTCGAGCACCAGCACCATGGTGTCGCGCGGCAAACGGCCGACGGGATAGGCGACGGTGGCGCTGGCGTCGCAGCGGATGAAGGCGTTGTCGCTCGACACCCGATGCCACTGCGGGCCGGAGGCGCCTTGCGCCGCGGCGAGCCCGGTGATGACGGCTGGGATGGCGAGAACGGAGAGCACTGCGGATCGAAGCGAGCGGGAGTTCGTGATCGGCATGGGCGAATGCTACCGCGGGCGCGTTGGGTGTGGGGCGAAACTCGAGGGCGACTTGCGGATCAAGCTCGAGTCGAGGACATGGATTCCCCACCGCGAACCACTACCATCCTTGCCTCGCATGCACCTCCACGCGCCGAGCCATTCGCCATCGCGTCGTCCGCGCCGCCTCGCGGCCATCCTGCTGGCGGCCGCGGCACTTGCCACGATCTGCAGTTGCAGCCGCCCGTGGCGCAGCACGCTTGGTGATCCGCTCGAGCAGGTGGTCACCGAGACCTCGCTCCGGCAGGGGCTTCCGGCCCTCGACGACTCCGAAACCGTCGAGTTCGTCGAGGAGCCGACCCCGGTCGAGCAGGCGCTCGCGGGGCGTCGTGAGCAGCTCGAGCGGGTCGGGCCGCAGTCGATCGACGGCGGACCCGGACTCGACGTCGGACCCGATCTCCTCGGTGGATCGCCGCGAGAGGCGAAGATCGGCCTCCGCGAGGCGATCGTCGCCGCAGTCGAGAACAACCTCTCGGTGCAGGTGGCGCGGGTCGATGAGGCGATCAGCCAGGCCGAAGTGGTCAAGGCCGAGGCCATCTTCGATGCGGTGCTCGTGGCGGGGACCGGCTTCACTCGCATCGACGAGCCCGGGCAGCGGGTGCTGGTCACCCCGCCGAGCGGGGGCCCTCCGATCGAGGTGAACCCGGGCGGGCAGGACCAGCGGATCTTCACCTACGAAGCCGGACTGAGCCAATTCCTGCCCTCTGGTGCCACCGTGAGTGTCACCGCCGGCGGAGATCGCAGCGACAACCTGCTCGCGGGCCTGACCCTCGACCCCAATCCCGCGTGGGACGCCGCCCTGACCCTCTCGATCGAGCAGCCGCTTCTCCGTGGCTTCGGCTCCGATGTGAACACCGCCCGCATCGCCTTGGCCCGCAATCAGGATCGCCGCAGCCTTCAGGATCTCCGCGAGCGGCTGCTCGGCGTGGTGGCGGATGCACAACAGGCCTACTGGAGGCTGGTGCTGGCTCGCCAGGAACTGGTGATCCAGCGCTGGCTCGTCGAGGTGGGTGAGAACGTCCGCGACATTCTCGAGCGCCGCCAGCAGCTTGACGTCACCCTCGCAGACTTCGCCGATGCGGTTGCGACGGTCGAGCGCCGCAAGGCCGACGTCATCCGATCCGAACGCCGGGTCGCGGTGGCGGTCGACGATCTCAAGCGAATCCTGAACGACCCGAGGTTCCCGCTCGGAGCCGAGACCACGCTGGTTCCTTCGGACTGGATGGTCACGACGCCGCTGGTCTACAACCTTCCGGAAGCCCTCGCCACCGCGGTGCAGGAGTCGCCGCTGGTGCAGAAGGCCGTCCTCGGAATCGACGACGCCTCGATCCGCGAGATCGTCGCCGACAACGGTCGGCTGCCGCAGCTCGACCTTGCCGCGGAGATGGCCTACTTCGGCCTCGGCGAGGACTTCGGTCCGGCGTGGAGCGAGGTCGGCGAGGCCAGTTTCATCGACTACGTGGTCGGGCTGCGGTTCAGCCAGCCGATCGGCAATCGCGCCGCGGAAGCCGAGTACCGGCAGGCAAGGTTGCGTCGATCTGCGGCGGTGCTGCGGTATCGCGAAGCGGTGCAGAACACCGTCTTCCAGGTGCGGGTGGCGTTGCGCGATCTGCTCGCGGGTTGGCGGTTGATCGGACAGGCCCGCTCCTTCCGCATCGCCCAGGCCGAGAACCTCCGCGCCCTCGAGGTGCTCGAGCGGACGCGGGCGAGCCTGACGCCGGAGTTCCTCAACCTCAAGTTCCAGCGGCAGAACGGCCTGGCGATCGCCCAGTTCGAGGAGGTCTCGGCGCTGGTGGAATACAACGTCGCCATCGCCGAGCTCGGTCGGGTCATGGGCACCGGCCTGGCGATGAATCGCATCGAGATCTCGACTCCGAGCGCTGCGGACGAACTCGCCGCGGTTCGCTGAACGGGCAGTGCCGCTCGATGACGCCCTCGGCCACCAATGCGATCCCCGCGGACACCCAGTCGATCGGACTGGCGGCGCAGTGGATGCGTCAGGGCTTCCTCGCGGCCTTTCCGACCGAGACGGTCTACGGTCTGGGCGGTTCGACCTTCGACCGCGCTGCGCTCTCGCGGATCTACGAACTCAAGGGCCGGCCCGGCGACAACCCCTTGATCGCCCACATCCGCGGCATCGGAGATCTCGACGCAGCAACGGCGCCCTCGCCGGTGCAGCGGGCTGCGGCGGAAGCGCTTGCAGGGCAGTACTGGCCGGGCCCACTCACGCTGGTCTTGCCCAAGCGTCCGGAGGTGCCGGCGGAGGCGACCGGCGGTCGCGACACCATCGGCGTCCGGGCACCGGCGCATCCGGTGGCGCTGGCGCTCTTGGAAGCGTTCGGAGGACCGGTCTCTGCGCCCTCTGCCAATCGCAGTGGGCATCTCTCGCCCACTTCGGCGCTGCATGTGCTGAGCGACTTCCCGGAGGAAGCCCAACTGCTGGTGATCGATGGTGGCCCGAGCCGCGTCGGGGTGGAGAGCACCGTGCTCGACCTCACCACCACGCCGCCGCGGATCCTGCGGCCGGGCGCGGTCACCGAAGCGCAGATCGCCGCGGTGATCGGACCAGTGGACGCGGCACCGATCCGCGAACAGGCCGCCAGCCCCGGAACCGCGGCTCGCCACTACTCGCCGCGCACTCCCTCCCGCCTGCTCGCGACCTCGCTGCTGCCGGGGGCGTTGCGGCAGGAACGACCTCCGTGCGTGGTGCTGGCGATCTCGCCGATCGAGGTTCCGCCGCCGCATGCGCGGCTGGCCATGCCGGCCGACGCAGAGCACTACGCCTCGAGGCTGTATGCGGTGCTGCGCGAAGTCGATCAGGCGGGATTCGGGACCATCCTCATCGAGCGTCCACTCGGCTCGGGCGGACTCTGGCCAGCCATCCTCGATCGCCTCGAGCGGGCGACCACCACCGGGTGAGCGTGCATCACCAGGTTCGAACGGGGATGCGCACCCCGGTTCGGTCGGCACATTCGCGGGCGAGTTCGTAGCCGGCGTCGGCGTGTCGCAGCACACCCATCATCGGATCGTTGGTGAGCACCCGCTGCAGCCGCGCCGCGGCTTCGTCGGTGCCGTCGGCCACGATCACCTGTCCGGCGTGCTGGCTGAAGCCGATGCCAACCCCGCCGCCGTGGTGGAAGCTCACCCAACTCGCGCCGCTGGCGATGTTGGTGGCGAAGTTCAGGATCGCCCAGTCGCTCACCGCGTCGGTGCCGTCGAGCATCGCCTCGGTCTCGCGGTTGGGAGAGGCGACCGATCCGCAGTCGAGATGGTCGCGGCCGATCACGATCGGTGCGGAGACCTTGCCGCTGCGGACGAGTTCGTTGAAGAGAAGTCCGGCGCGGTCGCGCTCGCCGTAGCCGAGCCAGCAGATGCGGGCGGGAAGGCCTTGGAACGCCACCCGCTTCTGGGCCATGCGAATCCAGCGGTGCAGGCTCTCGTCGTGCGGGAAGAGTTCGAGCAGCGCCTCGTCGGTGGCCTGGATGTCGGCGGGATCGCCCGAGAGCGCCGCCCAGCGGAAGGGGCCGCGGCCCACGCAGAACTGGGGCCGGATGTAGGCGGGCACGAAGCCGGGAAAGTCGAAGGCGCGGGCGAAGCCGGCATCAAGCGCGCGTTGGCGAAGGTTGTTGCCGTAGTCGAAGACCTTCGAGCCCGCATCGAGGAAGGCCACCATGAGTCGAACATGCTCGGCCATGCTGCGCATGCTCAGTTCGGTGTAGCGCTCGGGTGAATCCTCGCGCAGGCGATCTGCCTCCTCGCGTTCGAGTCCTTCGGGGTAGTAGCCCGCAAGCGGATCGTGGGCCGAGGTCTGATCGGTGAGGGTCTCGGGGACGATGCCCCGCGCCTCGAGCCGACGGAGCAGGTCGATGGCGTTGCCGAGCCAGCCGATCGAGATCGACTCGCCCTTGGCCTTCGCGTCGAGCGCCCGATCGATCGCCGCGTCGAGGTCGTCGATCTCGAGATCGAGGTAGCGGTCGTGGATCCGCTTGGACATGCGTTCCCGGCACATCTCCGCCATCAGGCAGACGCCCTCGTTCATGGTGATGGCGAGCGGCTGGGCGCCACCCATGCCGCCGCAGCCGGCGGTGACGTTGAGGGTGCCCTTGAGGGTGCCGCCAAAGTGCTGCCGCGCGCACTCGGCGAAGGTCTCGTAGGTGCCCTGGAGAATGCCTTGGGTGCCGATGTAGATCCAGCTTCCCGCGGTCATCTGCCCGAACATGATCAGGCCGCGAGCGGCGAGGTCGTCGAAGTGCTCCTGGGTCGCCCAGTGGGGAACCAGATTCGAGTTGGCGATCATCACTCGCGGTGCGTCGGCGTGGGTGCGAATGACGCCAACGGGCTTGCCCGATTGGACCAGCAGGGTCTCGTCTGCAGCGAGGTCGCGCAGGCAGGCCACGATCGCGTCGAAGGCCTCCCACGAGCGGGCGGCCTGGCCGCGACCGCCGTAGACCACCAGGTCCTCGGGGCGTTCGGCCACCTCGGGATCGAGGTTGTTCATCAGCATCCGCATCGCCGCCTCGGCGGCCCAGGTTCGGCAGGTCTTCTCCGCGCCGCGGGGAGCGCGAACGGAACGGTGAGAGGCGGTGGTGGGGGAGGTCATGCGGCGAGTATAGAAGTCGCTCGCTTCAGATCGGTTCGGCGAGTCCGCGCTCCGCGAAGTCCAAAAACGTCGCCCGCCGGTCACAACCGAAGTCGCGGACCGGCGGGCGTGCGTGAGGACAGGTCGGGGAGGCTGCCCCGCTTGGTGGGTCAGGGGTTTTCCACGATGAAGCAGCCGATCACGTTCGCCGAACTCGGCAAACCCATCTGCGATCGGGTGGCGATGACCTCGAAGATGCCGGCGGTGGTGGCGCCGGTCGAGGTGGCCTCGAAGCCGAGCAGGTCGCTGCGGGTTCCCGAGGCTCCGGAGACCGAGAAGTTTCCGGTGGTCGAAAGCAGCAGGCGGCCGTCGGGCATCACCGCGGCGGCGTCGAGCTTCTCCGAGTTGGCCGAGACCGCGACATCGGAGCCGTCGAAGTACCAGGCCCAGGTTCCTGCGGTGACAGAGCCGAGGCTCGTCGGCGTGAAGGCCACGAGATCCTGTGCGGCGATGCTTCCCGGTCCGGGGACGCTGCCGCCGCTGAGGGTCGAGATCAGCAGCCGGCCGTCGGGCAGCAGGCCGAGGGCGGAGATGTCCTCGCCGTTGGTGGTGAGGCCGACATCGCTGCCGTCGAAGTGGAAGAACCAGGAGCCGGCGGTGCCTTCGCCGGTGCCGGTCGGCCGGAATCGCAGGATGTCGGAGTCGTCGAAGTTCGTCCCCGACGGGGCGCCGGAGAGGCCCGCGATCGAGGAGGCGGCGGTGAAGGAGAGCAGCAGGTCTCCATCGCCCGTCCGCGCCGCGGCGTCGATGGTGAGCGAGCCGGCGCCGACGTTGGCGCCGCGGAAGACCAGCCGCCATCCGCCGGTGGTGAGGTTGTAGGCGACCAGATCCGACGCCGACACGGTGCCGATGCCGGGAAGGCTCGGACCGCCTGCGAGCGCCATCCAGATCTCGGTGCCGGTGGTGGGAGCGCACTGCCCGCAGCTCATGCCGGCGAGCTCGGCGCAGGTCTGATCCCAACCGAGGTCGCAGCAGG
This sequence comes from bacterium, assembly GCA_029977865.1. Taxonomy (GTDB): domain Bacteria; phylum Planctomycetota; class Phycisphaerae; order Phycisphaerales; family SM1A02; genus VGXO01. The sequence goes on from JAPOKA010000035.1 coordinate 7,250, forward strand.
AGGGATCGGCGGCGCAGACGCTCGCACAGCAGTCTGCATCGCTGCAGCCCGGGGTCGGGTTCGCGGTGCAGCAGTCGCCCGCCTCGGGGTCGCCGCAGGTCGCGACCTCGAGCAAGACCGAGAGGGTCCCGGTGCCGCTGCCGGAGTAGCCGCCGACGCGAACGAGGTACTGACCGCCGGCGACCGCGGCGAAGGAGACGCTCGAGGTGAAGCCGGCGCAGCCGGTGGCGTCGTCGTTGCAGCCGACGAGGGTGAGGCTGCCGCAACTGCCGTCGTAGATCGCAAGTCGAGTGTCGAAGTCTGCCGCGCCGCAGGTCGAGATGGTCAGGGTGCCGGTGTCGGCAGCCTGATGGCTGAACCAGAGGTCGGCGACCATCGAGGTGCCGTAGCCGTCATCGCAGGCGGAAGGCAGGCTCGGCTGACTGTCGGTGGCCGAGGTGGTGTCGAAGGGGGTCGAGCCCTCTGCGATCGAGATGGCGCCGCCGCAGTCGTCGTTGACCGGGCCGCCGCCACCGCCGCCACCGCCACCGCCGCCGCCGCCACCGCTGCCGCCAGCGGCGAGCAAGGCGTTGTGGAGGTTCGCGCGGCCGGAGCCGAGCAGGCCCACGTAGCTCGGATTGATCGCGTCGATGTTGTCGGCGCTGTCTCGGACGTGGCCCCAGACCTGAGCGGCATTGAGGCTCGGATTCGCCGCCCACACCGTCGCGGCGATCGAGGCCACCAGCGGCGTGGCCATCGAGGTGCCGGAGAGCGAGGCGTAGACGTCGGAGTTGGGGTTGCTCGAGGAGTGGTAGGTGCTGTAGATCGACGAGCCGGGGGCTGCGATGTCGACCCAGCTGCCGTAGCTCGAGAAGCTCGACTTGGTGTCGTTGCTCGCGGTCGACGCGACGCTCCACACGTCGTTGCGGCCTGCGAGATACGAAGCGGTCTGATTGTTGGCGTTGCCCGCCGCGGTGAAGATCATGCCGCCCGCGTCGATGAAGTAGGTGGCCGCGGCGGCGAGGCCGCCGGAGTCGGAGCTGCCCCAGCTGCAGGAGATGATGCGGGCGCCGTGGTTGGCGGCGTAGTACATCGCGCTGGCTGCGAAGTCCATGCGGATGTAGCCGGGATCCCAGCCGATCCGCAGGCTCATGATGCGAACGCCGTTGGCGTCGGGGGCGAGCGAGCCGGAGTTCCAGCCGCCGGCCGGGCTTGCCACGCCGGTGCCGTTGTTGGTGATGGCCGCGACGATGCCCGCGCAGTGGGTGCCGTGGCCGTTGTAGTCGCGGGGGTCGTTGTCTGCGCCGGAGCAGTCCTCGCCGGCGGTGCAGTTGGTGGGATTGGTCACGAAGTCCCAGCCGACCACGTCGTCGACGAATCCGTTGCTGTCGTCGTCGATGCCGGCGACGCCGTTGGCCTCCGCAGTGTTGATCCAGAGGTTGCCGCGGGCTCCGAAGGGATTGGTGGGACTGCCGCCGCTTCCGCCGAGGTCGCGGTGGTAGTACCGCACCCCGGTGTCTGCGACCGCCACGATCACGCCGGGATTGCCGACCGCCACGCCCCAGCCTTCCGGAGCGTCGACGTCGGCGTCGTTGGTCTGATTCAGGAACCACTGGCTGCCGAAGCTGGGATCGTTGGGGACGATCGGCCCGGACTGGGAGACCGGATGCACGCCGATTCGCTCGACCGAGGCGACCGAGGGATCGCTCGCGGCGATCCGCATCGCGGTGTCGAGATCGATCTTGTCGCGATCGATCCGCACCACCCAGAATCCGCAGAGGTCGAGCTTGGCCGGATCGGCAGCTGCGACACCGGGCTGATGCGAGCCCGGGAAGAGTTGGCGCATCGACTGCACGGTGGCGGAGGCCAGGACGCGATCGAGCGCCTGCAGCCCGAAGCGGCCGCGATCGGGATCGGCCTGCCCGGCCGCGATGCGGTCGACGCCGGCGGAGAGCTGAACCACGAACTCGTCTTCGACCCACCAGCCCTCACCGAGGTTGGCGCCCGCGATCGGCGCGCCCTGATCGGGAAGTTGAGCAAGCGCCGGGAGGGGGGTCGCAGACATCGACAACACGCAGGAAGCGAGCAGCCAGGAGCGGTTCATCGTTGGGATCCTCGACGTCGACAGGGCCTTCACGCGAAGCCGGTGTCATCGCCACCGTGATGGTGGAGAAGCAGACTCCACGGAATCCCCCTAGGCAACGCGCCGACGCCCGGGTATCCGCCTCAATGAACGAGGTCAGAAGCGGAAGGCGTTGGTGTCGATCAGGCCTTCGATCCGAGCGATGTCGGGAGCGGGCGGGCGATCGCCATCGAGCCGCGGAACCGCGGCTCGGATCACCGCGTGAGCCTGCTCGACTCCGCCGCCGCTCTGCAATGGACGCTGGAATTCCAGGCCCTGCGACATCACCAGCAGTTCGATGGCGATCACGCTGCGGGCGCACTCGAGCGACGTTCGCAACTTCGCAGCCGAGGTCGCACCCATCGAGTTGTAGTCCTCGATGCCGGCGCAGGTGGGAATGTTCCCCACCGATGCGGGCGCGGCGAGGGTCTGCAGTTCGTTGCAGCAGGCTGCGGCCGCGTACTGCGCGATCATGAGTCCGCTCTGCACGCCCGGTCGGGTGCCGAGGTGTGGTGGCACGGGATTCTGGGGATCGTGGGCGCTCAGCAGCCAGTTGATGCGGCGCTCGGAGATGCCTGCGACATGGCAGACCGCGATCGCCGCGGCGTCGAGGGCGATCGCAAGCGGCATGCCGTGGAAGTTGGCTCCCGAGAGCGCTTCCGCGGCGGCATCGGCCTCGAAGAGCAGCGGATTGTCGGTGACCGCCCCGAGTTCGCGCTCGACCACCTCGCGCACGAAGGCGATCGCGTCGACGGCGGCGCCGAGCACCTGCGGAGTGGCCCGCAGGCAGTAGGGGTCCTGGACCCGCGGGTCGTTCTCGGCGTGGGCCGGCAGGATCTGCGACCCGTCGAGCAGGCGGCGGATCCGCGCCGCCACTTCCTGCTGGCCACGCTGGCGCCGGATCTCGTGCAGTCGCGGATCGAGGAACTCGTCGGTCGCCCGGCAGGCGTCGATCGCCATCGCGGCCGCGACTTCTGCGGCATTGAGCAGGCGATCGATGGCCGCCAGCGAGAGGGCGGCGGAGGCGGCCATCAGGTGGGTGCCGTTGAGGAGGGAGAGTCCCTCCTTGGCCGAGAGGCGCAGCGGCTCAAGGCCTGCCGAGAGGAGGGCCAGGCCCGCGGGCACGCTCCGCCCGCAGTGCACCACAGCACCTTCGCCGAGCATCGCCAACGCCACGTGGGCGAGAGGGGCGAGATCGCCCGAAGCTCCCACCGATCCCCGCGCGGGCACCACCGGAACCAGATCCTCGTTGAGCATCTCAAGGATCTGTTCGATGACACGGGTTCGCACGCCCGAGTGTCCGCGGGCAAGACTCGCCGCGAGCACCACCATCAATCCGCGCACCAAGGGCTTCGGCAGCGGCGGTCCGACCCCCGAGGCGTGGGAGCGAACGATGTTCCGCTGCACCTCTTCGAGCTCATGCTCGCCGAGCCGCACGCGGGCGAGCGATCCGAACCCGGTGTTGACTCCGTAGATCGTGGCGCCGCCGGCGAGGGCTCGCTCGAGCCGCGTGCGACCGGTGTCGACGCGACGGCGGGCGTCGGGAGCGAGGGTGACGGTGCAGGAGCCCTCCGCGATCTGCTCGACCGCGGCGATCGAGAGCGGCGATCCGTCGAGGACGATCGGCGGCAACGATCGGGAGGGCCGGGCGCCAGCGAGAAATGGTGTGGCCACGAGGCGATCCGGCGAGTGCTGCGGGGGGGGGCGGGAGACCGATGATAGGTGACGCGGACGACCGCCCCGTGCCCGGCCGGGCAGCCCGGGACTTCCAGACGCCGCGCGACCCGGAGTCCGATGCCGATGCTCAAGTCCGCCGCCGAGTCCGCTCTTCAGTTTCTCGCTCTGCTCGTTGGCGGGTTGACCCTCGGACTCTCGGTCGGAGTCCTGGGTTCGGTCTGGGGCGTCCCCGGTCCGACCTTTGCGCTGGCGGAGTCTCCGGCCCAGGCGGCGATGGTGGTGGCGGCGCTGCTCGTGCCCGTCGTCGTGATCGCGATCGTGGTGGGACGGGTCCTCAACCCCGCGCGGGGCCTCTTCGTCGTCGGTGCTTCGCTTGCGGTGCTCTCGATGCAGTGCGGCACCATCGAGGACTTCGCGTTTGCGGGCGGTTCGCTCTCGTCAATGGCCTTGGAGACGCTGATCTGGGCCGGCGTGGTGGCGTTGATCGCGGTGGTGGTGATCTCCGCAGCCGGGGGCCTGCCCGAAGTGCCTCCTTCGCCTCGGGGAATGGTGGCCGACCTGATCGGCCCCGGCTTGCTCCTCTTTCTCGCGGCGGGCCTCGTCGCGGTGCCGGTGATCTGGCTGCTCGAGACCACACCGCTCAAGGGGCAAGCGATCGGAGCCACCCTCCTTGCCTCGATCACGGTCGGCGTGCTTGGCAGAGTGCTCGCGCCCCGCAGCCAGCCGGCCCTGCTCTTCTGCGTGCCGTTGCTCGCCGGCGCCGCTGGCGCCGCCTTCGCGGCCCGCGGACTCGAAGGATCGATCGCCGATCGCTTCGTCGACGGAAGCCTCTCGCGCCTCGCCTACCCCATGCCGCTCGACTGGGCGGCGGGGGCGCTCTGCGGCGTCTCCATCGGGCTCGGCTGGAGCCGCAGTTTCCTGCGCTCCGACGCGGAGGAAGAGATTCAGATGCGGCGTGCCGTGCAGGGCTGAGCGCGGGTCGGCAGGGCAAGCGCGAACTCGCTCGCCCGTATACTCGCCCCATGCCTCTCGCGGTCACCGGAACCATCGGCGTCGACACCATCCACACGCCCTCCGCCAACGTCGAAGGCGTGGCGGGAGGATCAGCCGCCTACTTCGCGGCGGCAGCGAGTTTCCTCGGCCCGGTGCGGCTGGTGGCAGCGGTGGGCGGCGACTGGCCCGAACCGCACCGCGCCTCGCTTGCTTCGTTTGCGGGAGTCTGCACGCGTGGCATCGAGGTTCGCACCGGAAGCCGCACCTTTGCCTGGGGCGGCCGCTACTTCGACAACCTCAATCGCCGGGAGACCCTCTTCACCGAGTTGGGGGTGCTTGAGGAGCCGCCTCCACCGGTGCCGTCGGAGTACGCCGACAGCGAGTTCGTCTTCCTTGCCAACAGCCATCCGGCGGTGCAGCGGACCTTTCTCGCGGGGTTCCCCAAGCGGCGGCTCGCGGTCGCGGACACCATGGATCTCTGGATCAACATCGCCCGCGAGGATCTCGGGGCGCTGCTTCGCGAGATCGACGGGGTGATCCTGAACGACTCCGAGGCGACGCTGCTGACCGAGATCCCGAACGCGATCTCCGCGGCGCGGGCGATCGTGGAGATGGGGCCGAAGTTCGTGGTGGTGAAGAAGGGCGAACACGGGGCGGTGCTCGTGCATCGCGACGGCGTGGCGACGGTGCCGGCGTTTCCCTCGCCGATCGAGCGGGTGGTCGATCCGACCGGAGCCGGGGACACTTTTGCCGGCGGCATGATGGGCCACATCGCCGCGGTCGGCCGCACCGACCTTGAGACCCTGCAGGCCGGTCTGTCGTGGGGGACCATTCTGGCGAGCTTCACCATCGAGTCCTTCGGTCTCGATGGCCTCAGACGCATCGCTCGTCGCGACCTCGACGAGCGTCTCGAGTCCTTCCGGCGGGTGGCGCGAATCGGCTAGCCGCCGACCGAGCCCGCCCGTCGCCCGCACTGCCGTGGAGATCTGCGCATGATCCGCCGCGTTCGCCTCGCCGCCATGGCGGTGGTGTTGGTTCCCTTCCTCGCGATCAGCTCCGCACTCGCGGCGGACGGCTTCGACTCGCTCCCCGGCGCCGAGCGCTATCGGCTGGTGCAGAATCGACTGCGACAGATCGGACGCGGAGGCGAGGTGGCGGAGGTGCGGTTCGCCGAGGACGCGGAGGCGATCTACTTCCGACGCGGAAACGCCTGGTTCTCGCTTCCCTGGAATGGCGGCGAGGTGGTCGAGGTCGAGGCGGAGGCGGTTCCCGAGGCGACCGGCGGCGACGGCGATGGCCGCGGCGATCGGCGTCGGGCGATGCGGGGACGGCAGGCATCGCGGGAGGCCTCTCCGGACGGGCGTCTGGTGGCGATCCACCGCGACCACAACGTGGTCATGACCGAGGCCGACGGTTCGAATGAACGATCGGTGACCACCGACGGGACCGCGGAGATCCGCTACGGCCGCGCGTCGTGGGTCTACGGCGAGGAACTCGACCAGGACTCCGCGATGTGGTGGTCGCCGGACTCGCGCTACCTGGCGTTCTATCGCTTCGACGACTCGCAGGTGCCCAAGTACTTCCTGCTCTCGGGCCTCACCGATCTGCGGACCGAGTTGATGACCGAGCACTACCCCAAGCCGGGCGATCCCAATCCGGTGGCGGGCCTGCGGATCTTCGACCTCTCCGCCAACCGTACCGTCGAGGTCGACACCGGCGACGATCCGGAGAGCTACATCTACAACGTCGCCTTCACCCCCGACGGCACCGAACTCCTCTTCTTCAGGCTCAACCGCCGGCAGGACGTGCTGGAGCTGCTCGCCGCCGATCCGGCGAGCGGCGAGAGCCGAGTGATCCTGACCGAGCAACAAGCGACGTGGCAGGACCATCGCCCGACCATGCGATTCCTGCGCGATGGCCACCGATTCCTCTGGGAGAGCGAGCGGTCCGGCTTCGCCCACTACGAGCTCTGGGATCTCGAGCGCGGCCGGCTCGCCGAGCTCACCCGCGGCGAATTCCCGGTCGAGTCGATCGTCGAGGTCGACGAGGACGGCGGAGTGCTCTACTTCACCGCCCGCTGCGGGGACTTCCCGCTCGACTCTCAACTCTGCCGGGTGAACCTCGACGGGACCGAGCAGCGGCAGCTCACTCCCGGCGACCGCACCTACTCGAGCTTCCGGATCTCCGACGGCGGCGGTCGCATCACCGCGGTCGGCCAATCGCTCGCAGACCCGCCGAGCACCGAGCTGTTCGCCGACGACGGTCGGCACCTCGCGACCCTCGCCGAGGGCGAACGCGAATGGGCGGATCGGCTGGGCCTGCGCGATCCGGAGATGTTCACGGTGAAGGCTGCCGACGGCGAGACCGATCTCTACGGCACCCTGCACTTCCCCTCCCACTTCGACGAGTCGCGGCCGTGGCCGCTGCTGGTCGAGGTCTACGGCGGCCCCACCGTGGCGACCGTCTCCAACCGCTACCGGCCCGCGGATCCTTCGTGCGAACTCGGCTTCGTGGTCGCGCGGATCGACAACCGCGGCACCCCCGGCCGAGGCAAGGCCTTCGAGTCTGCGACCTACCTCAAGCTCGGCCAGCTCGACATCGACGATCAGGCCGCGGCGGTGCGGCAGCTCTGCGCCGAGCGGCCGTACCTCGACGCCGCGCGGGTCGGCATCGCGGGCTTCTCCTACGGCGGCAGCATGTCGGCGTGGGCGCTGTTGCGGCATCCGGAGGTCTTCGCGGCGGGCGTGGTCGGCGCGCCGGTCACCGACTGGCACAACTACGACACCATCTACACCGAGCGCTACATGCGCCTTCCGGATGAGAACCCCGAGGGCTACGAGGCGAGTTCGGCGGTGAAGCAGGCCGGCAACCTTCGCGGGCGCATGCTCATCATCCATGGCATGGTGGACGACAACGTGCATCCCGCCAACGCCTGGCAGCTCGCGGCGGCGCTGCAGGCGCTCGATCGTCCATTCGAGATGATGTTCTTCCCCGACAGTGCGCACGGCATCGGCAGCCCTTCGATGCAGCGGCTGCGATGGTCGTTCCTGCAGGACGCGCTGCAGGCCGAGCCGGCGGAATCGCCGGTTGAAGAAGGCGATTCCGACGATCGCGACGACTGATCCATGAGACGGTGCGGCGGCGAGGCGCCGTCGTTGCGCGCGTTGAGCATCGCAGCGCACGAAAAAGCCCCGCCGAAGCGGGGCGTGATGCGCACGAATCGTTCGTCGATCAGGCGACGATGTCCTTGAGGGCCTTGGTCGCGAGGATCTTGACCTTGCGGCTCGCGGGCTTCGCCTTGAAGGTCATCTGCTCGCCGGTGAACGGATTGATGCCCTTGCGAGCCTTGGTGGCGGGCTTGTTCACGACCTTGATGTTCATGAGGCCGGGCACCTTGAAGATGCTGCCGCCGGCGCGCTTGCCGATGTCTCGCTTGATCTCGGCCGCGAGCTGGTCGAACACCGACGAGACCTGGCGGCGGGTGAGCTGAGTCTTCTCTGCGATGGCGGAGAAGATCTCCGACTTGGTGCGGGGCTTGGAGGCGGACGACTTCTTGCTCTTGGTGGCGGTTCTCGTGGCCATTCGATGCATCCTTTCGCTTCGGAGGCGAATCCGTTCGTGTCGCGTCACGGCCACCGTGGCCGGTCGACCGCGGGAAGGTACTGCCACAGCGGCGCCTCGCCAAGGCGTTGGGGTCGGGAATTGCAGGCTTTTTTGCGACCTCGCCGCCGGCGCCGCGAGCGATCCGAGGGCTCAGGTGTGGGCCTTGGCACCCGCCGGTCGGACCGGAGGACGGCCGACCGAGATGTAGAGGAAGCCATGATCCTCCATCAACTGACGCCGGTAGAGGTTCCGTCCGTCGAAGACCATCGGAGCCGCGAGGCGTCGCGAGATCTCGGCGAAGTCGGGGGTCCGGAACTCGTTCCACTCGGTGCAGATGACCAGCGCGTCGGCCCCGTCGAGGACCTCGTACATGTCGTCGACCCGGATCGCTTGGGGAAGTTCACCCGCAAGATTCTCAAGCGCGACCGGATCGAAGGCTCGCACCGAGGCGCCGGCGGCGATCGCCCTTCGCATCAGGGAGACCGAGGGGGCCTCGCGGATGTCGTCGGTCCGAGGCTTGAAGGCGACCCCCCAGAAGGCGAGGGTCTTTCCGGTCAGATTCGAGCCGAACTCCTGCTCGATCTTGTTCCAGAAGAGGGTCCGCTGCTGCTGATTCACCTCGTGGACCGCCTCGTTGAGGCGGCAGGGGAAGCCGACCTCGCGGCCCATCGACGCCACCGCCAGGGTGTCCTTGGGGAAGCAGGATCCGCCGTAGCCGAGGCCGGGGTGCAGGAACTGGTTGCCGATGCGGCGGTCGGCGCACATGCCCTCGCGGACCGCGGTGATGTTGGCCCCGTACTGCTCGCAGAGCATGGCGATCTCGTTCACGAAGGAGATCTTGCAGGCGAGCATCGCGTTGGAGGCGTACTTGACCATCTCCGCCGACCGAACGTCCATGATCAGGATCGGGTGGCCCTGGCGGACGAAGGGCTCGTAGAGGTCGCGCATGACCCGGGCGGCGGCCTCCTCCTCGACGCCGCAGACCACCCGGTCGGGCTTCATGAAGTCGCTGATGGCATCGCCTTCCTTGAGGAACTCCGGGTTGTCGGCGATGTGGAAGGGCACCTTGGTGCGGCTGCGGATGAGATCTCGCACCTTGTGGCTGGTTCCGACCGGCACCGTGCTCTTGACCACCACGGTCTTGGGGGGATGGCCGGGTCCGAGCCGATCGAGGGCCGCCGCGATGTCCTCGGCGACCTTGAGCACGTACTGGAGGTCCGCCGAGCCGTCCTCGTCGCTCGGCGTGCCGACGCAGATGAAGATCGCGTCGGCGTCGTCGTAGGCGGTGGCCTTGTCGGTGGAGAAGTGCAGGCGGCCGGCCTTGCGGTTGCGGGCGATGAGGTCGTCGAGTCCGGGCTCGTAGATCGGGCTCTTGCCGGCCTCGAGCATGGCGATCTTCCGCGAGTCGGTGTCGAGGCAGGTGACCTCGTTGCCGGTCTCCGAGAAGCAGACTCCCGTCACGAGTCCGACGTATCCGGTGCCGACCATGGTGAGCTTCATTGCGAACTCCAATTCAGACAAGGGAACAGGCCGGCGAGGAGCGAGCCCGGGAAAGAGGTCATCGGACCAACGAGGCCGGTCATTGAAGGCAACCCGCGTTCATATCGGCCTCGAGTTCGAGCAGGAATCGCTTGACGGCGAGTCGCGGACTCCGGGGATTTCGGCTCCCGGAATAGCCCCCGAGGCCACTTGCCGCCAGCACGCGGTGGCAGGGGACGAGCACCGGGGCGGGATTCGTTCGCATGGCGTTCCCGACCGCTCGGGCGGCTGCGGGTCGGCCGACCTGGGAGGCAAGCCGCCCGTAGGTGGTCACCGAGCCCGGTGGCGAGCGGCGAAGGGCGTCCCAGCACGCTGCCGCGAATGGCGACTTCGAGGTTGGAAGCGGTAGGTCGTCAAACCGGATCCCGTGGCCCTCGAAGTAGGCCCGCAGCCGATCACGGAGGTCCCACGCCGCCGGAGCCGGCGCAACCCATGCGGGCCTCGGCTCGAGAGCACTCCATCCCGCGACGGGCCGGTTGGAGGGGTCTGCGCCAAACCAGAATCGGCCGACCGGGGTCGTGATCTCGTCGACGCGCTTGCGGGCGGACGGTGTGGCGATCACTTCATGCTTCACGGTCGGCGGCCGGCGACCGCTTTCCACCGCAGATCGGCCACGATGGGAAGATGATCGCTCGGCTGCTCGATGGCATGGCCGGGAACGAGCACCGCCGGATCGATCACCATGCCGTCGACGAGGTCGAGCCGCGAGTCGCTGAAGAGGAGGTAGTCGAGTCGGCCCGGCATGAACTCGCTTCCCATGTCGCGCCAAGTCAGGTTGGCGAGACCATCGGGTCCGAAGAGCGGGGCGATCTCAAGCGGAGAACTGTCGAGGTCGATCCCCTCGGCGGCGGCGGTCAGGACCTGTCCTCCGCCGACGAGGTTGAAGTCGCCGGCGATGACCACTCCGTCGATCGGACGACGGTTGCGAGCCGCTTCCTCGAGGGCTTCGCGCACCGCGGTGCGAATGGCAACGACCTCCGCTTCCCGAGTGAGGTCCTCTCGGCTGCCGATCGAGCCGCAGCACTTGAGATGGACTGAGGCGACCAGCACCCGCCGGGACCCCAACTCGACGATGCCGCCGACCACTCGCACCGGGCGAGCACCGTTGGGCTGAGGTCGCTGCACGGACGCGAGTTCCGACGCGGGCAGGAGCTTTCGGGCCGCGACCGCGACCCGCAGATCGCCCCCCGAAACCGCCACCTTCCAGCCACCTTCGACGGGAATCCGCTCGTCAAGCCAGCCCTTGAGCCGCTCGGGGGTCGCGGTGCCGTCGAGTTCCTGCAGCAGCAGGACGTCGGGCGCGAGGGCTCGGAAGACCTCGGCGAATGCCTCGGGAGTCTTGAACATCGAGCCGCGCTCGACATTCCAGGACATGACACGCAGCGTCGACTCGGTGTCGGCCGCGAGCGCGTGGGCGATGCGAACCGGGGAGTCGGCTTTCCCACTGAAGGCGTACTCGACAACCGGCGTCTCGTCGAAAATCGCGCCATCGGCGCCGAGCACTCGCACCGCGATTCGCACCTTCTTGCCGAAGCGGATGCCTCGAGCATCGCTCGGCGCGTCGGGCGCCAGTCGATCGAGTCGCAGCTCGAGCCAGGTCGATGCCGTGCTCGGGGCCATGTTGACGCCGACGGCCTGCGGCACCGGCGTTCGGTCGCGGCCGCCTCCCACCGCGGCGTCGCGCTCGATGAGCTGCACCGAAGCGCCGCGGCCGGTCCGGGGGGTGCCGCTCCGCGGGCAGTAGCGAAGGACGAGATCGGCCCCGGTGAGCGCCCCGCGCTCCTCGCCGGTCTTGTCGCTTGCGTCGGCGTCGATGGCGATCTCGATCGAGGCCGGTTCCGGCAGGCTCTGCACGTTGACGGGCCGGGTCGCGATCTCAAGCAGAAGCCACAGGGCATCGGGCGTCTCTGCAACGCGGATGCCGCCGAGGTCGAGCTCCCGCAACACCTCAGGCGCATCGGAAGGCACATCGCCATCTCCGCGGGGATCGGTCACCGCCTCGGCGATCGCCGACCAATCGCTGCGGTCGCCATCGAGCCGCAGCGCCGATGCCGACTGCGCCGGCGGATCCGTGGCGGCGAGGGTCGCGGTCGCAACGAGAATCGAGCCGGCCAAGGCGGCGACAAGGGGCGATCGCATGGGAGAAGTTCCGAGGGTGAGCGAAGTCGAACCCGCCATTTGTAGCGGGGAAGGGCGATGGAATCGATGTGCCGGGTCGAGCGATCTGCCGGCTTCCGCCGATGATTCGCGGTCGCACGAGCCCCCCGACCTCCACCGCTGCCCGGACTAGGATCGCCCCATGACTCCGCTCGAAACCATCTCGCCGGCCCCGGTTGCGAACCTCGACTCGATCTCCGTGTCGCTGCTTGAACTTCTGCAGGCACAGGACCCCGAGGTGGCGGGGCTGCTCGCGGCGGAGGCGGAGCGACAGGCCTCGACCCTCGAACTCATCGCCAGCGAGAATCACGTCACTTCGGCGGTGATGCACGCCGCTGGAACCTGGCTCACCAACAAGTACGCCGAGGGCTACCCCGGCAAGCGGTACTACGGCGGCTGCGAGTTCCATGACACCATCGAGGATCTCGCCCGCGATCGGGCCAAGGCGCTCTTCAAGTGCCGATTCGCCAATGTGCAGCCGCACTGCGGTGCCAACGCCAACATCGCCGCGTTCATGGCGCTCATGAACCCGGGCGACACCGTGCTGAGCCTGCCCATCAAGTCAGGGGGACACCTGAGCCACGGCCTCAAGGTGAACTTCTCAGGCACCTTCTTCAAGATCGTCGACTACGACCTCGACCCCGAGACCGAGTTGCTCGACTACGACCGCATCGAGGCGCTGGCGGTCGAGCACACCCCCAAGGTGATCATCTGCGGCTTCTCGGCCTATCCGCGAACCATCGACTTCGCCCGCTTCCGCGCGATCGCCGATCGGGTCGGTGCCTACCTGCTCGCCGACATCGCCCACATCGCGGGGCTCTGCGCGAGCGGCGTTCATCCCTCGCCGTTTCCGCACGCCCATGTCGTGACCACGACCACCCACAAGACGCTCCGTGGACCGCGGGGCGGCCTGGTGCTGACCGACGACGAGGAACTGGCCAAGAAGATCGACCGCAAGGTCTTCCCCGGAAGTCAGGGCGGACCGTTGATGCATGTGATCGGCGCCAAGGCGGTCGCCTTCGGGGAAGCCCTGCAACCGGAGTTCGCCGACTACTGCCGCCGGGTCGTCGCCAACGCCCGAGCGCTCGCGGCGGCCTTGGCCGAGCGGGGATACCGACTCTGCACCGGAGGCACCGACAACCATCTGATGCTCGTCGACCTGCGAGCCCGCGACGCCGAACTGACCGGCGCCGATGCCGAACGCTGGCTCGAGGAGTCCGGGATCATCGTCAACAAGAACGGCATTCCCAACGATCCTCGGCCGCCGATGGTGACGAGCGGATTGCGGCTCGGAACGCCGGCGCTGACGACACGCGGGCTCGGGGAGTCGGAGATGGTTCAGGTGGCGGAGTGGATCGACCGAACCATGGCCGGCAAGGGCGAGGCTTCCACGACCGCGGCGGTGCGGGCAGAGGTGCGCGAGTTCTGCCGCGGCTTCCCGATGCCGCACTGATCTCGGACCGTTCGCGACCGCAGACCGGCGCGACCGATCGCCGCCGTCGACGCGCGACGGCGGCGAAGCGATCAACGCGACGCATGCGGACGCGAGTCAGCGGGCGGCGATCGCCTTCCCGCAGGGGCAGGACGCCGGTGGCATCACGTCGGCGCTCTTCCAAGCTCGTCGGAAGGCGCCGTCGACGCCCGCGGCCTCGTCGGGAGGAAGCGCCGGTGGAGCCGCCGGGGCGAGCACCGTCGGCATCTCGGGTGTGTTCGTCTGGATGCCAGTACCGCCACGGCCAATTGGACGAGGCCGTCGGGGCGGCGGTTTCGCATGCAGACCGGCCCGTGCTCGGACTCGCGCCGCACTTCGTTGCGATCGGGTCCGCCCTCCTCGGCAACGCGGCCCGCAGGCGGGGGCTTCTGCAGGCAGCACGCGAAGAACGCCGACATTCACGCGATGAACGGTGCTTCGATTCCATCCGCGAACTCTCAGGAACGACCGCTCGATGCCGCGCTCGCGGAACGCCGCAGGGCTCTGCCCCTGCGAGGCGACTGGACCACCGAGGACCTGCTCTGCGTGGTGGTCGGCGCTCACCTCCGCAGCGAGTGCGAGGATCGACCGATCGCGGAGTGGCTGGTGGAGACGATTCGCCGTCGGCTCGTCCAACATCTCGGGCCTTCCGCGGGTTCGCGCCGGGTGGTGCCGATGGTGATGAGCGATCTCTGGTACCTGAACGATCGCCTGCTGACGCAGCAGCCTTCGATCGTGGTCGGCGATCCGAGCGTCAACGCGGCGGCGGCCCACCATGCGGTTCGAATCCCGCAGATGCTCGTCCTCGAGGACGCCCTGCGGATCCATCTCGATCCCGAGTACCCGCGGGTGCGGGCGGTGATGTGGGGTTCCGGCTGCGATCGCACCGAGCAGGCGGTGCGGATCTTCGCCGAGCGCTACCTCGACGGATTCCTCGAGGCGGCGCTGCCGGCGATGGGCGCGACCGGGCTGGCCTGAGCATCCGACGAACCTGCGCTCAGAGTGCTGCGAGCCGGGACGCCACCTCTCGACGCCGCAGCGCCGCGACGATCGGGCCGAGGTCGCCCGAGAGCACCTCGCTCAGGTTGAACGACTCGCCGAGGCGATGGTCGTTGACGAGGTTCTCCTTGAAGCGATAGGTCCGGATCTTCTCGGCGCGGCTGGCGGTGCCGATCATGTCGCTGCGGGCCTCCGCCCTCCGCGCCGCGGCTTCGGCCTGCTGCTTGGCGTAGAGGCGGGCTCGCAGCAGTTGCCAGGCCCGCTCGCGGTTCTGCTGCTGGCTCTTGGTCTCCTGCATCCGCACCTCGATGCCGGTGGGCTGGTGGATGAGATGCACCGCCGTCGAGACCTTGTTCACGTTCTGCCCGCCGGGGCCTTGCGCGGTGGTGATCGACTCCTTGACGTCGGCGGGATCGAGGTCGACCTCGATCGCCTCTGGCTCGGGCAAGACCGCGACGGTGGCGGTCGAGGTGTGCACGCGACCCTGGGCCTCGGTGGCGGGGACTCGCTTCACCTGATGGGTGCCGGCCTCGAACGCGAGGTCTGCGAAGACCCGCGGACCCTTGAGCGCGACCACCGCATGCTTGATGCCGCCAGCCTCTCCGGGCGCGGCGTCGAGCGTCTCGTACTGCCAGCCCTGTCCGGAGGCAAAGCGGCGGTACATCTCGAGCAGATCGCCCGCGAAGAGGCCGGCCTCGTCGCCGCCCACGCCGGCGCGGATCTCGAGGATCACCGCGCCGACGGCGTCGTCGTCGGCGGTGACGAGCTGTTCCTGCACCGACTCGAGTTCGGATGAGGCTTGTTCACGAAGCCGGGTGACCTCTTCCTTCGCGAGCCCTGCCAACTCTGCGTCGCGCTCCTCCGCGACCATTCGACGGGCCTCGTCGAGTTCGCGTTCGAGCCGCACGAATCGCCGCCAGCGCTCGACCAAGGGCTCGATGGCAGCGCGGCGAATCGAGATCGCCTGCACGCGACGGTGATCGGTGGCGATGGCGGGATCGCCGAGCTGCTCCCCGAGCAGGGCGTGCTGGGCGAGCAGTTCGTCGAGGGTGCGACGGAGGTTGTCGTGGACTTCAAGGGACACCGGGAGTCGTTCCGCTGCGGCCGCGGCATGCGGCTCGTCGAGTCGGGACCTCAACGACACCGCCGCCGGCGGACCGGCGGCGGAGAGGGGGATCGGACCGGGATGTGGCTACTTCTTGCCCTTCTTCTTGCTGAAGTAGTCGCCCGCGAACTTCTTCTGGAAGCGCTCGACGCGACCGGCGGCGTCGATGAAGGCCTTCTGGCCGGTGAAGAAGGGGTGCGAGCCGCTCCACACTTCGACGTGGAGTTCAGGCACCGTGGCCCCGACGGTCATGACCACCTCGCCACGGAAGTAGACCTTGGCCTCGGGGAAATACTCGGGGTGGATCTTGTCCTTCATGGCAACGACCTCGCACGCGGACGGGGCGGAAAGCCGACCGCCTTCACTGGCAATCGGGGAATCGGGAAAGGTACCGAGGGCGGCACCCGGAGGCAAGGCGAGACCCTCCGGATCGCCTCCGGGAGGCTCCGCGGGGAAACCGGAGGGTTCTGCGATCGCCGCTGGGCTGGCGACCGGTAGAGTCGATTCCTGCGCCCGATCGGGCCCCGGACTCGCCATGGAATCCCGCCCGCCCGACCCCTCCATCGATCCTTGCGAAGCGGCCTTGGCCGCAGCCGCCGCTGCGATCGAGGCGGGCGAGTGGACGGTCGCGGAAGCGGCCTTGGCGCCACTCTTCGCCACGGACCCCCTCGATCCGGAAGCCAACCTGCTGCGGGGGCTGATCGAGCGGGGCCGCGGACATCTCGCTGCCGCGGAGGAGTCGCTCCGCAGCGTGCTGAGGTCCGATGGCGCACATCCGGTCGCCTGGCAGCTGCTTGCCGAGGTCCTTGCCCAACGCGGGAATCCATTGGAGGCGGCGAGGGCGAGCTTGCGGGCCTGGCAACTCGATCGCGGGCGAATCGACCTCGCTCGAGCCGCGGCCACGTCGCTGGTGGCGTGTGGGGAACTCGAGTCTGCAGTCGAGCCCGCCCGCGCCGCTGCGGAGTTGGGTGGCGGCGAGCCGGCAGCGATCGCGCGGCTGGCGAAGCTTCTTCAGGCCATCGGCCGCGAAGACGAGGCCATGGCTGCCTGCGAACGGGGCCTTGCTTCCACGAGCACCCGGTGGCCGCTCCTCATGGTTCGCGCCGTGCTGAGACTGCCGGCCATGCCGCGCGACGAGGCAGAGGCAGGGGCCGCCGTCGCGCGATACCGCTCCGACATTGCCGCTGCGGCCCAAGAACTCCGAGGGGAGGGGAACGACTCCGCCGACGATGCGGATCCGCATGGTGGCGGTGCGAGTCGTTTCAGCGGGACCGGCTCGGCCATCGACGCGCTCGCGGCCTTCGAGCCCGAGGGACTTCCGTGGCCGTTCCTCAGGTCGGCCTTCTGCGACCCGGACCGAGACGAGCTGCGGCAGTTCGGATCGGTCTTCGCGACCGCGTGCGAACGCGCGGCCGACCCCGTCGATCCGTCGCGGGTGATTGAGGTTCGACCGACTTCGCGGCTGCGAATCGGCGTGCTTTCCGGGCTTTGGCACGACCACGTCGTCGCGCGGCTCTTCTTGGACGGCTGGCTTCGTCACCTCGACCGAACACGCTTCGAGGTGGTCGCGATCGACGTCGGCAGGGTGCCCGATCCGTACGGCGCATCGCTGCTGGCACAGGCCGATCGAGTCGAGCAGGGTGCACGTCCGTTTGCGGAGTGGGTGCGGACGATCCGCGGGCTCGAGTGCGAAGCGGTCCTGATTCCCGAAGTCGGCATCGATCCGCTCGTGGCGCGGCTCGCGGCGGTGCGGCTCGCGCCGGTGCAGGCGGTGGCGTGGGGTCATCCCGAGTCGACCGGGCTCGATGCGGTGGGTTGGTTTCTCTCGAGCGACGCGATGGAGCCCGCCGACGGCGACGACCATTACCTCGAGCAGCTCGTCCGCCTGCCCGGACTCGGCGTCTGCGCCGCACGGCCGGAGATTCCCGTGGCTGCGGAGCGCGAGCGGCTGGGATGGTCGCGCGAGAACGTGGTCTGCTGGTGCGCCCAGACGCCTCACAAGCACCATCCGCGATGCGATCGTGGGTATGCGGAGATCGCGGCGGCGGTGCCGGAGGCGCGATTGGTGTTCCTCGCTCCGAACGAAGTGAACGCCGCAACGCGATTTCGTTCGCGGCTTGCGGAGGCGTTCGCGGCGGCGGGCGCCGATCCAAAGGGGCAACTCGAGTTCGTGTCGCGACTCGAGACCCGCGAGTTCCGGGCGCGGCTGGCCGCGGCGGATCTCTTCTTCGACCCACCCGGATGGTCGGGAGGCCACACCACCCTCGAGGCGATCGCGGCGGGCCTGCCGGTGCTCACCCTGCCCGGGAAGTGCATGCGGCGCCGGCACGCCCTTGGGATTCTGCGAACGATCGACCCCGATGGTGCCTTCCGCGGCGATCTGATCGTCGCGAGCGAGGCCAAGTACCGCGATCGCGCGGTCGAACTCTGCCGCGACGAATCCCGCCGCCGGCGGCTCGGAGCGGCGATCGCTGCGGCCGCGGCACGAGCCTTCGACGATCCATCTCCGATCCGGGCCCTTGAAGCCTGGCTCGAGTCGGCGGTTTCGCGGAATCCGGCGGTCCGCTGAGCGGCGTGGTCGCCGTACACTCCGCGGCTTCCCACCGCGGCAGCTGCGCGGCACTCCCGCGCCGTCGCGACCGCGTTGTCCGCCCGGTTTTCGACGGTGATCCGCCAGAAGAGAGACGCCATGACCACTCGCTCCGCCCCCATCCTGTGGACCCTGACCGACGAGGCGCCGGCGCTGGCGACCTATTCGTTCCTGCCGATCGTCCGGACCTTTGCTGGTGCAGCGGGGGTGCCGGTCGAGACCCGCGACATTTCGTTGTCGGGCCGGATTCTCGCGGCGTTTTCCGAGCGCCTTTCCGAGTCCCAGCGGCTCTCCGACGACCTTGCCGAGCTCGGCCGCATCGCCCTCACGCCCGAGGCGAACATCATCAAGCTCCCCAACATCAGCGCCTCGATCCCGCAGCTCAAGGCGGCGATTCGCGAACTGCAGGCCCAGGGCTACGACCTGCCGGAGTATCCCGAGGAGCCCACCGACGACGGCGAGCGGGCCATCAAGGCCAAGTACGACAAGGTGAAGGGCAGCGCCGTCAACCCGGTGCTGCGCGAAGGCAACTCCGATCGCCGGGCGCCGCGTTCGGTGAAGGAGTTCGCGAAGGCCAATCCCCATCGGCTCGCGGCGTGGTCGGACGGTTGTCGCTGCCACGTCGCCCACATGGATTCGGGCGACTTCTTCGGCAACGAGAAGTCGACCACCCTCGCCGCCGCCGACACGCTCCGCATCGAGTTCGCCGGGACCGACGGTTCGACCAAGGTCCTGAAGGACGGCCTCAAGACCGAGGCGGGCGAGATCGTCGACGCGACCTTCATGTCGCGAAAGGCGCTGGTCTCGTTCCTCGAGCGCGAGATCGAGGACGCCCGGGCAAAGGGCGTGCTGTTCTCGCTGCATCTCAAGGCGACCATGATGAAGGTCTCCGACCCGATTCTCTTCGGGCATGCGGTGCGGGCGTACTTCAAGCCGGTCTTCGCCAAGCACGCCGCGACCTTCGATCGCCTCGGAGTCGATGCCGACAACGGTTTCGGCGATGTGCTGGCGAAGATCGCGGCACTTCCCGAGGCGGAGCGCAAGGCGATCGAGGCCGACATCGCCGCGGTGCATGAACACGGGCCGGGGCTCGCGATGGTCGACTCCGATCGCGGCATCACCAATCTGCACGTCCCGAGCGACATCATCATCGACGCCTCGATGCCGGTCGTCGTGCGCGACGGCGGGAGAATGTGGAACGCCAAGGGCGAACTGCAGGACGCCAAGGCGGTCATTCCCGACCGCTGCTACGCGGGGGTCTACGCGGCGGTCGTCGACTTCTGCAAGCAGCACGGAGCGTTCGATCCCCGCACCATGGGCAGCGTGCCCAACGTCGGGCTGATGGCGCAGAAGGCCGAGGAGTACGGCTCGCACGACACCACCTTCGAAGTGAGCGCCGCGGGCACGGTGCGGGTGGTTGCTTCGAACGGAAACGTGGTCCATGAGCATGCGGTCGAGGCCGGCGATGTCTGGCGGATGTGCCGAGTCAAGGACGCGGCGGTCCGCGACTGGGTGAAGCTTGCGGTGTCGCGGGCGCGGGCCACCGGTTCGCCCGCGGTCTTCTGGCTCGATGAGCAGCGGCCTCACGACCGCGAACTCATCGCCAAGGTGAAGCCCGAACTCGCCCGGCACCCGACCGACGGCCTCGAGTTCCACATCAAGAAGCCCGCGGACGCCTGTCGCTTCAGCCTCGAGCGGATGAAGGCGGGCGAGGACACCATCTCGGTGACCGGCAACGTCCTCCGCGACTACCTGACCGACCTCTTCCCGATCCTCGAACTCGGCACCAGCGCCAAGATGCTCTCGATCGTGCCGCTCATGAACGGCGGCGGGCTCTTCGAGACCGGCGCCGGCGGCTCCGCTCCCAAGCACGTGCAGCAGTTCGAGAAGGAGAACTACCTGCGCTGGGACTCGCTCGGCGAGTTCCTCGCCCTTGCCGCGAGCTTCGAGCATCTCGCCGAAGCGACGGGCAACGCAGCGGCAAGGGTGCTTGCGACGACTCTCGACGAGGCGACCTCGCAGTACCTCGCCAACCGCCGCGAGCCTGCCCGCAAGGTCGGCGGCCTCGACAACCGCGGCAGCCACTTCTACGTGGCGATGTACTGGGCGCGGGCGCTGGCCGACCAGAAGGCCGACGCCGAACTCGCGGCACGCTTCGCCCCGATCGCAGCCGAACTCGAGGCGAACGAGGCGAAGATCGTCGAGGAGCTGATCGGTGCGCAGGGCCGCCCCGTCGACGTCGGCGGCTACTACCGGCCCGATCCGGAGAAGGCCGCCGAGGCGATGCGTCCAAGTGCGACCTTCAATGCGATCCTCGACGGTGTGCTGGCGGGGGTGTGAGCGACGGCTCGCCGCCGCCTCGACGCAGCGAGAAGCCGAGTCTCACTTGTCGCGGTCGAGCTGGCTTTACCCCGTGCTCTGCATCGCCGCGGCGATCGCGTTCATCGAGAGCAAGATCAACGACTGAAGTTCGTCGCGATCGGACTCGCCGCTCGGCAGTTCGTCGCGCCAGCGGCGCAGCAGCTCGACCTGCAGGGCATTGATGAGGTCGGTGTCGGGATTCCGCTCGCGAATCGACTGCTCGATGACGGGGTTGTGCGCGAGCAGACGGTCGCGGCCGGTGATTGCGAGCACCGCAGCGACGCTCGCGGCGAACTCCGACTCGATCGTCCTCAGCAGCCGCTCGGCATCGGGGTCCGCGGCGGAACCGTCGCCGACGAAGTACCACCGGGCGATTTCGAGACGAGCGCGGGCCATCTCCTGCGCCGCGTTGTCGATGAAGGTCCGAAAGCAGCCGCCGCGGTCGGTGTACGCGGCTCGGCAGGACGAGAGCGCAACCTGGTCCTCGAGCACCACCGCGGCGAACGCAGAACCGATTCCGAACCAACCGGGCACGTTCGCCCGCATCTGCGTCCATGAGAAGACCCACGGAATCGCGCGGATCGAGTCGAGGTCGAGCCCGCCGCCAGAGCGGGACACCGGTCGCGAGGCGATCGG